>NZ_JBJXRK010000042.1:0-12681 GCF_046224405.1 Gudongella ferriphila | reverse complement strand
TCGCCTCTGATTTGAGGTGACTAGATTATTGTAGCAAAACCAGTCTATTTTGTCAATGGTGTTTTGAATGTTTTTCATGACTTTTTACTTGGCTGTCTGGGCTGCGGTTTCGCTCAACAAATACTAACTATACAGGGTTTCTATTTAAAAGTCAATACGTTTTTAGAGATTATTTTCTTTTTCTGCACAATTTAATTAAAGGTTGATATTTCAGCATTTTTCAAATATTATACAATTAACACATTAAAGGAGCTGAAACAGATGGATATAAGACAATTGAAGACTTTTATTGAGGTTTCAAAGCTTGGTAGCTTTTCAAAGGCCGCAGAAAAATTATTCCTGACTCAGCCTACTGTGACCAACCATGTACAGTCAATAGAAAAGGAACTGGATGCTGTGCTCCTTAACAGAATGTCCAAAGGAGTCACCACAACCGAAGCAGGAGATATAGTCTACAGACATTCCATTGATATCATAAACCTTTATGATTCAATGAAGTATCAGATCGAGGAGCATATGGGGAAAATTGAAGGAAGACTGGAGATAGCAAGCAGCTCTGTCCCCAGAAGGCACCTGTTGCCCCAATTGATACACGGGTTCAGAAAACAGCATCCACTTGTCACTTTCTCCATAATAGATGTAGATTCCAGCAAGGTAGTCCAGAATATATTGAACGGATATATTGATTTTGGCTTTGTTGGTGCGATTTTCGAGGATCCAAACCTCGAATACCAGGGAGTTATGGATGATACTCTAGTTTTTGTAACTCCTAATGATGTCTACTCTGATAAACAGGAAATGAGCAGCATCAATGTGGAAGACATTATCAATCAACCACTTATCCTAAGAGAGGAGGGCTCTGGAACCGGAAAGGTACTTAAGGACGCTCTTCTGAAAAATGGTACACAGCTCAATCAGCTTACTGTTTCAGCCATTGTTGCAGATACTGAAACAATCAAGAAAATGATTTCGCTTGGAACCGGTTCGTCTTTTCTTTCATATAAGGACGTATTTGATAGGACGGGAAGGAAGTTGGTCCAAGGTAATGTTTTCAAAATTGATAAGCTTTCACTTGATAGGAAATTTTATCTGGTTTTTCATAAAAAAAGAAAGCTTTCTCCACTGGGAGAAGCCTTCAAGGAATTTGCACTGGCATATTCTTCTATAGTATAGCTATCTAATTCCGGAACGAATTGCAAACAATGTTGCCTGCACCCTGTCACTTACCTCAAGCTTTCTGAAAATCTGTGTAAGGTGATTCTTTACGGTTTTCTCACTGATAAACAGTTGGTCTGCAATTGACCTGTTGCTTAAACCTGAGGCAACCAGCTTAAGTATGTCATATTCCCTCTGGGACAGAGAATCAACCTTCTCATTTTCTATTCTGGATATCTTCAAGCATTCGTCTGAGTACTGAAGCTCTCGTTTAACCTCTTCATCTATATACTGCATTCCCCTGTTTACCTCCTTTATGGAGTACAGTAGCTTTTCAGGGGAGGCAGTCTTAAGGACATAACCTTCTATATTGATCTTAGAGGCTTCCATATATCTTTCATTGCATATGTTTTCAAGAAGCAATATAATCTTGCCCTTGAATCCTCTTTCCTTCAAGAGCCGTATGGTTTCAAACCCATCATTGTCTTTTTGTTGGGGATCCATGATCAATATATCAGGCTCTGTAGCCAACCCTCTATCAAGAATTTCCAACTTATTGCTGGCACTAGCCACTACCTTAATAAACTCCTGGGAATCCAGAATATGCTTCAACCCATAAAGGCACAATAATTGAGCATCTGCCAACATAACCTTAATTGTCTTTCTTTTCATTTGAAGCCTCCCTTTGAAGTATGTCCATATATCTTTTACCCAACGGATAGTCAATAGCTGATACTTCCTTTAAATATGCTTCCACCGACTTTGTATTCCCGATCCTTCTTTCAAACAAAAGAATCTCCAAGGACTCCCTTACCTTTGTCATGATAAACTCCGGTTCATCTGTCCACCCATAGTCCACAAGCTCCTGTAAAGTCAATAGTAACGCATCCTCAATCTTTTTATCTTCGTAATTTCTTATTAGCAGGTCCTCCAGCTGTATATCAGCATCCAAAAAATACTCCCTATCCCTTCTAGCATTGGTAAGAATGCTCCTAATATATCCTATAAGGCATCCCACTCCTGCACATGTACCACAGTTCTCCTCACCGAGACAAACACTATCCAGCTCATCGTTTATCCTTTTTGTCATCTGATAAAGCTGTTCTGCAGCTCTCTTAACCCCAAGCTTCTCTGGCATCTCTCTCCCAGCTGCGATTGCCTTTCTAATAAGTACTATCTCAACTACTATAACAATTGAAAATATTACTGCTAAAGCTGCCAAGCTATCCAAATAGTAGCCTATTGATTCATATAGCTTTGTCATCCCAAAGCCCAGAAAAACAAGTGAGGATGCTATTTTGAGGCCAATTTCAGGTATTCTCCCACCGATCCTGGATCCTACAAATATTCCCAATCCACTTGTAGCGACCATGCCAGCAGTTGTTCCTGCAAGTATAATCGCAGGAAATTCAGCTTCTGCCGATAATGCCATTGCAGTGAGTTGTGTTTTGTCTCCAAGCTCGCCGATGAAAAAAGCAAGTGCCACTGTCCATACTGGGTGAACCTTTATCTTGTTTTCAATATCCTCTGACTCTTCCATTCTCAATGCATTCCAACCGAAAAATATGAACAGCCCACCAGCTATAATATTAACCATATCTCCAGTTATCACACTTCCTATTAAAGCGCCTAGAACGATAGCTATCCCATGATTTGCCAAAACCCCTAGGGCAACCCCTGAAAGCACATGCCTTACCATGTATTGCGTAGCAAAGGTCATGGCAATTATTTGAGTCTTGTCCCCCATTTCTGCCATGAATATCAGTGAAGAAGCTTTTATAAACTCATTTACCATTCAGTTCCCAACCTTTAAAAAGACTTTTAGCATATGCTAAAAGTCTTTTATATTTGTATCTATATATTATACATTATACTTCTCACTTAAACAATATCCGTGAACCAGATCCATTTCTATGGCTTATTCAGACCATTTATCTGAGCTCTCCCACCTTGTTTTCCACCTGTGCTACTATTTTCCCTGACTGTACGATTTCTTCTGCAATGTTTATGTCAGTATACATGATCCTATCATTTTCCAATGCTGAGATTCTACCTCTGATAACCTTATACGCTTCCTCTGTTCCCATTCCCAAACCACTATTTCCTCTAATGTCAATCGCCTGGCATGCTCCCATCAGTTCCATAGCGATTACCTTCTTGGAGTTTTCAAGAATCTCCCTTGCCTTTCTAGCACCAATTGTACCCATTGAAACATGATCCTCCTGATTAGCTGATGAAGGTATCGAATCAACACTTGCTGGATGGGCCAAAACCTTGTTTTCTGAAACAAGTGATGCAGCGGAGTATTGAACTATCATAAAACCTGAATTGACTCCACCCTTCTTGGTTAGGAATGCAGGCAGACCATTGCTAAGGGCTGGGTTAACAAGTCTCTCTAGCCTTCTTTCCGAAATGTTTGCCAACTCTGCAACGGCAATACCCAAAAAGTCAAATGGAAGCGCCATAGGCTGCCCATGGAAGTTTCCTCCTGATATTACCTCTTCCTCCTCAGTGAAAATAAGAGGATTGTCTGTTGCTGCATTCATTTCGATCTCTACCTTTGATTTAATGAATTCAAGAGCATCCTTTGTTGCACCATGAATCTGAGGGGTACATCTCAAGGAATATGGATCCTGAACCCTCATCTCTCCCTGTCTGGTTGTCATGCTGCTACCCTTAAGGATTTTCAATAGGTTGTCAGCAGAGTATATCTGTCCCAAATGACCCCTTGCATTGTGCACCTTGGGATCGAAGGCATCAGTGATTCCGTTAAGAGCCTCTATTGTCAAAGACGCTGCTATATCCGCTGTTTTTGATAGCATGATTGCATCATAAATGGCCAGTGCTCCAATCGATGTCATAACCTGTGTTCCATTTATAAGTGCTAGTCCCTCCTTGGATGTAAGTTCTACAGTCTCTATACCTGCCATTTCCATTGCTTTTGCACCTGGCATTCTTTCTCCGTTATAATACGCTTCGCCTTCACCAAGCATTACCAATACCATGTGTGCCAAAGGTGCCAAATCACCACTTGCACCCAGGGATCCCTTCTCAGGAATAATCGGATTAACGCCCTTGTTCACCATTTGAACCAGAGTATTTAGTGTAGAAGGTCTAATCCCTGAAAATCCCTTTGCCAAGGCATTGATTCTAAGCACCATTATACCTTTTGAAGCCTCTTCAGGCAAAGGATTTCCTACTCCACAGGAATGACTGATTATAAGGTTCCTCTGCAGCGATTTGGTCTCCTCTGAACTAATCACAACGTCGCTGAACTTACCAAATCCAGTAGTGATTCCATAGACTACCTTCTCCTCCTCCACAAATCTGTCTACAAGATTTCTTGCCTTCTCCACCTTTACCATGGCATCCTGGGACAGCTCAACCTTAAAGCCACCTCTTACAATTTTTATGAAATCCTCCAATGTCAGACTATTACCATCCAATATTACTTTGTTCATCTAAATCCTCCTCTCACTGAGCTATACTATCTAGATAAAGTGGCACAAAAAAAGCCACAGAATAATCTGTGGCCTGATTTTTGAAATTTGTGAAGCAATAATGTCTTACACATATTATCCCCACTTCTCTATTTAATGAATTAATTATATCATAATAAATCAAAGTATCAAATATTTTTTGGCTTTGATGTACTGTCTCTTTCGATTAGCTGGACTGGAAGTACCAAGGTCTGTTCCTCGATTTTTTCTCCTTGTAGAACCTTCAGTATTCTTCTTATTGAAACTGCTCCAATATCATAATATGGCTCCTTGATTGTTGTAAGCTTTGGTCTATAGTAGGACGCTAGGCTAATATCGCCATAACCCACAACGGAAATATCCTCGGGCACTCTTATGCTGTGGTCATAGAAATAGTTAATTAATCCCAGGGCAATTTCATCTTCACAGCAGTAAACAGCAGTTATGTTGTTTTCCAGGAGTTTGCTCTTGATTCTCTCCCCAAGATCATATCCATCGGATATGTTGTGCCCATCAACCTCAAATACAACAGGTGCTTCATCTATTGAAGCCATCCACTCCCTGTAGGCCTCAATTTTCTGCTTTTCTATGGTCAACTCCAGATCCTTTTCCTGGGTCACATATGCTATCCTTCTGTGCCCTTCGTCAATGAGGTGCTTCATTACCTTGTCGCTTGCTTCTCTATTGTTGATTGCAACAGTTGGGCTTTCCAGTACGTTGTAATACTTGTTTAAGTAAATGAAAGGTATCTTTGACATATCCAAATATGTCAGGACTTCAGAGTTGAGTATTTCTGAAACCATAATTATCCCAGCAACCTGTTTTTGCATTAGAAGCTGAACAAATCTCATTTCCGCTTCCTTGTCTCCATAGCTGCTACAAAGGAGGATGTCATAGTTGTACATTCTTCCAACCTCTTCCACCCCTCTGATTATTTGGGCGACGTATGAACTCCCAATGTCATCCACAATTATTCCTATGATATTTGACTTCTTAGTAACCAGGCTTCTAGCTACCTCATTAGGCTTGTATCCCAACTCTTCAATGGCCTTAAGCACCCTTCTCCTTGCTTCTGGGCTAACTGGTTTGGAGTCGTTTATTACCCTTGATACTGTAGATATGGAAACCTTTGCAAGCCTGGCCACATCCTTTATGGTAGTTGTCATTTTATCCCTCCTTAAATGACCCAAAGATTAAATCTCGGTCGCAATATATTCATTATACAAAATTTACAGAAAATACACCACTTAAAACTTCTAAAGCCATTACATCAGCTGATGTGAAATCCTTCCTTCTCAAACTGGCTTCACAATAAACTATCCCCCTAATTGAATCACCTACTAGCACAGGTGTCATTATGATAGACTTGAGTGAAGAGAATTCGATTGTACCCATATTATGCACAGCTCCAGCCCAGTTTACAGTTAGGTACGATTCCTTTGACTCCAGGATTTTTTCAATCATCTCGGTAGCAATTTTCTTGTTTTCAATCCAATTGCCCTTGACTCCCTCTCTGGTGTATTGTTCCGTAACTTCTCCATCACAGATCAGGAGCACTGAGCTTAACTCAGCATCAATGCTTTCATTGACAGCTCCTAAAAATCTGAACACCTTCTTATCAATGGGTTCCTGGGATCTTGATAACACGGCAATATCCATAAGGGAAACAATTCCATTCTCACTTCTTCCAAAAAGTTCCATGGAAACCTTATGTCCCTTGCCGTTGATATTCTCGATTTCCTCCATGTCGATATCCCAAACTGCGACATGGTTTCTCCCAAGTACTTCCTTTGCAAAATAGAGGGATTGGTCCGCCTTGTACACCAACTCATCCTTTGAAGTTCCCTGATTGGGATAATGGGATGCCCCAATACTTACTGTGACCTTTCTATCTATTGCAAATCTCCTATCAATCTCTATTGACCGTCTTATTTCCTCTGCAACGGATTTTGTATCCTCAATTGTAATATTTTCAAGCAGGATCAAAAACTCCTCTCCACCATATCTTCCAACACTGTCGCTGGATCTTGTGTTCTCATTCAATATTTTACCTATTGTTTCCAGGATCTGGTCTCCCTTTTGATGTCCATAGGTATCGTTTATATCCTTGAACTTGTCAATATCCATCATCAACACTGAGAATTCATCATCTGTTCCACTATAAGTCTCAATTACTTCCACAAGTTCATTGTCAATGGATTCACGACTTAACACATTGGTTAACCTGTCAAAATTAGCTCTTCTATTGAGTTTGCTGTTTTCAAGATTAAGATATATCATTTTTGCCAGGCTTATTGACAATTGAAGTCTTTCCATATCGAATCTGTTTATGGCACTGTCAGCCTGAAGATAAACATACCCCAGAATCTTGCTTCTTCTGCTTCCTGACCTTCTGTCAACCTCAATGTCCTTTCTCAGGGGCTCGATTATTGGAACCCCAATAAATCCACTTAGCTTCCTGTCAAAATAATCCTCACTTACATCCATTGATAGAATACCCAGGTCCCTGTTGAAAATGACTTTCTCACCTGACCTTAAGGTATTGTCCATAAACTGGTCCATCTCAACTATTGGTTCTCCGATGCTGACTAGGTTTAAATCATTTTTAAGCTCCGTAAAACTAAAAATGTTAATCAATGAAGCACTGGCACCTGCTTCACGGTGAAGATACATCAATATAATCTCCAGATTACATCTGTAGTCTTGAGTCAGGCATGACAACAAACCTTCAAGTGTAGTTGGAACGTTATGGTCATCCCAGTTAAGGAACAGTTCATTGTATTGATTAAAGTTAAGCATGGAGAGATACCTTCCAACAAGACTGGATTCTCTTTCCTTGGAATCCAGTATTTTAGCAGCTATATGGAATTTCTCCCTGAATATCTCGTCCAATATGCTTTCAATCTTTGGAATATTGTAATTTACAAGTATTTTTTCCCTATATCCATCTATTCCAATCTGATTGATTTTGCGTTGAACCAAGTCCATGGATCTGATGAGATATCTTGCTGCACTTTTATAATCCCCATCTTCAAATAGCATCTCCCCAAAATATGCGTAGTACCTGCATATGGACTGGGTAAACCTCTTATTGCCGCCTTCCAGTAGCTCTGTTGCATTTTCAACATATTGACCATTGTTGACCGCAAGTACGTTCATGATTTCGAAGTCATTTCCATATAGCTCAAAAACCTCAATTGAATTAATCCCCAGGTATATACTCCTTAAAAATTCATAGCCTGCCTTGTCTGGTATGTGAAGGCTGATATGCATCATTTCAATTAGAAATGATGCTTTTTCAAAGTCATTGGTTTTCCCAGCAAATTCATTGAACAGGGTTTCTATCTGACTTTTGCAAATATTCCCATTTACTATTGCATCAATAGTTAGAATTCTTGCCCTTGACCTAAAGAATAGCTTTGGATTAAAATCCTTCGATTTATCCATTGTATTCCTGCTAAACAATTTACCCAGGTCATAATCTCCAAGCTCCATATAAAATCGTCCCAAAAAGTCAAGATAGTGTATAATAACCTCCTTTTCGACAATAGGTTCCTCCTTGTTGAATTCCCTCACCTTGAGAAATATTTCAGTGGCAGCCTCCATATTCTGAAGAGACAGCTCAAGGATTCCTCTATACACAGTGCCATGAAACTCGTTGATCCTGTCTCCATTAATGCGGGACAGGTCTATGGTCTTGTCAATATAGGTCCTGGCAGCATCATATGATCCCAGGGTCAGATAAACATCACAAATATTGCTCAATGTAATTGTCTGAAAGGAGGACAGGCCATTTTCATCTGAAACTTTAAGACATTTAAAATAGTACTCAAGTGCCTCCTGAGGATCTCCAATTATTTCATTGTATAGATTGCCGATATTGTTTAGGGGCTTGATCCTATCAAAGGCTCTCTCAGAAAGAACATAGGTCTTTATAGACTTATGGTAGCTATCCAGAGCTTTTTCATGATCCCCAACCAGATAATTGCCTATTCCCTGAAGATTGTAAAGGTCACCGTCATGCTCGTGGATGCCGTACTCATTGGCCAGCTCCAAAGCCTTGTCTATGGCAGCCTGTGACTTTTCAATCCTGTCCAGAACCTGATAGATTATTGCCTTTAGCTTGTAAAGATTGATCCTGTGTCTCCCATTACCTTGCTGGGTAACCATTGCTTCATACTCAGATATCTTTTCAAGCGCATCATTGTATTCTCCTGCACGAATCATAAACTCAAACATAGTTAGCTCTGCATGGATTTTGTGTTCAGAGTCGTTCATTCTCTCAGCTTCATCGATATATACTCTTGCAGAGTCAATCCCTTCCGTATATCTTCTTTGAGCCAAGAGAGCCTCCGTCAGGTATTTCAGGATAATCAAAGTGGATGGATGATCCTTCCCCTTCAGATTTTTATAGCACGCCTTAAGAATGTTAACGGAGTTCTCATTGTATCGATTCTTCTCCTTTTCAAGCCTTTGCAATACAATCTTTATCATCCTGTCCAACTGTCTGGATTCACTTAAATGATGTATCAATGAATCGAAATTAATTACATGGTTACCATATCTTTTGGAAAGTAAGACATCCGCAATCCTTTTATGGGAATCTATTCTCTTATTTTCCGAAAGATCGCTGTAAATCTGCCTTTTGAAATCTCCTTCCACAAATGAGATGGATTTCTCCTTTTGCATGTCAATTCTTGTGATTCCCTTGTTTGTAAGTTCTAATACGGTTTCCCTGAATTCTAAACTGTCCACCCTGAGAATATCATTAAAGGTTTCCCAATCAACCGGGTAACTGAAGCAGGACAGAAGGTTCAAAGCGTTCAATTCTGTTTCGCTCAATGATTTTATCTGTCTTACGATTGCCGTTTTCAAGGTTGCAGAATCATAAAAGGAGCTATACTCATCTGTAGTGGTGGTCCAGAGACCGTTTTTATCAATACGGATTATGCCATTGTCAAAAAAATGCTTGACCAGAACTCTAATATACCGTGGATTCCCCAAGGTCTCATTATACAGCGCATGGGAAAATCCCCTTGGAATATTAACGCTGCCAAGGATGCCATGAATATATTCTTCTGCTTCTTCCTTTGAAAGGTTCTCAAGATGGACCTCTTCAAACAAGAAATTCTTAAGCCAATGGTTCATGATATTGCTTTTACGGGTGTCGATCAACTTGCTGTTCTGAGAAGAAAACAGAAAAAATATCCTTTTACCTCTTGATTTGGTCACTATGAAATCAATAAGATTGAATATCTCCAAGTCGGCCTCGTGTATATTCAATAAGCCCAAATAGACTGTTTCTCTCTTGGAGAGTTTGATCAGATTTTCAGTGATGCAATTGAACAACTTAAGCTTTGAATCCAATTGATCCAATCTGAAAAACTCAAACGACTCATTAAACCGAAGTTTCATGCTGTTTGATTCAGGATCAACCCTGTATGTTATCCCCAGTACTTCGCACAATTGAACCAAGAAGGCCTTAAAGTAATCTATGCTTGAATAATCTCCCTGTCCAGCTTCAAGGACATATGTCCTGTGACCTTCAAGTTTTCTTCTTCGAAGGATTTCACGGATATATTTCTTCTTACCTATTCCTCCGTTACCATCGATTATTAATCCTGAATATCCCCTTTCATAAATCTCGTCAAAGGATTTGCTTGATAGATAATGGCGATAGCTCTCCTGCTTTCTAATTGGCAAAACTCCCAATTGCAGGGTTTCTCTTTCATTCCTCAGACATCTCTTGTAATCCATTGAAAATTCACTTCTTATATCTTCGAAGCGATCTTTAAGGGATTTTTTATTTGAGTTTGTGCTCCTGGCCATTAAATCTTCAATCGTGCTACTGATTAGGTTCTGCTTGTCAACTGACAGCTCTGACATTACCCCTGAAAACAACTTGTCCATTATTACACCCAGTGACCAGTGATCAGTCTGGATATTTTTCCCGTTGTAGTTTTCCTTGCCCTCAGGCGCAACATACTCACTTATTTTTTTCAGATTGTCAATTTGCAATTTGCTATGTACGATGGATGTTAGATTAAGAAGCTTCAATTCTCCTTCAGAGGTGACAAAAATTTTGTCAGGGCTTAAAACATCATAGGAAATACCCCTGAAATGCAGGTACTCCAGGACTTGAATCAACTTGAGAATAATGGTGACCCGTGAACCGATACCCAAGTTATCCTTAACCTCGTCAAGCCTCTCCCACGGAGTGTATTCGGTAAGGATATAATACAAGCCCCCTGTTGAGTCTTTAAGGTCTACAGTTTGCACCGGCCCAAAGTCAATTGTTGAAAGAATTCCCTTGTGGTTGATGCTTTTGTAGAATTCAATGTTTTCAATATAATCCTCAATGAGTCCTTGATGCCTTTTAATATCCAGAATTTTCACAAAGCATTCCAAGCCAGGGTTTTCCAGTTGTTCACAGACATAAGCCCTGTCTCTATTTTCCGTATCAAATTTTTCAATTAATCTGATCTGACCATTGATAAGCTTCATGTAGCACCTCTTTATGCTAAATTTCTTCCTTCATTTCAAAGTAAAGATTTTCCAGGGCTGTGCGTAAAGCCTGTTTGTCATCCTCAGCTACTCCCTTTAATTTGTCAGATAGAAATTCAATTCTCTTTTCCAGAACCTTTGACAAAATATCATGACCTTCCTGAAGTACCTCCACCCTTACAACGCGTTTATCCTGTTCGTCCTTCCGTCTTCTGACAAGATTTGTTTTCTCCATCCTGTCAATCAGATCAGTTATTGTACTGCAGGCAAGATCCATCTTCTGACTCAGCTCACTTATTGTCATATCACCATTGTTTATCAATATTTGCAAAGCTGTAAATTGGGGTACGGTTATATTGAAATCACTGAGTATAACCCTTCCCTTCTTTCTGATGATATAATCCACCTTTCTAAGGTACTCTTCTATCAAATCCACATGTTCAGACTTGTTTTGTGTCATAAGAAACCTCCTACACGAGTATTTTCAATCCCTTTGGTATAACCTTAAAGTGGGCTGGCAGCCTACCTCCATATTCTCCGTCAACATCCACAACCAGAGCATCTTCAGCGTCGATATTAACCTCTCGGGTTTTGTAATAGACCACCTTCGGGTGCCTGATGTGTTCCCCAGTAAGGACATTTACGAAAATATTGGCCAGCTCAGCAATATCAGCATTCTTTATGAGAACTACATCAAGAAGGCCATCAAGCACATCCGCCTCTGGTGCCAACCTTTTGAATCCTCCAATGGATGAGCTGTTTGATACCACAAACATTAAAATCTCTTCTTCACCAGTGTGCTCCTCACTGGTTATTTTCACTTTGACCGGCTCAAGGCCCTGATTGACAAGTTCTCTCAAGCCTTCCAGATAGTATGCCATTCTGCCTAAAACAGCCTTCATATCAGAAGGAACCTGATACCCCACCTTTGTCAATAGACCACCTGCCGCTACGTTTACAAAGTAATCATCGTTAACCTTCCCCAGGTCCACCTCTATTATGTTTCCCTTCTTTATCATGTTGAAAAATTCCTCTGATGTTCGTGGAATCTGTAGATAATTTGCAAAATCATTAACGGTACCACTTGCCAAAATTGCCAAGGGAACTCTATTCTCGCTGGTCATTATACCTTTGACCACTTCATTTACAGTTCCGTCTCCACCGCAGGCAACTATCAGGTCAAAGCCGTCCTTACAGCTTTCTCTGGCTTCAAACATGGCATCGTATTTTTTCTTTGTAAAGGATTTACCTACTATATAACCATCATCAAGGAGCATTTTACAAAGGTTGTCAATTTTTTTCTCCATGGCTTGCCTACCTGATGAAGGATTTATAATGAATTTTATCTTTCTCATATCTGATTCTCCGTTCCACTTATAGTCACAAATTTATTTGAACGCACAATACTTTATTTTATTATACCAGTTATTTGCCACTTGTCCTAGTTATTTAAGCAATAAAAAAAGCATCTAAAGATGCATTAAGGAAGCTTTTTATGATACTCATCAACGGAAATTTCTTAATACAAGAATGATACAAAAAA
>NZ_JBJXRK010000041.1:0-14069 GCF_046224405.1 Gudongella ferriphila | reverse complement strand
GTCTCTTTTTTGATTCATAATTCTATATATTCCAAAATCTAAGTCTGCTTGATCAAACTGAAACATTTCTTTTAATAACTTTACAAACTTATCACGTTTCTCCTCTTTACTTGACATTAATGCACCTCCATCTTTACTCTGAATACCTTTAATTTAAATTTATTGTTCTTTCATTAGAAATCATTATTTATGTTCTCACCATCAAAGTGATATTCCAAAATATCTACAATATCACATCTAAAATACTCACAAATTCTCCCGAGTACTTCCATACTTACATTTTCATCTTTGCCTAATTTTGCAATAGTTGTAGTGCTCAGTCCCACAGCTTTTTGCAAACCACTTTTATTCATCTTTTTATCTATAAGGAGCTTCCATAATTTATCATAACTAAATCCCATTTTGCACCTCATTTCATAAATTATCTACATGTTCTTAAAGAAATACTCCATTATTGTAAATTATACTATACATAACATTAAATGTCATCATAAAAAAAGAACCCACAAGAAAGAATTATACTCACTTGTGGGTATGCTATTATATTTCCATAGATTTTACTACTTCTTTCCTTATTTTATCCGTAGTATTCTTAGTATCATTAGACTCTTCACTTAACAATCCTAATAAAGATTTTTTAGCACCTACTTCTTTATTATCCTCTTTCTTCTCCATCTCTTTGACCTTCATTGGTTTCTCTCTTATTAAATCATCTGAAATAACATTATTAATATCATTTCCCTGCTCCAGATCGAACTCTATATCATCGAATAAATCGTTTAATAGTGTAGCATCTGACTCCATATACTTCTCATACATCTCAATAAGAATTACATCGTCGTTAATGCCTTTTTCGATTGAAATAAGCGACTTTACAAATGATTCATAGTCTTGCTCCATCAATTCATTTAAAATGGTTTTAAGGTCATTTTTATGGCTCAACTCAGGCTTAACTTCAACTTTCTCTGTGGCTTGTCCTCTATACTCAGTTGTTGCTTCTTTGACCTCAGCAATTTTATCCAAGTATTCAATATTACTAAATGAATTTGTTTCTACTTCTTCTACAAAAGATAAGACACCTTCTTTAGCTACTATAAAATGATCAGCCATTTCAATATTTAGTCTTTTTATACCTTCATATAATGCTTGTGTGGACATAAGATCTTCCCTACTTGGGGTAGTTTTACCACTTGGATGATTGTGAAAGAGGATAAACCCCTTCATATTTTCTTCTCTTAGTAGATCCTTCAGTATAATTCTAGGATCAATTATAGATGAATTTACTCCTCCTTTAAATTGAGGGTTAAGATTTATAACATTATTATCTTGATCATAACTTAGATATCCAAGCACTTCTTGTTGCTCAAACTGAAATCCTAATTTCATTTTTTCCTTTATCAATTCTATATCTTCAATAATATTCAAACCTTTTAATTCTTGTCGTGCAAAGAACTCAGCATACTCATTAAATTTATCTAGTTGAGTATAGGTCATATTAACCTTATTTTGAGTTTCTTTAATTATCTCTGGATTTTCATCAAGTTGGTAACTATCACGTGCTCCATGTGAAGTATATTCTTCATTAGACTGTGAATATGTTAATCTATCTACTACTCTGAGCCTTATAGATTCCGAAAGATCAACAAAATTATCAACCCTAGATTCTTTAGAATTTTCGTGAGTTGCTATAAATAGATTTGCGGCTCCAGCTGACAATCCCTCTGATATAGCTCTCTTTATATCTGCTATCTGACTTAATCTCATTTTACAAAGATGAACTGGTCTATTTTTAGTGTCTACAAAGATAATTCTTGCACTATCCTTTGTTGGTGGTGTTATTTTACTAACTGTTTCAAATAATATTGTAGATGAACTTATATTTTTTCCCTTGTTCATTATTGACATCTTTGCATAGTCTAAAAATTCAAGGAGTGGACGTACTTCATCCACTCCTAGCTTCATTTTCTCATATAGTTCTTCTCTAGTATCACAACCAAAGGTTTTATAGAGATTAGTCATTGCTATCACCTACTTCTATATTAAATAGTGATAGCAACTCTCTTAATTCAATAACTTTCTCATCATCAGGTTTACTATGAACCAGTTCCAAAAGTTCATTGTAACTTTCTACTTCAAAATATTCTAGTAATTTATTCATTTTTGCCTCCTATCGCTCCCACGCATTTAATTTTTCTGATTCAATATTTATATCTTTTTTCATCTTTATAGACTTACTTTCAAGTCTCTCTAATAGGCTTTGCTTTGGTTTATTATCACCTATATAGTCATTGTCAGCCTTATAATCTTCTCTTTCATCTAAACTACCGTAGCATTGCACTCCTGGATCCTTAAAATCTGCATCATACCTATCTATGGCACCGTCATTATCCCTGTCAAAATCAAGTTCAACTTTAAATTTCTTTAAGTCTTCTGGTTTAATACTTACAAGGCTATCAAACTCTAAGAATTCTAATTGATAAGTTATTAAATCATTTAGTGATTGATAAGGTTCTTCATAAACTAACTTGCCATCAATATATTGTTTAAAGGCAGGATTTTCTAAATCTATTACTGCTTGTATCTGGTGCATGTTATCTTCTGTGGTGGTATAAGCTAAGCTAATATTAGATAGATCCTCAAATACGCTATCATCTACACTTGAATCATACTCACTGCTTATAAAATCACTGATAAGAGACTTTGCCCTATCTAATAATGAATCATCTTTTTCAACTTCAATTTTATCTGACATATTTAAAATGGATTCTAGTTCAGTCAGTCGTTGTTGCTTTACCTTTAAATCTTGCTCTGATACAAAAGGCTTTTCCACTTCTACTTTTGCCAATTCTAATTGAGATCTTACATTCTCAAGTTTTTCTTGTGAATCATTCATCTTTTTATCAATCCCTTCTAAAACATTATCTATTCTAGTTATATTGCCGTATAAATCTTCGCCAAGATTAACCCAATGTTTCATTCTATTTCCTAAGCTTACTTGATATACATTAGCAAATCGGTCATAGGATAGCTCCATATTCATTCCCCTATAGTTACCAATCAATTCTTTTTCAGATGATTTCTTCTCCTTACAAAGCTTCAATAAGGCTTTACCTGCCTCTTCTTTGTCTGGATACATAACACCTTTAATATCCATAGGAGTAAATATCTTTTTCCCATCAAGACCTACAGAAGTATTTTCTTTAACAGTTAATATATCTTTTTTATAGCCTTGTATCTTTTCTTCTAAAGATTTTATTTCTCTAGGATAATTTTTAGCTATCTTATCCTCTAACTTATATTTTTCACTAAGATAATTTGCCTTTAACATCTTTAACTTTGCTACTTGTACATCTAAGTCCATCTTTTCTTTTATTAGTGGATTACCTGTAGCTAAAGCTTTAATTTCTGCATAAGAAAGAGCAGATTCATCAACATCTTCTGCACTCCTAACTGGTGACTTTGATGTCATAATCTGCCCAATAAATTTTTGTTTATTTTCAACAAGCTGCCACAAGTAAGCATCAAAGGTATTTTCTGTAACATATCTGAATATGTGAACTCTCTCGTTTTGATTGCCTTGTCTAATTATACGACCACTTCTTTGTTCAAGGTCAGCTGGTCTCCAAGGACAGTCTAAGTCATGAAGTGCAATAAGTTTATCTTGACAGTTAGTTCCTGTTCCCATCTTTTGAGTAGAGCCAAGAAGGACTCGAACCTCACCTTCACGAACCTTTGCAAACAAAGTATCTTTTTGTAGTTCAGTTTTTGCATCATGAATAAATGCTATTTCTTCATCTGGAATTCCCTTGTCTATTAGCTTGTTTTTTACATCATCATATACATTAAACTCTCCAGCTTTAGGTGTAGATAAATCACAAAATATCAGTTGTGTCAGTCTTTCATCCATAGTATCTTTCCAGATGTCATATGTTTTTTGGGCACAGATACTGGCTTTATTATTATCATCATCTGGTAGCATGGGATTTAATAGTCTCTGATCAAGAGCAAGTTTTCTACCATCATTTGTTATCTTGAGCATATTATCTACTCTTGAATCAACAAGTTTTGCCCTAACTCTATCTGCTCGTTCTCCTAAACTCTCTACCATTTCTTTTTGAAACTCACTTGGTTTTACACTAATTGTTTCATATTGTGCTTCTGGGACAGGTAGATTAAGAACATCCGCTGTTTTTATATCTGCTACTTCTTTAAAGGTATTCATTAACTCAGGTAGGTTATAAAACTTAGCGAAACGAGTCTTAGGTCTATATCCAGTACCTTCAGGACTTAGTTCTATAGCTGTTACTGTCTCTCCAAATGTGGACGCCCATGAATCAAAGTGGGTAAGTCCCATTTTCTTAAGAGTATTAAACTGTAAATATCTTTGCATTGTATAAAGTTCAGTCATTGAATTCGATATTGGAGTACCTGTGGCAAATATAACACCTTTACCCTCTGTAATTTCATCAAGATACCTACATTTCATAAACATATCAGAAGACTTTTGTGCTTCACTAGTTCCAATACCTGCGACATTTCTCATTTTAGTATGAAGATATAGATTCTTATAATTATGAGCTTCATCTACATATAATCTGTCTATTCCTAATTCTTCAAATGTTACTACATCATCTTTTCTTGATGTATCGTTTAATTTACCAAGTTTAACACGTAAATTTTTCTTTGTTTTCTCCAATTGCTTAATAGAGAACTTATCCCCTTGATTAGCTTTTATTTCAGCTATTCCATCTGTTATTTCTTCTATCTGTCTTTCAATTTCATATCTTTGTCTTTCTATGCTCATAGGTATCTTCTCAAATTGACTATGACCTATTACTACTGCATCAAAATCCCCTGTAGCAATTCTTGAACAAAATCTCTTTCTATTCTTTGGTTCAAAATCTTTTTTTGTTGCTACTAATATATCAGCAGAAGGATATAGTTCTATAAACTCTGTACCGATTTGCTCTGTTAAGTGGTTAGGAACTACAAGTAAAGATTTATTACACAAGCCAAGTCTTTTGGATTCCATAGCAGATGCAACCATTTCATAGGTTTTTCCTGCACCTACACAGTGAGCAAGAAGGGTGTTTCCACCATATAGAGTATGAGCAATAGCATTTTTTTGATGTTCCCTTAAACTAACTTCTGGATTCATTCCAGGAAAATTCAAATGAGATCCTTCATATTCTCTCGGTCTAATTGAATTGAAGAGTTCATTATAGGTCTTTGTTAATCTGTTTCTTCTTTCTGGTTCCTTCCAAATCCAATCCTGAAATGTCTCCTTAATTAAATCTTGTTTCTGTTGTGCTAGCATAGTCTCTTTTTTATTAATTACACTAATTTCCTTACCTTCTGAGTCCGTACTTCTATCAAAAACTCTGACTTCCTTTAAGTTCAAGGTATCTTCAAGTATCTTATATGCATTCAAGCGTGATGTGCCATATGTTGTAATTGCCTTGATATTATCACTATCAACACTTTTCCCTTCAATATTCCAGTTAGAAGTATAAGAAGAGAATCGAACATTTATGTTCCATTTATGGTAGCCTGGTGTTTCAAATGTCTCAAACATAAATTTTTCTATATCTTCAGCTGGTATCCATGTTGTTCCAAGCCTAACTGATATTGCACTTGCATCTAAATCTTTTGGTTTTACTGATTCAAGAGCATCAATATTTACTTTAAGTTGCCTTATTTCTTTGTTAAGACTATCAAGTCTTTTAGGAAATACACCTTGTTCCTCTAATGCTTGTACATCATCTAATTTTGAATTGAGATTATTAGTGGCTATCTTTAATTTCTCGCGAATGTTACCACTTAAATATTCATCTGAGCTATAATACGTGTCGGATCCTGGATCTTTGAAGATCACTCCATATAGTTCATCTGCAATCTCTTCTTTAGGTATCCTTGCTAGCTCGACCATATAGTCTAAGTCTACTTTTGCTTTTTCATTGATACTCACTACAAGAGCCTCTTCTGCAGTTTCTACTTCTGTCAATGGAACACTTTTTCCGATAGTCCGTTTTGTAAATATAGCTGCCTTTTCTTTAAAGTTTCTTTCTGAATCTAAGACTTCTAGTGATGATATAAGCATTATTGATGAATCTTCTTCGAAAAGTTTTACATTTTTCTTATCAGATATCCTTCCAAACTCTTCAACAAATTTATCATATGCTGTATTTAACTTCTTCTGCCTTAATTTTATTTCATCATCTGAATAATCCTCTAACTGTGCTTCAATAATACTTCTCGTTAGTTCACGTATCTCTATCATGCCCAAGATTCTCTTTGTATCAATTTCGTTATATTCCTTTTTTATCATTATGGAATTTTCACGATAATAAATTTCACCATCAATATCTGTAAAGCTATAGTTTTTTGTATTTAAGTCTGCTGGTATAGTATTTTGTTCCTCTTCTACTTCATAAAGGCGACTAGCTACTATTTCTCCATCCAACTCATTAACTGCTACATCTAATAAGTTTTCTAGTGGAGTATCAATAGGTGTACATGTACTTTCTAATCCAAAAGGACCTGATTGTATTTCCATTTTCCCCAAAACCATATGAGGATTGTCTATGAAATACGAATTCATCCTTATTCCATCTTCATTTTCTCCAATATAAATCCAATCAGGCTCTATATCGATGATACGATCTCTTTTTTGAAAGAATAGTATGTCTGATGTTACTTCTGTCCCAGCATTAGCTTTAAAAGTGTCATTGGGGAGTCTAATTGCTCCAATTAAGTCAGCTCTTTCTGCTATATACCTTCTTACACTTTCGTTTTCTTTATCCATTGTACCTTTAGATGTAATAAAGGCGATTATTCCTCCTGGACGAACCTTATCCAAAGACTTAGCAAAGAAATAGTCATGAATAAGGAAATTGTTTTTTTCATACTTTTTGTCCAGTACACCAAATTGACCAAAAGGAACATTTCCTATTGCTACATCAAAAAAGCTATCCGGAAGATTGGTTTCTTCAAATCCTTGGATAGCTATATTGTTTTTTTGATAGAGTTGTTTTGCAATACGACCACTAATATCGTCTAGTTCAATACCATATATCTTACTATCTCTCATTGTTTCAGGTATTAAGCCCATAAAATTACCTATTCCACAACTAGGTTCTAGTAAGTTTCCTTCTCTAAAGCCCATATTCTCAAGAGTCTTATATATGGATTCTATAACAATTGGTGGAGTATAAAATGCACTTAGAGTTGATTCTCTTGCTTTTTCAAATTCATCTTCTGTTAGTAGTGTCTTTAAAATATTAAATTCAGAACTATTTGCTTCAAATGCCGAAGATAAACCTCCCCAGCCAACATATTTTGATAGTATTTCTTGTTCCTCTGGTGTAGCCATTCTATTCTCTGATTCAATTTCTTTTAATTTGCTTATTGCCTCTACATTCCTTTGGAATTTCTCTTTTGGACTACCAACTCCAAGAGTTTTATCTTTAATAACATAGTTATTTCGTGGTTGTTTCTCTATAAGATCTACTTCTTTAAGTGGTTCACTTTCATCTAGGTAATCACTTAACCGAAGCTCACCTTTTATATCTAGTAGTACATCTATCTTTTCTGACTCTTCAAAAGTTGTTCCTTTTAAAAATGGATATGTTACTCCATTAACTTCTAAGGTAATACCAGTATCAGTCAAATCAATGTCTCTAACATCCTTACCAGAAACAATTTGAAAGGCTCTGCCCACACCTACAGCAAGGCTTTCTGTATCAGTGTAAAACTCCCTAAATTCATCAAAACCCCGAATTATATCCGTGTCCACTATTTGAAAATCATTTGTAACTACAATATGAGGTCTTTCATCACCAGTAAAGTGACTTTCTAATAAAAAATATTCCTTACCATTAATCTTTTCCCTATCTAAAATATAGAAAGTATCTGAAAAGATATTAAAGACAATTCCTTCCTCCAACGCTTCTACTGTTGAATTTCTTTGTATAGGTAAAGCTTTTTCTACTAATTCATCAATAGCATATGTTGGTATTTCATCATCATAAATACTAAGTCTACCATTGGAATGAATATATGCGACATTTTTACTTTCTTCTGTTGAAACATTTATTCCTTTATCTTCATCCTCGCTATATATAAGCTTATAAGACCTATCAAATTCAATTTCTAAATCTACTTGATTAAGCCAATTAATACATTCATCAATTGTTTCAAACTCTTCAACACAAACTTCTTTTGAAGAGTAATCGAAACCAATCCACTTACCATTGTCATAGGTTAAATATAAGCCTATATCACTAATTTTATCTTCACTTAGATTTCCTTCATTTAATAAAGCTACTTCATCTTTATTAATAAAGGCAATACCATCAGTATTTAATTCTAGAAAACTTGAAATATTAGTTTCTTCTAAGTCAGCTTCCTCGTATTGTAATTCTCCATTAAAAGCAATTTCTAACTCAAGATCTGTAAGATTTCTCTTTAGTTCTGTATCTTTTAATTCTTCAAAAGTTTTAGGTGTAAAATTTAATAATCTTTCTGCTTTAATCTCCTTAAGTTCATCGATTGAAAAATATCCCCATTCAACTTCATGTCCAGCAACTAAGCCAAACGCTAAATTAGAATTTTGATCTAATTCAGTTAAATACCAAGTCCAATCCCTAAAAGGGACAAAATATATAGCTTGTACTACCTTATCTTTATTATCTATATCACTAGTACCTAATATATTTGGAACATTTTTAGCCATTCTCTCTGTGACTAAATTGTGAGGATTTTCATCAGGATCCCTATCTTGTATACCTTCACTTATTTCAATATCCAAAGTAGACTCTTCTTCTATGAATGAGTCATTATTTAGTGGGTTTTCTCTAATCTTTCTTTCGAATTCATCAATTTGCATTTTCTCAATAAATAATGGAAAGTTTACATTCTGAAGAGTAACTTCATCTTTATTAAACTCAAGTATTCTTAATTCTTCATTCCCTATATATACAATGTTATTAATTTTATAGTCATAGATTTTCCCTTCTACTTGAGATTCTAATGGCTGAACTTCGTCTAACGACTCTTCACTTAAATATCTCTGATAATTTTCCTTTTCTTTTGAATTGAAATACCTATCTGAAGCAATGAGCTCTTTAATTCTTGTTGCTACTTGAGACCAGGACAAATCTATATTTATTATGTCATCTGAACTATCACTACGTTTAGATAGATGTAGGCCTTTAGCATCATGGAAGGCACTGTCAATAAAGTCTCCACGATTTGGAGTTGAATGCCCTCCAATACCATATTCTTTTTTTAGGAAATCCATAGTCTCTTTTTTTGTATTATTCTCTTGAAAATGAGTATAGATTCTATACTTTCCATCTTGGAATCCAGAACCACGAGCTAATTCATCATCAATATTCTTTTGTGAAATAGAAAAGGTGGTAGATTCTATATCTACCACCTCTTCTATAATTTTTAATTGTTCATTTTCCGTAGGGAAGTCATCTCTTATGCGTATATCAGATCTTTCTTTATTGTTTCCTCCACTGAGTCCTTGATATTGTTCATCTCCTGAATCCATTTCAGCTGATCTTGTGCTTTCAGTTCCTCTGTTACCTTCCAGTTCTCTTGGTATTGAGGAATCATTACTTCCTTCATTTTCTCTGCCGATTCCTGAACTTCCAATAAATGATCTACTAATGTCCCTTCCAACATCAAATTGCTGTGATAAGTCCTCTTGTTCTCCCTCAGATATTTCTCTCTCATCCTGGCGTATTTGCCCATCTTCATTTCCATCATTTCTACGTTGGGTATCAGTACCTCTCCCTTCATCAAATAGGTTCCTCCCACCCGCTCGTAACTCGTCTCTGCTATCTTGGGAGTGTAAACCCCCTCCTCCACTAGGTATGTCTTGTTGTTTATCTGAATCTCTTTCATTGTTTAAATTACCTCCTCTCAAAATTTCATTTGTGGACATTTCTATGTCCTTAATTGCATTATACACTACTTTATCATTTAAAGGCAACATATTATCGACATTATTTTGTCTTAAATTGATTTTGTCTAAAAGAATCTTTCTATCTCTAATGTCATCAATTAAATCTGATACTATCTCTGAACTATATGTTCCTAAGAGAGATAGAAGTCCTGAGGAAGAAAATAACGATATATCCCTAAATTCACTAGAATCAAAATAAAGGTTTGGATCTAGATTCATTCTTTCCATCATCATATAGGATGCTGAATTTTTTAATAGTCTTCTGGACATTTGATTTACTTCGTTTTGTTCAATTCTATCTATATAAGAATCTTTAATAGCCTCACTTATCTCCAATGAATAATCATAAAGTCTTTCTTCTACAAGATTATCCACTAGTTCTACTACTCTTTCTTCTAATGAGAGTGTAGGATCAATATTATACATCTCTTCAATATCTTTATAGGCTTGTTCATAGTCTTTGTTATACTCCCATATCTCAGGTGTTCTTCTTGTATATAGCGTTGGATGAGTATCTGCAATATCAAATACATATTTTAATCTTGGAGTTTCAGTACTGAAATCAGGAATAGGAATACCTTTAGCACCTTTCTTTACCCAGTGATTAAAAACTTTATTCCATGTCTCCATCGTGGCACAAGCTCTAGCATCTGGTCTATATGCGTATAATGCTACCTGCTCCGCAAAATTATATTTTGAGGTGTAGGAAGCAGAACTGAGAAAATCCATCCAACTTTCTCCATTACTACTAATTTCCTTCATTTTTTGTTTGGTAATTTCCCAAACTTTATAAGCTTTTGACATAAGTTCCTCCTTTCTTTGCAATAAAAAAAGACCACTAGGGTCTTTTTGTAAATATATATTTAATTTAAACTGTGTTCATTATGCTATTTATCATACACAAGAGTAATACTTATACTATTTTTTCTCTTTTCATTATATATAAATCTACACCTTGTATATTAAATGGTCCTAGTAGCTCATCATTTCCAAAATCTTTAATCGTATTTTTACTTAAATATCTGACAAATTGATTTAAGTCTTTCACATTTTCTTGGTGTTTTACTAAAGAAAATAGTTTTTCATCTCTTGAACAATAAGTATTAACAATAAATATAGCTCTTTTAATATTTCCCCTCTTTGCTTCTATTATTGTACCAGCAATAGCATGCAACAATTGATATCTAAGGTCAAAAGCTTTTTTAGTAATATTATCATCAAAAACATACTTCATTAATTTCTCAATTCTTTCAGGTGCATTTGTTTGCCCACCTTTAATTCTATAAACAATTTTCTCAATATAATAATCCTTAATCATATCGCTAAATGACTCATCCGCTTTTGCTTCAATGCTAATCAATACTGGTTCTTCATTATGTTTGACTAATAATAGCAAGTCATGTTGACGACCATTTCCTTTGTATCCATCAAGTTTGGTTTTGTATTCAGGTGAAGCCTTTTTAAATGTAATCCCATTAAATTCAGAGGTTGACCCTAGTAATCTTTCTAAATCTTTCCCCTTGTTGCTAGTCCAATCTTTAGCTAACTCTTTTGCACTTCTCCCATCTTTCCAATGATCTTCTTTTGCAGGTGGGCATTTGCTAAACCATTCATCTAAACTTGTTATAGGTTGGTTGGTATCAAAGTCCCTGCAAATTATCATGTTCCCCTCACATTCCTTTCTTGGTTTTTTATCGTTACTGTTATTACGGCTTAGTTGCATGTTTTACTAATATAACGAATTATCTATCTATATGTTGAGTTGCTTTTTAATTAAACTGTGTTATTTCTTTTTATTTTTTAATACAAACAAAGCTATTATTATAAAGATTATTGAAATTGCACCTAATACAAGTTTATTATTAATAATATCAGATTGTGTTTTACTGTTTTCTAATTTTAATGCATTCTCTTCCTCCACAATTTTAGAATCAATCGGCTCTATTTCGTCTTCTTCTACATCTTTAGAATCAATTGACTCTGTTTTTTCTTCATCTATTTTCTTTTGTGCCTCAAAGTATTTTCCCTCATTGATATATTCTTCATATCGAACTACCATATCATACTTTTCACTGACAAGATTTAAGGATTTGTAATCATCAGAAGAGGCTTTAAATACCCACCCATCATCTATCTTATTATCATATAATAAAACAGCTACAATATAATCCCCTATTTTAGGTTTTTCATCTGCTCCATAATAATTATCAAATATTTGTATTTGTACCTCTGATTCCATAATACTCCCCATCATAACAGTCGAAGGTATTATGGTAATTGTATCTTCAGTGATAGAAGTTATTTCTCCTATAAATAGTGCCTTTTGATGGCCTAACATAATTCCTTCAGGTATATCTCCTGCAAAGGCATTTGTACTTATAAATAATAACAATACACAAGTAAATATAGAAATTCTTTTTATCATTCTTGCACCTCCTTAAAATACTTTTCATTTCGTCTAATAATACTGATGTCCAGCTAAACATTATCCAACTCTTTAATAATGAAGATCATATTACAACCCTGCATATATATGTTCAGATGCTAATTCTATTTATAAACGATAACTGAAATATTTGATATCCCACATTTCATTAAGCCTTCAAACCATAATAATATTTTATAAATTATCAAGTAGAGAAATCCAGAAATAGCAGTATTTATAATATTTAAAATCTAAATATTGATATATAGATATTTCTCATCAGTAAAGACTTAATGGATTGTATAGTTTATTATCTATTGTTTTTTAAAAATATTGTAAATTCTTCTCCAATTGGTTTAGCATTTTTGTTCCAGCTTCCTTCTTTCTCAGTGATTTCAAATCCATATGGAACTAAAGTAATTGATGTAGCATCATCAGATAAATCTCTATTTAAATTAGAATAACTCAAAACTATTTCCCCATTATTTTCCCCTTGTATCTTGAATCTTACCTCATTACCCAAATTATCATAACCTATTAAGCCAACAGCATAAGACTCTTTACAATCTTCTTGCATTGTTCCATATATCTTTTGATTTACTGGATTATATCTAAATTCATTTAACTTATATTTTTGTTTCCCTATATTGAAAACATAATTTATTGGCAGTGAATAGGACTCTGCAGTTAAATCTTTTCCATTTGCAGTAAATTCAAATTCCCATTTGCCCTTTGTTTTTTCTTCTCTTGAATTATTTAAATCATCTTTTATATAATAATACTTTAAATCTTTTAAGATTATTTTTATATCAACACTTTCTTTGATACTAATATCCTTAGCTTCAACTGAAAGAGTCTTTATAAACCTTGTTCCAGAATCATCAATATTTATATTGCTGCCCCCTGAATAATTACTTATTAATTTTTCTCCATTAATAAAAATTTCATAACCTAAGCTAATTCCATCTGATGGGATATTCGTACTAATGATTGTTGAGAAAAGTAATTCATCTTGATCTATTATTACTTCTGTTAGTTTTACTTCTATACCATTCTCTTCTACAGTTTGATTTATTACATTAGAGTAGGGTTGGATATCTCTTTCTATGTGAAGAGCCTTTCCTATAGAATAGGATATCTTTGAAATTTTTGACTCAGCTATTGCATAAACAGACTTCCCTAAGTCAGTTTGACTTATAATACCTACTGTTAATAATAGCGCAACTGCTATAGAACCAATTCTTTTTAAATGAAACTTCCTTTTTTGACTTTTATTAAAATTATTTTTAATTTTTTTCTTTTCTATATCATTTAACTCTTCTTTTTTATAATCTTCAATGTCAAAATCCATCTCATTTAAAAGATCATATATGTTTTTAGAATTTTTCATTTTTATATCCTCCTTTATCATTAATTGTATTACGCATTTTCTTTTTACCTCTTGAAAGCCTATTATATAAAACAGTCTTACTTAACCCTGTATCTTTTGATATTTCATCCATATCTTTGCCTTCAAAATATAATTTTTTAAAGATTTTTCTATCTTCGATTGATAGATTATTAAGCATATTTTCTGTTTCTTCACTAATTTCATCTTTTAGAATTTCTTTTAAAGTGCCATCCTTTATAGAGATTTCAATATCTTCAATATTTCCATTTTCTAAATCT
>NZ_JBJXRK010000040.1:0-14628 GCF_046224405.1 Gudongella ferriphila | reverse complement strand
AGTGAAAGACTGGGTCTTTTGACCCGGTCTTTTTATGACATCGCCCACATGTGGAGATGATGAATTATTTATTGACATGAATAATGTTTTGTGATAGGTTATATTAGTAGTGCATTAATAATGGGAGATTGTGCCCAAATTAGTTGAATTCATATATAGAGATAACACCATGGGTGAAAGTAGGAGGTGTGATAGATGAGAGACAGAGTCACATTGGCGTGTACAGAGTGCAAGCAGAGAAATTACGTAACTAAGAAGAACAAAAAGAACACAACTGAGAGAATCGAGCTTAAGAAGTATTGTAAGTTCTGCAAGACACACACTAATCACAAGGAAACAAAATAACTGTTAAAGTAAGGATGTGAAATGATGGCAGGAACAAACACAGGATCTGTGAGTACAAAGGATAAGATGTCCACTTACTTTAGAGGAGTTAGATCAGAGCTTAAAAAGGTTATATGGCCTGACAGGAAAGAGCTTATGAACTATACCGGAGTTGTAATATTCATCAGCGTTTTGGTTGCAATCATAGTTTATATTCTTGACCTGATTCTAGGTGGAGTTTTATCGTTTATTATTTAGTAATACAAGGGAGGGAAGGGCCTGAGTGGTCCCTGAATTATGACGGATAAGGATATGAGTAGGGAAGAAAGAGCCAAGGATGCCAAGTGGTATGTGGTGCATACTTATTCTGGTCATGAAAATAAAGTAAAGGCCAACCTTGAGAAAATGGTAGAGAACAGAGGAATGAAGGATGATATCTTTGAGGTCGCTGTTCCAACTGAAGAATACATTGACAACAAATCCGGGAAAAAGAAGCTCAAGGAGCGAAAAATGTTTCCTGGATATGTTCTTGTTAAAATGATTATCAATGATGAGTCATGGTATTTGGTCCGAAACACTAGAGGTGTAACTGGCTTCGTTGGACCGTCATCAAAACCGGTACCACTTTCTGACAAGGAAGTCAGAGCCCTGGGAGTACAGGAGAAGATGGTATTGCCGGCTGTTGACTTCAAGGTCAAGGATCCTGTAAAGGTTGTAGCAGGTCCTTTCGAGAACTTTATTGGAACCATTGACAGCATCAATATGGAAAAACGCAAGGTCAAGGTATATGTTTCCATGTTCGGCAGGGAGACATTGGTTGAGCTTGAGTTTGATCAGATAGAAAGAGTATAGCCCGGAAGCAATGTTCTGGGATGGATTGATTTATAAGCAATGATGCTTTATAAATAGAAGTGCAGTGGGAGGGATTATCCCGCTAAACCACATTGAAATGAGGAGGTGGAATTATGGCAAAAAAAGTCATAGCTCTAGTTAAATTACAAATTCCAGCTGGAAAGGCAACACCAGCTCCACCTGTAGGTACCGCGTTAGGACCTCACGGAGTAAACATTATGCAGTTTACAAAAGAGTTCAACGCCAAGACTGCAGACCAGGTAGGAATGATCATACCTGTAGTATTAACTGTATATGCAGACAGATCATTTACATTTATCACAAAGACACCACCAGCACCAGTTCTTATTAAGAAGGCTGTTGGAATTGACTCAGGTTCAGGAGAACCTAACAAGAAAAAAGTTGCTAAGATATCAAAAGCTGATCTGGAAGAGATAGCTAAGATTAAAATGCCAGACCTTAATGCAGGTTCAATTGAAGCAGCCATGAGCATGGTAGCTGGAACTGCAAGAAGCATGGGCGTTGAAGTAGAAGAATAATAAATAGTGGGAGAAATTTTTCGTTAATACCACAAGGAGGTTTTTTAGTATGCCAAAGAGAGGTAAGAATTATCAAGAGAGCATAAAACTTGTTGACAGAAGCAAGCTTTATGATACATTGGATGCTATTGAGCTGGTACAGCAGACTTCAAAAGCCAAGTTTGACGAAACCGTTGAGCTTGCAGTAAGACTTGGAGTTGACCCAAGACATGCAGACCAGCAGGTAAGAGGCGCTGTTGTTTTGCCACATGGTACTGGTAAGACAAGCAGGGTTCTTGTAATAGCAAAAGGTGAAAAGGTTAAGGAAGCAGAGGATGCAGGCGCTGATTTCGTCGGTGGAGATGAAATGGTTGCAAGAATCCAAAATGAAGGTTGGATGGACTTCGACGTTGTGGTTGCAACTCCAGATATGATGGGTGTTGTAGGTAGAATAGGTAGAATCCTTGGACCAAAGGGTCTTATGCCTAACCCTAAATCAGGAACTGTTACATTTGAAGTTGAAAAGGCAGTTAATGAGATCAAGGCAGGTAAGGTTGAGTACAGAGTTGACAAGGCTAGTATCGTACACGTGCCAATAGGCAAGGTGTCATTTGGTACTGAGAAGCTTAGAGAGAACTTCATGGCAATCATGGATGCTCTAAACAAGGCAAGACCAGCCGCTGCAAAGGGTAGATATATGAGGACGGTAACAATTTCAAGCACAATGGGTCCTGGAATCAAATTAAATCCAGGAAAACTTACTGACTAGTTGACAAGAGTAGTTGTTGCTGATATAATCATCAATGTTAATTAAATAAAGAACCGCAGACAGTAGGAGCCAAAAGGCTTAATGCCCTACCGAGGTGAGATATATCTAATCTGGAATTAGGGTCTCTGCGTGTCTGCGTATGAGACCTTTATTTTATACCCGTACAGGAGGTGAAGATAATATGAAGGAACATACCCTTCAAGCCAAATCAAAGATAGTTGAGGAGATTAAAGAAAAGATCGAATCATCACAATCCATGATTTTGGTTGACTACAGAGGACTTGACGTAGCAGAGTTGACCGAGCTTAGAAAGCAGTACAGAGAGGCCGGAGTCGACTACAAGGTATATAAGAACACAATGATGAGATTTGCATTCAAGGACCTGGGCCTGGAAGAATTCAATGAATTCCTTAAAGGACCTTCAGCGGTGGCTTTTGGATTGGACGATCCAGTGGCTGCAGCAAAAGTTACATCAGAATTCGCCAAGAAAAACGACAAGCTTGAGATAAAGGCTGGAATCGTTGATGGTAAGATAATTGATGTTAACGGAGTTAAGAGTCTTGCAGACCTACCATCAAAAGAGGTGCTTGTTGCACAGGTACTTGCTGGTATGAACGCACCAGTTCAAGGATTCGCGAACGTACTTCAAGGTACGATCAGAGGTCTTGCTATAGTTCTAAACGCTATAGCTGAAGAGAAGGCAGCATAAATAAAATAAAAAAATTCGGAGGGATAAATAAAAATGGCAAGTGAAAAAGTATTAAACCTAATTGAAGAAGTAAAAAGTTTAACAGTATTGGAGCTTTCAGAAATGGTAAAGGCTCTAGAGGAAGAGTTCGGAGTAAGCGCAGCGGCTCCAATGGCAGTAGCAGCAGCTCCTGCAGCAGCAGCTGAAGCAGCGGCTGAAGAGCAGACAGAGTTTGATGTAATCCTTTCATCAGCTGGTGGAGAGAAAATCAAAGTTATCAAGGCTGTAAGAGAGATCACAGGTCTTGGACTTAAAGAAGCAAAAGAGCTTGTAGACAACGCACCAAAGCCAATTAAAGAAGGCGCAAGCAAAGAAGAAGCTGAAGAGCTTAAAGCTAAGCTTGAAGAAGTTGGAGCATCTGTAGAAGTTAAGTAATCGAGGAATAGAAAGTGGCTTTCATCATGAAGGCCACTTTTTTTCACTAAAAATCACCTAAAAAGTTTGACATCAATCCAGGTGTATGATAGTATAATATATTGCATAATAATGATTATAATGGGCATACTATACTGAGATTTAGAACCTGTTATTTTCAGTTGACCGATGAGTTGGTACCACCAAAAGCTGGAGCTTTTGGCTATTTTAGTTTAATGAGGGGTGAAGTTTTAATGGTACATCCTGTAACATTTGGTAAGCGGGTCAGGATGAGTTATTCCCGCATCGATGAAGTACTTGATCTGCCTGATTTGATTGAGGTGCAGAAATCCTCCTACGATTGGTTTCTGTCAGAAGGATTAAGAGAGGTTTTTGATGATATCTCCCCAATCCAGGATTACACTGGTAACCTGATTTTGGAATTTGTGGATTACCACATTGGAGAAGCCGTCAAGTACGATGAGCACGAGGCAAGAGAGAGGGACGCTAACTATTCAGCACCCTTGAAGGTTAAGGTTAGACTTATAAACAAGGAGACCGGTGAGGTAAAGGAACAGGAAGTCTTCATGGGCGACATGCCTTTGATGACAGACAAGGGAACATTTATCATAAACGGTGCAGAAAGGGTAGTTGTAAGTCAGCTGGTAAGATCACCTGGAGTATATTATGTAGAATCAATTGACAAAGCAGGTAAGAGCCTGTTTTCATCAACCCTGATTCCAAACCGTGGAGCTTGGCTGGAGTATGAAACTGACTCCAACGACATTGTCTATGTCAGAATTGACAGGACCAGGAAAGTTCCAATAACTACTCTAATGAGAGCTCTTGGCATAGCAACAGATAGCGAAGTTATAGACGTATTGGGTGAGACTGAGCAGCTTTTGACCACCTTGGAGAAGGATGCAACCAATACTGAAGAGGAAGCACTTCTAGAAATATACAAGCGTCTGAGACCTGGTGAACCACCAACAGTGGACAGTGCCAGAAGCTTGTTGACCAATCTGTTCTTTGACCCAAGAAGATATGATCTTGCCAAGGTCGGGAGATACAAATTCAATAAAAAATTAGCCCTTTATAACAGAGTTGCCGGTAATCGTGCCGCTCATGACGTAGTCAACCCTGAGACAGGAGAGATCCTGGCGGAAAAGGGAGAGAGAATAACAAGGGATAAGGCAATAGAAATTGAAAACAGCGGAATAAATTCAATGAAGCTGCTGATGGATGATGGCAAGGAGATAAAGGTGCTTTCCAACAACTTTGTGTTTCCTGAGGCGTTTGACCTGCCATTCTCCCTAAAGGAGCTTGGACTTAGGGAAAGGGTATACTATCCTCTGATGAAGGAGCTTATAGAGGCATTCCCAGACGAGGAAGAGTTGAAGGAAGCAATCAAGGACAGAATAAAGGAATTGTCACCCAAGCATATTATAGTTGATGATATCATCGCCAGCATCAATTATGAATTCAATCTTTTCTATAATATAGGTGGGACGGATGACATAGACCATCTTGGAAACAGGAGACTTAGAAGTGTTGGTGAGCTTTTGCAGAACCAGTTCAGAATAGGTCTTGCAAGGATGGAGCGTGTCGTCAGGGAAAGGATGACAATCCAGGACATCGAGGTGGCAACTCCACAAGCCCTAATAAACATCAGGCCTGTAGTTGCATCAATAAAAGAGTTCTTTGGAAGCAGTCAGCTGTCTCAGTTCATGGACCAGACAAATCCATTGGCAGAGCTGACCCACAAGAGAAGAATGTCCGCTCTTGGACCTGGTGGTCTGAGCAGGGACAGGGCAGGCTTTGAGGTAAGGGACGTACACAACTCACACTATGGTAGAATGTGTCCTATTGAAACGCCTGAGGGTCCAAACATAGGACTTATAACTTCTTTGACAACCTATGCTAGAATCAATGAGTACGGATTCATTGAAGCCCCATACAGAAGGGTGAAAAACGGCCAGGTTACCGGTGAGATAGACTATCTGACAGCAGACATCGAATATGAGATGATAATCGCTCAGTCAAACGAGAAGCTGGACAAGGAAAGCAGATTTGTCAACAACAGGATAATAGCCAGAGGTAAGCTTGGAATAGTTGACATTTTCAACCCTGAGGACATTGAATACATGGATGTATCCCCAAGACAGATAGTATCTGTAGGTACGGCAATGATACCTTTCCTTGAGAACGACGATGCCAACAGAGCCCTGATGGGTGCAAACATGCAGAGACAGGCAGTTCCATTGCTCAAGACAGAGGCTCCAATAATCGGAACCGGAATTGAGTACAAGGCTGCCAAGGACTCGGGTGTTGTAATAGTGGCAAAGGAATCGGGAGTGGCCGAAAAGGTTACTGCTGATGAGATTCAGATCAGAAGAGACAAGGACAACCAAATCGATAAATATAGATTGTTGAAATTCAAGAGATCCAACCAGGGAACCACAATAAATCAAAGACCTATGATCAAGCAGGGTGAAAAGATTGCAGCTGATCAGATAATTGCTGACGGACCGAGCACCGACCAAGGTGAGATTGCACTTGGAAAGAACCTGCTGATAGCATTCATGACCTGGGAAGGATACAATTACGAGGATGCCATTCTCCTTAATGAAAGATTGGTAATAGAGGATGTATTGACCTCGGTTCATATTGAAGAATACGAGTCAGAGGCAAGAGACACCAAGCTTGGACCGGAGGAAATCACCAGAGATATTCCAAACGTGGGCGAGGAAATGCTTAAGGACCTTAATGAAAGAGGAATCATCAGGATTGGAGCCGAGGTTAAAGCCGGAGATATTCTGGTGGGAAAGGTTACTCCAAAGGGAGAAACAGAACTTACCGCAGAGGAAAGACTACTAAGGGCAATATTTGGTGAAAAAGCCAGAGAAGTAAGGGATACCTCATTGAGGGTACCTCATGGTGAAACTGGTATAATAGTGGATGTGAAGATTTACTCAAGAGACAATGGAGACGAGCTTCCACCTGGAGTTAATCAAATGGTAAGGGTATATGTGGCTACCAAGAGGAAGATCAACGTTGGAGACAAGATGTGTGGTAGACATGGTAACAAGGGTGTTATCTCAAGGATCCTTCCTGAGGAGGACATGCCTTACATGCCTGACGGAACGCCTGTTGATGTAGTTCTTAACCCGCTGGGAGTACCTTCGAGGATGAACCTTGGACAGGTACTTGAAGTCCACCTTGGGCTTGCAGCGAAAAAGTTGGGAATGTATGTTGCAACACCGGTATTTGACGGAGCCAATGAGGAAGACATCATGGTCAAGCTTAATGAGGCTGGCTATCCGGAAAACGGAAAGATTGAACTAAGGGATGGACGTACGGGAGATTCCTTTGCGAACCCTGTAACAGTTGGTTACATGTATATGCTTAAGCTTCACCATCTGGTTGATGACAAGATACATGCAAGATCAACCGGACCATATTCCTTGGTAACACAGCAGCCTCTGGGAGGAAAAGCCCAGTTTGGTGGTCAGAGATTCGGAGAGATGGAGGTATGGGCACTTGAGGCATACGGTGCATCACATACACTTCAGGAAATCCTAACTGTTAAATCTGACGACATTGTAGGAAGAGTAAAGACCTACGAGGCGATTGTGAAGGGCGAGAATATTCCTGAACCTGGAATACCTGAATCCTTCAAGGTTCTAATTAAAGAGCTTCAGTCACTTGCACTTGATGTGAAGGTAATCGGAGAGGAAATCGGCGAGATCGAGCTGAAGGAATCCATAGATGACGACCTTACAGACCTGGACCTGATTGGTGACAACACACCTAGGGAAAAGCTGTTTGTAGATGACAGAGGCGAAGAAGAGGAAGAGGATGACCAGGAGGAGACGGGAGATGACAGAGAGAAGAGCTCAGCAGAGGAAATTCCCGCAGGATTTATAATTGAGGAAGAAGACGATGACTCTGACTCCTACAGTGATGAGGATATGGATTAAGCTATTAACAAACTTTATTATGAAAGGAGAGAACGCTCCTTGTTTGAATTAAACACATTTGATTCAATTAAAATTGGGCTAGCTTCTCCAGAGAAGATCAGACAATGGTCAAAGGGAGAAGTAAAAAAACCGGAAACAATAAATTATCGTACACTTAAACCTGAAAAAGAGGGTTTGTTCTGCGAAAAGATATTCGGACCTACAAAGGACTGGGAATGTCATTGCGGAAAATACAAGAGAGTTAGATACAAGGGAGTAGTCTGTGACAGGTGTGGAGTTGAAGTCACAAAGGCAAAGGTAAGAAGAGAGAGGCTTGGACATATCGAGCTTGCAGCTCCAGTATCACACATTTGGTACTTCAAGGGAATCCCAAGCAGGATGGGACTGATTCTTGATATGAGCCCAAGGGCTCTTGAGAAGATTCTATACTTTGCATCCTACGTGGTGATTGAGCCGGGGGATACGCCAATGTATGAAAAGCAGCTTCTTACAGAAACCGAATACAGGGATGCAGTGGATAAATACCACAACAGCTTCAGGGCCATGATGGGTGCTGAGGCAGTAAGGTCACTGCTTGAGAAAATAGACCTGGAGGCGGAATCAAAGGAGCTGAGGGCACAGCTTAAGGATGCAACAGGACAGAAGAAGGTAAGGATAACAAGAAGGCTTGAGGTGGTTGAAGCATTCAGAAACTCAGGAAACAGACCCGAGTGGATGGTCCTTGATGTAATTCCTGTAATTCCACCAGACCTGAGACCTATGGTCCAGCTGGACGGAGGAAGATTTGCAACATCAGACCTTAATGACCTTTACAGAAGGGTAATCAATAGAAACAACAGACTCAAGAGACTTCTGGACCTGGGAGCTCCCGATATCATTGTAAGAAATGAGAAGAGGATGCTTCAGGAGGCAGTGGACGCCCTTATAGACAACGGCAGAAGGGGAAGACCTGTAACGGGTCCTGGAAACAGACCTCTGAAATCACTGTCAGACATGCTTAAGGGTAAGCAGGGTCGTTTCAGACAGAATCTTCTAGGTAAAAGGGTTGACTACTCAGGACGTTCAGTTATCGTAGTCGGTCCGGAGTTGAAGTTTTATCAGTGTGGTCTTCCAAAGAAGATGGCATTGGAGCTATTTAAGCCATTTGTAATGAAAAAGCTTGTCTCGGACGGGCATGCACACAATATAAAGAGTGCCAAGAGAATGGTTGAGAGGATCAAGCCACAGGTTTGGGATGTGCTTGAAACTGTAATAAAGGACCATCCGGTTCTTCTAAACCGTGCACCAACGCTTCACAGACTTGGAATCCAGGCATTTGAGCCTGTTCTGGTTGAAGGCAAGGCAATAAAGCTTCACCCCTTGGTATGTACGGCATACAATGCTGACTTTGATGGTGACCAGATGGCGGTCCACGTACCTTTGTCATCTGAAGCTCAGGCCGAAGCAAGACTTCTTATGCTTTCGACAAACAATATCCTTGCACCTAAGGATGGAAAGCCAATAACCACTCCTTCACAGGACATGGTGCTGGGTGCCTACTACCTGACAGTATACAGGGAAGGGGAGCATGGAGAAGGAAAGATATTCAAGGATTACGACGAGCTGATTCACGCATACGCAAATGGCGATGTGGGAATGCACGCCAAGGTTAAGGTAAGGATGAAGCTGGATGCGGATGACAGAGGACAGCTTGTTGAAAGTACAGTTGGTAGATTCATATTCAATGAGAACCTGCCGCAGGATCTTGGTTTTGTAGACAGGGCTGTTGACAAATACGGTCTTGAGATTGACAGGGTCGTTGACAAGAAACAGCTTGGAGTAATAATCGACAAGTGCTTCAGGAAACACGGAAACTCTGTAACAGCTGAAATTCTTGACCATATCAAGACAATGGGCTTCAAGTACTCAACAATCGGAGCCATTTCAATCTCAATGGGTGACGTAGTCATTCCTGAAGAGAAGTATGAAATGATCAAGAAGGCTGAGGTTGTAGTAGACAGATTCGAGAAATCCTACAGAAGAGGACTTATCTCAGACGAAGAAAGATACGAGAGGGTCATTGAGACCTGGAACCAGACAACTGAGGATGTAACGGAAATCCTGATGGATGGTCTTGACCCCATGAACAATATATATGTAATGGCGATCTCCGGAGCGAGAGGTAGCAAGAACCAGATAAGACAGCTGGCAGGTATGCGTGGACTTATGGCAAGTGCATCAGGTAGGACAGTTGAGGTGCCAATCAAGTCCAACTTCCGTGAAGGACTATCAGTTCTTGAGTTCTTTATATCGACACACGGTTCCAGAAAGGGACTGGCTGATACGGCCCTTAGGACGGCAGACTCAGGTTATCTTACAAGAAGACTTGTAGATGTCAGCCAGGATGTAATCGTAAGGGAAGAGGACTGCGGAACCGACCAGTATTTCCTTGTTAAGGCCTATAGGGACGGCAAGGAGATTCTAGAGGAGCTTAGGGACAGAATCGACGGAAGATATACCTTCGAGGATATTGTAAATCCTGAAACTGGGGAGATAATCGTCAAGGAAAATGAGATGATCACAGCAGAGCAGGCTGACTTCATCCAGGAGATTGGAATAGAGGAAGTCAAGGTAAGATCCGTTCTTGGTTGTAAAGCCAAGTTTGGAGTATGTGCCCACTGCTATGGACGAAACCTTGCAACAGGCAAGGAAATGCACATCGGTGAAGCTGTTGGTATCATTGCTGCACAGTCAATCGGAGAGCCGGGAACACAGCTGACAATGAGGACCTTCCACACGGGAGGGGTTGCGGCGGCCGCTGACATCACCCAGGGTCTTCCAAGGGTTGAGGAGCTTTTCGAAGCTAGAAAGCCAAAGGGACTTGCGGTCATATCAGAGATTGACGGTACCGTTAGCATAAATGACAACAAGAAGAGAAAAGAAGTTGTGGTTACAAACGAGGATGGAGAAGAGGCCAGATACAACATCGTATTCGGCTCAAGACTCAAGGTCAGGGAAGGCGACGTAATAGAAGCCGGAGATGAGTTGACGGAAGGATCTGTCAATCCTCATGACATTCTAAAAATAAAAGGCGTAAAAGGAGTACAAAATTATATTGTAAAGGAAGTACAAAGGGTATATAGACTACAGGGTGTAGATATAAACGACAAGCACATTGAGATCATCGTTCGGCAGATGCTGTCAAAGGTTAAGATTGAATCAGCCGGTGACACGGATCTGTTGCCAGGAAGCCTTGTAAACGTAATGGAATTTGAAAATACAAACAAGAAGGTTGTAGAGGAAGGCGGAGAGCCTGCAGTGGGAAGAAAGACATTGCTTGGAATAACCAAGGCGTCACTTGCTACAGATTCATTCCTTTCAGCGGCATCCTTCCAGGAGACAACCCGAGTACTGACTGAGGCAGCAATTAAAGGTAAAGAGGATTTCCTATTGGGTCTAAAGGAAAATGTAATCATCGGTAAGCTTATACCTGCTGGTACAGGCATGAGAAGGTACAAGAATGTACAGGTCATAGATGATGAGATAATTACCCAGGAGGAGGAAAATTTAGTTGACACAGATATTCTGCAGTGATAGAATACTATAGTGTGCAAACTTTAGAAGACTCTTGATGACATAAAGATTATGTGGTCTTTTGGCCACATAATCTTTGATATGTTTAAAGGAGGATAGATAATGTTTACAGATTTAAAGACACAGGACAAGGTAGTGGGGGCCAAACAGGTCAAGCGATCCCTGCCCAAATCAGAGGTCCAGACGGTTTTCATAGCCCGGGATGCAGAGAAGAGGGTAACCGGGGAAATTGAAGACCTGTGCAAGTCCAAGGATGTCAATGTGATGTATGTTGATACGATGGAGGAGCTTGGTGAGGCCTGTGGAATCGATATTAATGCGGCTGTCGCTGCGTTATTAAATAAAAATTAGAAGGAGGTGCCTTAATGCCAACAATTAACCAACTAGTTAGAAAAGGAAGAGAAAAGGTTGTTTACAAATCAAAGTCGCCAGCTCTTGGTATGAATCTAAATACCTTGAAGAAAAAGGAGACTGAATCCAATTCACCTCAAAAAAGAGGAGTTTGTGTTGCTGTTAGAACAATAACACCAAAGAAGCCTAACTCAGCACTTAGAAAAGTTGCCAGAGTAAGACTTACAAACGGAATGGAAGTAGCCGCCTATATTCCAGGTATCGGTCACAATCTGCAAGAGCACAGTGTCGTTCTTATCAGAGGTGGAAGAGTAAAAGACCTTCCAGGTGTAAGATATCACATAGTTAGGGGTACTTTGGATACTGCTGGAGTTGAAAACAGACTACAGTCAAGATCAAAGTATGGTGCTAAGAAACCTAAGGTTAAGAAGTAAACGACATGAAGTGCTTGAAATGCTAATAATACTTTAATATAGATGCATTTTAAGGCACAACGGCAAACGCCGAGTACCAATGAATCTACTCTATATAGTTAAGGAGGGAAGAAAAGTGCCTAGAAAAGGACATATACCAAAAAGAGAAATCATGCCAGATCCAATTTACAATGATGTGGTAGTAACAAAATTAATCAACGGCATTATGCTGGATGGAAAAAAAGGAATAGCACAGAATATAGTTTATGGGGCTTTCGATCAAATCGCTGAGAAAACAGGTGAAGACCCATTGGAGGTATTCTACAAGGCTATGAACAACATCATGCCTGTTCTTGAAGTAAAAGCAAGAAGAATAGGTGGAGCAAACTATCAGGTGCCAATAGAGGTTAGACCAGATAGAAGAGAGACTCTTGGTTTGAGATGGTTAGTTACTTTCTCAAGAAAAAGAGGAGAAAAGACTATGGTTGAGAAGCTTGCAAAAGAGCTTATGGATGCAGCGAACGGTCTTGGAGCAAGTGTTAAGAAGAGAGAAGAAACACATAAAATGGCAGAGGCTAACAAAGCTTTCGCACACTACAGATTCTAGTAGGACGTTTAAAATGTGTGGATGGGATTTATTAATTAGTATGTAAGGAGGAAAAATTGTGCCAAGACAAGTATCACTAGAAAAAACTAGAAACATCGGCATAATGGCTCATATTGATGCAGGAAAAACAACCACCACAGAAAGAATACTATTTTATACCGGTAAAATACACAAGATAGGTGAAACCCATGAGGGTGGAGCCCAAATGGACTGGATGGAACAAGAGCAAGAGAGAGGAATCACTATCACCTCCGCTGCGACGACAGCTTTCTGGAAAGATCACAGAGTCAACGTTATAGACACACCAGGGCACGTGGATTTCACCGTTGAGGTTGAAAGGTCACTGCGTGTACTTGATGGAGCCGTTGCATTGTTCTGTGCAAAGGGTGGAGTAGAGCCTCAATCTGAGACCGTTTGGAGACAAGCTGACAAATATCGTGTACCGCGATTGGCTTTTGTTAATAAAATGGATATCATGGGTGCAGATTACTTCAGGGCAGTAAATATGATGAAGGACAGACTAAAGGCAAATGCTGTTCCAATTCAGTTGCCTATTGGTAAGGAAGAAACATTTGTTGGAATTGTTGACCTTGTTGAAATGAATGCAAGGATTTACAAGGATGACCTTGGACAGGAAATCGAAATTACAGAGATACCTGCAGATATGGTTGATTTGGCCAACGAATACAGAGAGCTTCTGATTGAATCTGTTTCGGAGTCAGATGAAGATCTTATGATGAAGTATCTTGAAGGTGAAGAGCTGACTACTGAAGAAATCATGAGGGGTATCAGAAAAGCGACTCTTGAAGTAAAGATGACGCCAGTACTTTGTGGTTCATCATACAAGAACAAGGGAGTTCAGATTCTTCTGGATGCAATACTGGCTTACCTTCCATCACCATTGGATGTTCCTGCAATTCAGGGAATCCTGCCAGGTACAGAAGAGGTTGTTGAGAGACATGCTGATGACAGCGAGCCATTTTCAGCGCTTGCGTTTAAGATAGTAACAGACCCGTATGTTGGTAAGCTGGCATATTTCAGAGTTTACTCAGGAAGTGCAAAAGCTGGAAGTTATGTATATAACTCAACCAAGGGCAAAAGGGAAAGAATCGGAAGGATTCTGCAGATGCATGCCAACAAAAGGGAAGAAATCGATGAGGTCTTCGCAGGAGACATAGCAGCAGCTGTAGGCTTCAAGGATACTTCAACAGGTGACACCATCTGTATAGATACGGATCCGGTTATCCTTGAGAAGATGGAATTCCCAGAGCCTGTAATTCACGTAGCTATTGAACCAAAGACCAAAGCCAGCCAGGAGAAGATGTCTGTAGCCCTTGCAAAGCTTGCAGAGGAAGATCCTACATTCAGAACCTATACTGATGAGGAGACTGGACAGACTATCATCGCTGGAATGGGTGAGCTTCACCTTGAGATCATCGTAGACAGACTTCTAAGGGAATTTAAGGTTGAGGCAAATGTAGGTAGCCCACAGGTTGCTTATAAGGAGTCAATCCAGAAACCGGCTGACGCTGAAGGAAAATACGTCAAGCAGTCAGGTGGTAGAGGACAATATGGTCATGTTAAGCTTAAGGTTGAGCCACAGGAACCAGGCAAGGGATATGAGTTTGTAAATGCAATCGTCGGAGGAGCAATACCGAAGGAGTATATCAACTCAATAAACAGTGGTATTCAGGAAGCACTGGAATCAGGAATTCTTGGAGGCTATCCCGTACTGGATATCAAGGTAACCCTTTATGATGGATCATACCATGATGTTGACTCTTCAGAGATGGCATATAAAATCGCAGGTTCAATGGGAGTTAGGGAAGCTTTGAGAAAAGCTGGACCAACACTTCTTGAGCCGATGATGAAGGTTGAAGTTACAGTTCCCGAGGAGTACATGGGAGATGTAATCGGAGACATAAATTCAAGAAGAGGCAGAATGGAAGGCATGGAGCTTGTAAGCGGAGCTCAGATAATCAGAGCATTTGTGCCATTGGCTGAAATGTTCGGTTATGCAACTGACCTGAGATCTAACACCCAGGGAAGAGGCCTTTACACAATGCAGTTTGACCATTACGAACCAGTGCCAAACAGTATTTCTGAGAAGGTATTGGGCGGAAAATAATCTTTAAATTA
>NZ_JBJXRK010000004.1:0-183609 GCF_046224405.1 Gudongella ferriphila | reverse complement strand
GAAGGTATGTTTTTCAGTCTTTTTACGACATTTTTCAAGATAGGTGCCTTCACATTTGGCGGAGGCTATGCAATGCTTCCGATCATCCAGAAGGAGCTTGTGGACATAAAGAAGCTTATAAGCGAAGAGGAGTTTATGGATGCCATAGCTCTTGCTCAGGCCTCTCCAGGGTCAGTGGCCCTCAATACAAGCGTTTATGTGGGATACAGGATCAAAGGGCTTAAGGGAGCCGTTGCCTCGACCCTTGGATCTGTTCTTCCATCCTTTATAATCATACTTCTAATTGCCATGTACTTCTTCAGGTTCAAGAACAACGAATTTGTAGACAGCATATTTATGGGAATAAGGCCTGCTATAGTGGCACTGATCCTTTCTGCAGTCTATCAGATGTGGAAGAATTCAAGGAAAACCTACATCAAGCTTTTTGCATCCATAGCAACGGTGGGTCTTGTTGTGTTTACAGGGATCAATCCAATCTGGATAGTTATTGTGGGGGCAGTTTCCTCGGTTATCTATCACAAGTTATACTGGCCATTCCAGGAGGAAAGGGAGCGCTAGCTGTACTGACTTGTATTATGGATAGATTAATTATATAATAATACTGTGGATAAATATGTGAATGAATAAAATGAAGAGAGGTTTTTATTGTGTTTGATAAACTGAATTTTTTAGAGGATAAATACAAGGAGTTGGTTCAAAAGACCATGGACCCTGACCTGATCAACAACGACAGGGAGGAATGGCAAAGGGTAATGAAGGAGCAATCTGATATTGAGCCCATTGTTAACAAGTACAGGGAGTACACCAAGACAAAGCAGGAGCTTGAGGATGCAAAGGAAATGCTCCATGAAAAGCTTGAGGCTGAAATGAGGGACATGGTCAAGGAAGAGGTTTACGAGCTTGAAGAGAGCCTTGAAGCCATCCAGGAGGAAATCCGGGTTCTTCTTATCCCTAAGGACCCCAATGACCATAAGAATGTAATTGTTGAAATCAGAGGTGGAGCAGGCGGTGACGAAGCTGCCCTTTTTGCAGGAGTTCTCTTTAGGATGTATTTGAGATATGCAGAGAGAAACAACTGGAAGGTTGAAATCATGAACACCAATGAAATCGGCATCGGCGGCTACAAGGAAGTAATCTTTATGATAAAGGGTAAGGGAGCCTACTCTAGACTTAAGTACGAGTCAGGAGTCCACAGGGTACAAAGGGTTCCAGAAACCGAGTCAAGTGGAAGGATTCACACATCCACAGTTACTGTAGCTGTGCTTCCAGAGGCTGAGGACATTGATATCGAAGTTAATCAGGCAGACCTTAGGGTTGATGTTTTCCGTTCTTCAGGAAATGGTGGACAGTCTGTAAATACAACAGATTCCGCTGTTAGGATGACTCACATACCAACGGGGATAGTTGTTTCCTGTCAGGATGAGAAAAGTCAGCTGAAAAACAAGGACAAGGCCCTGAAGATTCTTAAGTCAAAGCTGTATGAGCTGAAGCTTATGGAGCAGAATGAGGAACTGGCTCAGATGAAGAAGGGTCAGGTGGGAACCGGAGACAGGTCTGAGCGTATCAGGACCTACAACTTCCCTCAGGGAAGAGTAAGTGACCACAGAATAAATCTGACCCTGTACAAGCTGAATAACTTTGTGGATGGAGACCTGGACGAGATGATTGATGCATTGATAACATCCGACCAGGCGGAAAGAATGCAGGAAATCAGCTAAAGAGGGGAAACCCTCTTTTTCTATATTTAAATATTGTGGAAACGAGGTTGAATAATGGAGACAGAGCTGTTGAAAATATATGATCTGGAGGAGCAAATCCATGAAATGGAAAGGGCGGCAGCCCTTATTAAGGGCGGGGAGGTTGTGGCTTTTCCAACTGAGACAGTATATGGGTTGGGAGCGGATGGATTATCAGAATCTGCAGTAAGAAAAATATTCAAGGCCAAGGGAAGACCTCAGGATAATCCCTTGATTCTGCATGTGGATTCGATCCAGATGCTTAAAAGGCTTGTCCGTGATATTCCCAAGGACGCATATAAATGCATGGAAAGGTTCTGGCCAGGACCATTGACAATGCTTTTCAGAAAATCTGACCTTGTTCCAGATATTATCACTGCTGGACTCCAGACCGTGGCCATAAGAATGCCAAGCCACCCGATTGCACTGGAGCTGATAAAAAGGGCAGGAACCCCAATAGCTGCTCCGTCGGCAAATATCTCAGGAAGACCAAGTCCAACAAGGGCTTCCCATGTGGTCCAGGACATGAAGGGTAAGATAGCGATGATAATAGATGGGGGAGAAACCGGAGTTGGTCTTGAATCCACTGTCCTTGACCTTACTGAAAAAGTGCCAATGGTACTTAGACCTGGAGGGGTGACCCTTGAGGATCTTAGAGACCTGTTGCCAGAGGTTGTAATTGATCCGGGCCTGGGGGATAGGAAGGAGTTTACTCCAAAATCTCCAGGTCAAAAATACAGGCATTATGCTCCAAAGGCAGAGATGATACTTTTTTCAGGAGACAAGGAAAGGGTGGTCGCTGCAATTATGGAGAGAGCCCGTAGGGAAGGAGCCCAAGGAAAAAGGGTTGGACTATTGGTAACTGAAGAGAACAGGAACAGGTACCCTGGTGAAAATGTCGTCGTTATGGGATCCGTGAGGGATAAAAGGACCATTGCCCATGGGCTGTTCCATGCAATCAGGAGACTGGATGAGCTGGAAATCGATATTATCCTGTGCGAATCGGTGGAAGAGGATCAGATAGGAATGGCTATTATGAATCGGCTGCTTAAAGCAGCTGGAGGAAACAGGATTAATTTGTAGGAGGAGCCATGAAGATATTGTTTGTATGCACTGGAAATACCTGCAGAAGTCCCATGGCAGAAGAAATCTTGAGGGATGAAGCGAATAAGAGAAACAGAAAAATTGAAGTGGCCTCCGCTGGTATCTTTGCAGTTGATGGAGAACGGGCCAGCAAAGGGGCGAGGGTATCCATGAAGGACAGGGGTGGACTTGCAGACCACAGATCCAGATTTCTACAGGATGAAATCATGGAATGGGCGGACTTGATCCTGGTAATGACAGGTGCCCATAAAAGGAATCTCCTTACAAGATACCCCAACATGGTGGATAAGATCTTTCTTCTATACGAGTTTGCCACTGGAAGCGATATTGACGTGGAGGATCCATTTGGAGGACCATTGGAGGTTTATGAAATAGTGAGAAGACAGCTTGAGGATGCAATTGAAAAACTTTTGGATAAAATAGATCTATAGGAGGGCACAAGGATATGATAATTGGAATTGGAAGCGACCATGGAGGCTTTGAGCTTAAGGAGGAAATGAAGAAGTTTCTGGAGGAAAGCGGCCACCAGGTCAAGGACTTCGGTACACACAGCAAGGAATCCGTTGACTACCCGGACTACGGGAGGGTGGTTGGAGAGGCAGTCGTCTCTGGTGAAATTGATAGAGGAGTTGTCATCTGTGGCACTGGAATAGGAATATCCATATCTGCAAACAAGGTCAAGGGTGTTCGGGCTGCCCTTTGTGGAGATGTGTATTCGGCAAGGATGAGCAGGGAACACAACAACGCCAATGTGATCGCCATGGGCGGAAGGGTGCTGGGAGTTGACCTTGCCAAGGAAATACTCGGAACCTTTCTGAAGAGTGAATTCCAGGGTGGAAGACACGAAAGAAGAGTCAATAAAATTGCTGAAATCGAAGAGTGATTGTGGTATAATTATTAGGATGAAAATGAAGGGAGAGATGTTATGTCGAAAGTTGTGATTATGGATCACCCATTGATAAAGCATAAACTGACAATGTTAAGAGACAAGAATACAGGGTCAAAGGAGTTCAGAGAACTGGTAACTGAAATTTCAACCCTTATGGCATACGAGGTTACCAGGGACCTACCCCTGCAGGACATAGAAATAGAGACACCTATCACCAAGATGATGTCACCAGTGATTTCAGGAAAGAAGGTTGGACTTGTTCCAATCCTTAGGGCAGGTCTGGGAATGGTTGATGGAATGCTGAGCCTTATTCCCGCTGCAAAGGTTGGACATATTGGTCTTTACAGGGATCCTGAAACATTGCAGGCAGTGGAGTACTACTGCAAGCTGCCACAGGACGTTGCTGAAAGAGACCTTATCCTGTTGGACCCAATGCTTGCAACAGGAGTATCAGCAATTTCCGCTATTCAATTTCTAAGGAAAAGTGGAGCAAAAAGCATCAGGCTGGTGTGTCTCATAGCCGCACCAGAGGGAGTCAAGGCGGTTCAGGAATCTGCGCCGGATGTTGACATCTATCTTGCATCACTGGATGAAAAATTGAACGACCATGCATATATAGTACCTGGTCTTGGAGACGCCGGGGACAGGCTTTTTGGCACCAAGTAGATTGAAAGGGCAGTTTAGGCTGCCCTTTACTGATTTTTGAAGCTTTTTTGTAATACAATTGTCACCCTTATTTGTTTGACTTATATATAACAGTCAGATAGAATTTAGATAATACAAGATTAGGAGAATTAAACCATGGAGACAATATGGATACCCTTTGTGGTCGCAGCTGTTATAGCATTTGCGGCCACACCCTTTGTAATAAGAATAGCCCCTAAAATTGGCGCAATGGATATTCCCAAGGATGATAGAAGAATACATAAGAACCCTATGCCCTTGATAGGTGGGGTAGCCATGTACCTTGCAATAGCTGTGGGGATGTTTGTATTTTTGCCTAAGACCAGAGATTTCATTTCAATTTTTGTTGGGGCAACCATAATTCTGATTTCAGGAATTAAGGATGATATTAGCGGAACAACTCCAAAGGAGAAGCTTTTCTATCAGCTGCTGGCAGCAGCAATTGTCATTTGGGGGGGAGTGCAGGTTGACTTTGTAACAAACCCTTTTGCTGATGGGAATCCAATCCTCTATTTAAGCTGGATTGCCATACCCATAACCTTGTTTTGGATAGTGGGAATCACAAATACCCTTAACCTCATAGACGGTCTGGATGGTCTTGCAGGTGGTGTTGCACTGATATCGGCCCTTTCCTTCACATTTGTAGCACTAAAGCTTGAGATGGATCAAATAGCGATATTGGCAGCCCTGGTGGCAGGCGCATGTATGGGATTTCTACCCTTTAACTTCAACCCAGCAAAGATATTCATGGGGGATACCGGAGCGCTTTTCCTTGGATTTATGCTGGCCGTAATATCCATAGAGGGTGTCATGAAAAGCGTTGCAACAATAGCGATGCTTGTTCCGATAATCATTTTGGGAGTTCCAATTTTCGATACCACATTCGCCATCTTCAGAAGGCTCCTGAGTGGTCAGTCAATCATGGCGGCCGATAAGAGCCATTTGCATCACAGACTTCTCGAAAGAGGATTTTCACAGAAAAAGACAGTTTTGATCCTATACGGAATATCAGGGGTGTTCGGACTTTTTGCAGTGCTTGTTTCCAAAGCAAACAGCAGACAAGCCGTTTATATGTCTGCGGTGATGTTTGTGGTGGCGGTAATATTTGCAATAAAGCTTGGGTTGTTCACTTCCAAGGCAAAGTCAAAGGAGGAGTAGATAGATGAAGGTAATGACTGTATTTGGTACAAGACCTGAGGGTGTCAAGATGGCTCCTGTAATAAAGGCACTTGAAAAGAGAGACGGTGTGGAGCAGGTAATCTGCATAACCGCCCAGCACAGGGAAATGCTTGACCAGGTAATAGACCTGTTCGGGATTAAGCCACATTACGATCTTAATATATTTAAACCTGGACAGACCCTAACTGATATTACAACCAACGCCCTGAAGGGCCTGGAGGATGTAATAAAAAAGGAGAAGCCGGATGTGCTCCTTGTCCAGGGAGATACCACAACGGTATTTGCAGGTGCCCTGGCAGCCTTTTATCAGAAGGTGAAAATTGGGCATGTGGAGGCAGGTCTTCGAAGCGGCAACCTCTATTCACCGTATCCTGAAGAAGCCAATAGAAAGCTTACAGGGGTCATGGCTGACTTTCATTTTGCACCTACTGAGAAGAACCGGGAAAATCTTCTAAGGGAGGATTATCCTGATGAAAAGATATTTATCACGGGAAATACTGTCATCGACGCATTGAAGTATGCGGTCAAAGATGACTACAAATTTGAGGATGAGAGACTTAACAAAATAGATTTCAAGAACAGAAGAGTCATACTTATGACCAGTCACAGAAGAGAAAACCTGGGAGAACCAATGGAGAACATATTCACTGCAGTAAGGGATGCAATCCAAAGGTTTGATGATGTCCATGTGGTGTTTCCTGTTCACCTTAATCCCAAGGTAAGGGAAATTGCCGACAGAATACTGGGAGATAACCCCAAGGTTTCCCTGACGGAGCCCCTTGACTACGGTCCATTCACCAACCTCATGGCAAGGGTTTCCCTTGTTGTGACAGATTCTGGAGGACTTCAGGAGGAAGCCCCCTCACTGGGCAAGCCTGTCCTTGTGATCAGGGAGGAAACTGAAAGACCTGAAGGGGTTGAATCAGGAACGGCAAAGCTTGTGGGAACAAGCTATAAGAGTGTATTTGAGAATCTTGTGAGGCTCCTTGAAGACGAGGATGAGTACAACAGGATGGCAAAGGCGGTCAATCCCTATGGAGATGGAACGGCCTCTGAGAAGATCGTGGATATACTGGAAATGAAGGTGAACATTGATCGGTGACCAGCCGCTTAGTGTAACCCAGACTGCAGTAGAGGGTCTGGACTATAAGTAAGAACCAATGTCTAGGAAATAATAATCAAGATATTCCGAGAGGAGCTCATGGTCAGGGACTCTTTTGAAGGCTAGGAGTTGCAATATTCCTTTCGAACATTTAATAAGTGCCAAGGCTGTTTTGTCAATTTACATTGAAATCAGAGCAGATGGGGACAATTAAGCTGGTCTTTCCCAATAAAACACTCCAGAACATAGTAAATGGAGTGTTTTTTGATGCATTTTTGTAGCATAAATGATATAATGTAGAAGTTACTGGAATTATGTAAATTCTGAAAACTTAAATGCAATAGTTTAATTGATAGATATATACTTTAAATTCTCACATTTGTATAGGAGGAGATTTTTTGGAAAAAATATTGGTAGAAAAAAGCCCACCACTTAAGGGAACAGTTAGGATCAGCGGAGCCAAGAATGCAGCGTTGCCCATATTGGCTGCAACACTATTGGGAACTGAGGATATAATACTTGAGGACGTGCCTAAGCTAAAGGACGTCCAGATCATGTGTGAAGTTCTGGAGTCACTGGGAAGCAAGGTTGAATATCTTGAGGACAATGTCCTGAAGATCAATTCCGCCAACATTACCAACTACGAGACAAAATATGAGCTAATGAGCAAGATGAGGGCTTCATTTCTTGTTATGGGACCATTGCTTACAAGATTGGGAAAGACCAAGAATTCCATGCCTGGAGGCTGTGCAATCGGATCCAGACCAATAGATCTTCATCTAAAGGGATTCAAGGCACTTGGGGCAACAATAGATGTTGACCACGGTGATATCGGGGCATATGCAGACAAGCTTGTGGGTGACATTATTTATCTTGACTTTCCTTCAGTTGGAGCCACTGAAAACATTATGATGGCAGCCACAATGGCTGAAGGTGAAACGGTAATAGACAATGCGGCCATGGAGCCTGAAATAGTAGATCTTTCCAACTTCCTGAACAAGCTGGGAGCAGATATCAAGGGTGCAGGAACATCCACCATCAGGATCAAGGGGGTTAAGAAGCTGGGTGGAGCATATCACCAGATAATCCCTGACAGGATCGAAGCTGGAACATTTATGGTTGCGGCTGCAATCAGTGGTGGAGACGTTCTTGTTGACAACGTTATCAACTCACATCTTAAGCCTGTGATTGCAAAATTGAGGGAAGCAGGTTGCACTGTTGAAGAGGGAAGTGACAGCATAAGGGTAATCGGAAATCAGAATCTAAAGGCAATAGATATCAAGACCCTTCCATATCCAGGATTCCCCACTGACATGCAGGCTCAATTCATGGCGCTTATGACAACCTTAAGTGGTACCAGTTCAGTTATGGAAACGGTTTTTGAAAACAGATTCATGCATGTGGAGGAGCTCAAAAAAATGGGAGCTCAGATAAGGATAGAGGGAAGATCTGCAATTATTACAGGAGTGGATGAAATTAAGGGTGCAAAGGTTGAGGCATCTGACCTTAGGGCAGGAGCAGCTCTTGTTCTGGCGGGTATTGTTGCTGATGGAACAACTGAAATCGGGAACATCTATCACATCGACAGGGGATATGACGGCATAGAGGAGAAGTTCAGCAATCTGGGAGCGATCATCTACCGAAAGACATTCCAGGTTAAATAGAAGATTAACAACTATGGGTAAGCGTAATGACAGTAGATAAGAGCAGTTATTATGCGGCCCATTTTTTGCATAAAAATAGTGAAGGAGGAAGAGTATGTTTGCATTGAGATCGGATGTTGGAATCGACCTTGGGACAGCAAGTGTTCTTGTGTACATAAAGGGCAAGGGAATTGTGCTTAAGGAGCCATCAGTGGTTGCAATTGACCAGTATACCAATAAGTTCCTTGCAGTCGGTGAGGAAGCCAGGAGGATGCTTGGGAGAACCCCGGGAAATATTGTGGCAATCAGACCACTGAAGGATGGAGTTATTTCAGACTACAGTATAACGGAAAGAATGCTTAAGTATTTTATTCAAAAGGCACTTGGTAGAATGTGGTTCAAGCCCAGGATCATAATCTGTGTACCCAGTGGGATAACCGAGGTTGAAAAAAGAGCTGTTATGGAAGCCAGCAACGAGGCCGGTGCAAGTAAAACCTACCTTATAGAGGAGCCCATAGCGGCAGCTATTGGGGCAGGACTTGACATTACACAGCCAAACGGAAATATGGTTGTGGATATTGGAGGAGGTACCTCTGATGTTGCGGTTATTTCCCTTGGAGGAATAGTTGTAAGCAAGTCAATAAAGACTGCTGGGGATGAATGTGATGAGGCCATAATAAAGTACATCAGGAAAAAGTATAACATGATGATTGGTGAAAGATCTGCCGAGCAGCTGAAAATGGAAGTCGGTTGCGCATATCCATACGAAGAGGAAAAGGTGATGGAGGTTAAGGGAAGAAACCTACTCACAGGTCTACCTCTTAATGTTGAGGTTTCATCTGAGGACATGCTGGAGGCCCTTCACGAGCCGGTGAATGAAATAGTTGAGGCGGTGCATGAGGTGCTTGAGAAGACACCTCCAGAGCTTGCGTCTGACATCAGTAACGCCGGAATATACCTCACTGGTGGTGGAGCAATGCTCTATGGACTGGACAAGCTAATTGAGAAGAGAACCGGAATCGCAACAAGGCTTGCAGACAACCCGGTTGAGTGCGTCGCCATAGGAACAGGGAAGTCCCTGGACTCAATAGAGGTTCTTGAAAAGACAATGAAGGAGTCAGACAGATCCAGATTCAGATAAAAAAGTAACACCGTTGCCCAATTTAGCTGGCAACGGTGTTTTTTTTAATCGAATCTATATGGTGTTTTAATTTCATAGGTGATACTGACGCCGTTAACCACAAACTCAGCATAGGAGTAGTTGGCAAAATCATCAGGTGTGCTAATCCTGGCACCTGTAAGGGTTATATACCTTATGCCGTCCTTTAGAGTTGCGCTATTTCTTCCATCGCTTTGAACCACAAAGATATTCTTGCCCCTTTCCATCTGCTCCACCAGGAGGCTGTGGAACAGGTCCGCCTCCATCTTGTCATTGAATCCGCTCTCACCCAACACAGGCCTTGAAATGGATATAATTATATTTGGTTCAGGTCTGCCATCAAGATCAGAGATAAGCTGGGTCCACTGGCTGCTGTTTGCCGCCCTTATTCCATCTGCAGTGGCCTGTAGATTGATTACATACACTCCTTCAGCCTGGGCCTTTCCGTAGGTGCTGCCGCCATTGATTGTTGAGGTATGGCTTATTGACCCCCTAAAGGCGGATGTCATATCTCCAACCTGCACTCCTATTCTAGAGGAGGACAGTGCTTCTGTAAGACCCTTTAGCCTGTGTGAAGAAACAACCTTGGCAAGCAAAGTGTTCCCTGATATCTTTGGTTCGCTGTAAACTGATACCTTCACTCCACCGCCCTGGGCCGGCTTGTTAAGGGGATCGAGAATCTTGGTTGAAGCTGGTACGGATTTGGTGTCAACGGGAAGGGTGGTGAATGATTTAAGGTCATCTATCACAATCCTTCCCGTTGGAAACTTTTCAGTATTTACCTCTGCAACATAGATCCTTTGCAGAGTCACGGGATACGAAATACCCGATGGAAGCTGAGCTTCCAGGTACTTCCAGCCATTGAAGTCCATGGATTTGGTGAAGTCTATAACATGTGCATTTCCCTTTGAATCAAGGATTGTACCCCTTAGCCAAACTCCGGAGGAATCTCCCAGAACGTTAAGTCCAAGCTTTTGGGGGGAACCATCAAGGGAAAGTCCTCTTGAAGTAGCCCTGAAATCAAGATAAGCTGCCCTTGTACCACTTCCCTGGGAGAAGTCGTATACAATTTCAACTGCCCTTTTGCCTTCGTAGGCCTCATCGGTAAAGGAAACCGAACCCTTTACGGTTGAAGGATAGCCGGAGAATCCTATTGCCAGGCTTTCTTCAAAGGATGTCACAGGCTTTAGGACCACTCCTACGGATACGGGAATTGCCTTGGTTGCATTGCCTGCAGAGATGATAAGTGCTCCTGAGGCAGGCTTTGAGGCTGCCTTGAAGACTCCATCCTGAACAGATCCAATATCTCCAGTTGTCCTGAAGGTAATTTGGGAGGAGTTGAGCACACTCTCTCTTCCAATTTCATCTACTCCAACAACAGAGCCAATGCTCCTGGTGCCCCCTGGAGTAAGGGAGATGCTGTCAAGGCCTGTTCTCAACTCCACAGGTGGATTCAGAACCCTGATTGTTGCTGTGGCGTTTACACCGTCATAGGAGGCCACAATTTCTCCAACTCCTGAAGATGTACCGATAAATCTTCCATTTTCAATTCGGCCTATGCCATTGGTTACAGACCATTTAACCGTTGAGGGGTCAATATGATACAGGTTGCTGCTTCTATCGAAGCCCTTAAGCTTCAGGCTGGTTGAGCTTCCTGGAAACACGAAGTCTGAGTCAACTGTTAAGAGGAGTCTTTCCATGCTCCCCTTGGGTGCAGTGGAGAAAACGCCTATTCCGTTTACAACATTTCTCTGCTCTGTGGGCTTGTTAACAAATTCAGCCACTGTCTGGTTTGCGGGCCTTATGGCCATGGCAGTTGAGCCACCACCGTCAAGGTTCACCCCGTTATATGCCCCCAAGTCCCTTAGGATGCTTCCCAAGGTTTCCTGTGTGGTGCCCTTGAAATAGGTGTCCCTTCCATCAACTGTAACCATTATGATTTCATTTTGATCCCTTGAAATTCCAAGACCTGTTCGTGGCTGATTGCCTGCAATGTTAATATCAGTATTTGTTATATTTCCATCCTTTAAGACTATGCTTCCGGATCCGATAGCAAACTTTATGGATTCCATATCCGGTATGATTCTGATATCCGTCTGAACCCTGTCCCCAGGATTGAAGAGAAGCAGGTTGGAGCTTTTTGAGGTCAGGACATAGGAATCCCCTGACTTTGGAATATCAAAGGCTTCGCCACCTGTTCTTCTCTCCATTACCATTCCATCCACCACAAGAACCTCGTGAAGGTCATTTCTGAACCTGGCACCGATGGATTTTGTACCCCAATCTGAGTTCAGCATGGTAATGGTTATAAACTCCGAATGGAGCTTGTTTACTGTATCGATATTGAGTACATTACCGGTGTTGTAGTTTGTGATTGTCATTTCCTTTTTCAAGTAATCGATATATGCCCTGTTATCAACGGTAGTGAAGAAGGTTGGGAGATGGTTTGGGGAGGATAGGATCCTTCCATTATCCACAAGGGCTCCCAGTGAAGTGGGTATTGGATTGGTGTTGTAGAAGTCACCATTTATACCTGCCACAGCACTTCTTTGCTCCACAAGGCCTTTGACGGTACTACGGGATGATAAACCCTCATTATGGTATAGGGGTCCCAATGATGTGTATTCATCCTTCAGGTCGATTCTAAGTACATTGATGTTGTACCAGCCACCTACGGTAAATTTTTCTATCCTTTCATGTAAAACCCCCGAGGAAACAGGAGTGGTTTCAATCTTTTCGTGAATTGTTGCAGGCATGGCGGCTGCGATTGCAGCAGTGCTTGTCAGTGCCAGTGACGCCCCAATTAGGCCAATGGCCAAAGTATTTCTTATGTTCATGGAATATCCCCTTTCTTTATGCATCGTTAGTTCCATTATATAGTGAGGCTTCTTCTGGTAGGTTACAAACCTGTTACGAATATATTAAATATCCGGGAATAAGATTGATGACATATGTTTATTAATTAACGACAAGGGTATTGTTAGGTTAGAGGTGTGGGGTATGGTCGAAATATATACCTTGGGTAATTTCGACATTAAATTGGGAGACATTTCTATTTTGCATATCGTAGGTAAAAAGCACAAGTTGATAAAATTATTCAAGTATCTACTGACCTTTCAAGGAAAAAAACTGCTTCCTGAAAGAATCATCGAAGATTTATGGCAGGATGAATACATAGAACCGCTAAAGGCGCTGAGAACTCAAATCTCCAGGGTAAGGAAGATGTTCCCTGAGGAGGTATGTGGTTTTGCGCCCTTTTTTAGCATTGAATTCATTGATGGGTATTATGTTTTCAATCTTAATGAGGAGTGCTATGTTGATTTTATACATATGCAGAAATGTATTGATGACATCGATTATGAGGGTAGCAATAAAAGCTGCAAGGATGTGGTCTGCATTTACAAAGGGGAGTTCCTGGGTGAACTGGGAGATGAGGAATGGCTTGTACCAGTCAGGAGCATGTTTGACAGGATGTATGTGAAGAGCCTTTCAAAATATCTTCAGCAGCTTATGGATAAGGGTGAATACAGCAGAATTCTAACAGTCTGCGAGGAAGCATTGAGGTACAAGCCATATGAGGAGTCAATACATATAAGCTTCATGGAAGCTTTGGATGCACTTGGTGAGAACAAGTATGCCGTAAATCACTATAGCTTTTGTACCACCAAGCTTTACAGGGAGCTGGGGGAGACACCCAGTGACAGGATGAAGGATGTATACAAGAGGATCAAGAATGGCAATGACAGCAGCAATCAAAAGCCGGTATTGCAACTGGAAAATATTGATAGGAACATTAACCAGAATGTTGATAGAAATGGTGCCTTGATTTGTGAGCCCAGGCAATTTGAATTTATATACGGCTATGAAAGGGCTTTGATGGAAAGGGAAAACACAGCATTTTACCTTGGTGTTTTAACCCTGGACCAGTCCGGACTCATAAGAAATGAAGGGGTTGATGTAGAGAAGAATACAAGGCAGCTTATGGGGTCTATTCAATGCAACCTTAGGAAAGGAGATGCAATAGCACAGTGGAATTCCAACCAGGCATTGCTGCTATCAAAGATATCGGATGAATGCGGAGTCAATTGTCTGGTGAAAAGAATACAGAATTGCTTCGTTAACCTAGAAGAACACAATAAACTATCCTTAAACATAAAAATAAAAAAAATAATCTAGTTCCATTTCTCTTGAGAATCCTTGAAAATCAAACATTCAAGGATTCTTTTTCTATGCTTTGATTTCTTGAAATCAACTTGTAATCGGGGTGTAATTTCATTGAAATCACAGCAGGTATATATTGAGTGGAACAAAGTATTACAAATCCGTTACAAAGAGAGGTGGATGGTCATGAGAATCGGAAAGAACAAAATATTTGTGATGCTAGTGGTAATGGCCATGGTGCTTTTTGTGGGAACCAGCTCATTGGGTGAGGAGCTTCATCCGGAGGACCATACACCTGAAGCAACAGTAATTGAGGAGGCAGAAGAATTTCAGGTAAGGGAGGATCCTGCGGCAGCTGAAACCCAGGATGATGGAATCATCCCTGAAGAGGAAGAGGAAATACAGGAAAAAGCAGAGGTTGAAATCATATTTGAAGAAGTAATTGAAGAAACAGACGGGGGCATCCAAGAAGACACTCAAATCCAGGAGGAACCGGTAGTGGAAGAAGAGCCGGTATTCGTTGAAGAAATCATTCCGCGATATGTATCCTTACGTATAAGTGTTGAACCCGACAGGGGGAAGTATACAAATGGCGAACTTATCCAATATGATATATCAATTGAGAACAATGGTACTGATCCAATAGAGGGCTTGGATGTATCGGATGATATGGGTGTGAATGAGAAAATCGGTTGTCTTGATTCGGGTGAAAGGGTCCTTGTAACTGGGAGCTATGAAATCGATGACTATAACAGGATGGAAAGTATAGGTAATACTGTCAGTGTTTCTGCAGTATGCGATGGAGAAAGGGTTAGTGGCCAAGTGGGTTATGTTGTTTCAATTGAAATCCCACAAGGTTCAATTTCCATAACCAATAACGTAATTGGTGTAAGTGGCTTGAATAATGAATTCACAATTCTTGTTGAAGGACCTAACAATTACATCAATTACGTCCAGCTGGGGGATTCAGACAATGTAACAATAAGGAATCTTTTTATAGGTGATTATGCAGTTACACCCCTTGAGTGCATGAACTGCAGTTCAATAATCTCTGATGGGACAATAAGCATTACAGAAAAAAGTCTAAATAAGGAAGTATCTGTGGAGTACAGTCTAGAAAACACAGGATGGTTCTCTGACTCTGATTCTCAGACTATAGAAGTGATGGATGTTGATGGAGAAGATATTGATTATAGTAAGATTGAGCTTCAGTCCAGTGATATGGACATACGAAGCGATGAAATATATTTAGATCTGGAGCCATTAATTGTTCTGGTTGAGGTACAGGTGGAGGCTTTGCAGCAACCAGAAGGGGAAGAATCATCATCAGTGGCAGATCCGGTCCAGGAGGTGACTTCCGAGCCTGTTGAAGCTGGTCTTCAGGAGGAAGTCACTGAACCGGATGCCGCAGAAGGAACTGAGGAAACAGAGCAGGAAGTAGAGGAAAGTCCTGTATTGGAAAGTGAAAATGAAGATGAGAATGTTGTTGTAGAGGAACCGGTATCTCCTGGTGAAGAAGAGGATATTAATCAGATTTATAATGAAGAACAAGAGGCTATAATACCTGAGGATCCTTTGGAAGAACTCTCCGTCCCATTAGAGCCAGAAGAAGAACCAACGGATTCAGTCTAGATTGGAGGTATGGATATGACAGAGATGAAAGAAAACAAATCCCTAAAAATATTGTCTGACATACTGTTTGCAATATTCATGCTGATAATGGCGTTTCTGATATTTATTACGGCACAATCGAGATTGACCGGTATGGAGCCATCGTTATTTGGAAACAGGCTGTATGTTGTTGATAGCGGGAGCATGGAACCTGCACTAAGGATAAACTCACTTATTGTGGTAAACGAAAGGACACCAGACCAGATAGAAATGGGTGATATTTTAACCTATTATGGTCCAGAATCTAGAACAAGAGTAACACACAGGGTTGTAGGAATTGGTCCTGGAAACGAGTACTTTATAACACAGGGCGATGCAAACAATGCAGAGGATGCAATGCCTGTGGAAAGAGAAAAGGTCATAGGAATAGTTGCTCTTTCAATACCATATGTGGGATTTGCATTCAGGTTTCTGAGCAGCACCCAGGGAATCATATTTATTGTATCTGTAGGCATAATAGCTTATATTGCACCACTTCTAATTAAAAGGAGACCGAAAGAAGCCTAAGGAAAGGATGGGTGTATATGAAAAGCAAATTAATTATTTTCTCAATTATACTGTTGTCGGCAATAATGGTAGCTGGCGGGACAGTTGCTTGGTTTTCATCCAGCCCAGACCCTACCTTGACAAATGGTGAAATGGGGATTGTCAAGGTAGAGGTAATCAGTGATGGCTTAGGCAATATATGTATCAAGAATCTTGGAAAGAGTGATTGTTATATAAGAGTAAGACTGATTCCCCAATGGAGTGATCAAAGTCTGTCAGTGTCAAATCTTGATATGGATATAAATGATTCCGACTGGACAGAAATGGAGGGTTTCCACTACTATAAAGACTCTCTGGAAGTAAATGGGATAACCACCAATATAATCAAGAGTGTAGACATTGGGGAGTTGACACCTGAATATGAAGGGGAGAGTCTGAGTATTAAAGTTGTTGCAGAGGGAGTCCAAAGTGCAAACGAGGCCTGGAAAGAAGTATGGAGCATTGATAGCCTACCTTTTTAATCCAGATCTACATAGGATTCCGTTAATATAGATCGTTCAGCAAACTTAGCGAAAGCTAAGGACGCAAAGCCACAGGGCCTCTATGTCATGGCAGCCTGGCTGCGGCAACCATAATTATATCAAGAAGGAGGAGAAGAAAGTGAAAAAGCGTAACATGGTTTTTGTAACCAGTATGTTGTTGGTGGTATTACTTATAGCAGGAGGAACATTTGCTTGGTTCACTGATGTAACACCACTGAAAATTAACAAATTCAAAGCTGGAACATTGGACATTACATTAATAGACAGATTCTGTCCAGATTTGGCACAAAATGTTAACCCTGGTGACTGCTACTTCAAGGAAGTGTATGTAAGGAATGATGGATCTAAGAAAGCAGTAGTTAGAATCAAGAAAGATATGGCATTTGAAGGCGGTTTAAGCCTTGCTCCTGTAAGTGCTTCAATTAGTTCAGACTGGTTTGAAAAAAATGGATATTATGTTTACAAAAAAGTTTTGAATCCTGGTCAAAGTACAACAGGTCTGTTTGCGATGAATAAGATTTGCTTCAGCGGACCTTTAATGGACAACACTTATCAAGGAAAGACATTTGACATCAAGGTAAAGGCAGAAGGAATTCAGGCATCTAACAATGCACCTTGGTTGAATGGTTGGGGAGTTAAAGTTTATTATCCTGCAGTAAGAGGAGATGAAGTAGTAGAAGGTCTAGTTACAGAAGCTACAGAAGCTGAAATGGCAGCTATATTGGAAGCAGAAGGTGCTCCAATAGGTGAAGTTGGTGCAGTAGAAATAGCTGATGTAATTGAAGAAGAAGTAAGATAGGCTATTTAATTCTGATCTGTAGAATTTAAGATTAAGGCAACACTTATATGAAGGCGGGTCATCCGCCTTTATATAAGTGCATACTATTACAAATTGAACAAAGGGAGGGATATTAATGAAAAGGCTTTTATCTAAATCCATAATTTTTCTGGGCGTTTTCGCATTGATTATGGGAGCGATGACAACCTTTGGAATAAATCCCTCCTATGCTGATAACCTTAAGATTATTGGCAACAATCTTGGCCTTGAAGTTGATCCAAGTGGAACTAGTCTGTTCAATCTTACAAATATGAATCCAGGAGATACAAACGAAGCCAAGGTTGATATAAGTAACACACTGGAATACAGGTTTGAGCTGTTTATGAGAACAGAGAGAGCAAGTAAAGCACCGACAGAAGGTGAAGCGGACCTCTTCAGACAGATGATCCTAATCATCAACTATGATGGGGATGAGATCTATAGAGGTCCAATGTCTGATTTTGCACAATCCAATATAAGTCTTGGTATTTTGCACCCAGGTGATGACAAGGAGTTAAAGGCAATTGTTCACCTGCCGGGAGCTGAAACCGGCAATGAGTTTCAGGGAACATCTGTAGAGGTTAGATGGATTTTCTTAGCGGAGCATAGACCGGATAACCCTCCAGATGATCCAGATAGGCCCAACAGACCGGATAGACCAGACAATCCGGTTGAGTCAGTAAACAGAGGTGAAATTCTGGAAATCAGAGAAGAGATTCCACAAAACATTTTAGAGCCTGAACAGCTTGAAATTATTGAAGCAGAGGAGGAAATACCTCTTATGATTCCGATTCTACCTAGAACTGGAGTCGTTCCAGCAGGATTGTATTATATCCTGGGAAGCCTGTTGTTTGTTGTTGGTATTAAAATAAAGGAGAAAGAATAAGAACGATGGGTAATTAAATCCCATCGTTCTAAATATATTTCTATTTATCGTCAATCTTCGCAAAACCACGGGTCTGCAAAAACCATCTCAGTTCAGCCTTTGTCTCTCCCAATTCCTCATCAGGAAATCTGAAACAGGCTGCGCTTCCCTTTTTGAAACGAAGGAAGGTTCCTGAAATCTCTTGGCTCCACAATGAGAGGTAGGGCTGCTGACCAACTACGATTGCAGCTTCGCCAGGTTCAATTTCATTTAGAAGCTCTCTAAGTCTACTAACTCCACTTCCAGTACCAAGGAATTCCAGGTAAGTTGGTTCGTCCAGTCCTAGCTCCTCTGCTAGCATTTCAGCAGTTTCCTTTGCCCTCACCGTAGGACTTGAAAAAATCTTTAAGGCATCATAATTGTCGACCATAGTCTTAAAGCCCGAAACACTTTTCTTCAGCAAAATTTTGCCTCGAGGAGATAGTGATCTCAGGTCGTCGTCTTCACCGGACTCTTTATCCTCTGCAATTCCGTGTCTATACATTATCAGATACTTACTCATTGTTGAATCCCCCTTTTCTAGTAATGTCCTCATTAGGCTATTTACCCAATTTACTGTGAAAGAATACAGAAATGAATATTCCCCAGATATTTCTTACCAATAGCCCAATAGTACTCTTAAAGCACATTATACCAAATTATTTGAGTCTATACAAAAGAAAGTGAAAGATGTTTAGTATAACAATTTGCACATGATAATTTAGATAAAAACAAACAATAAAAAGTCGGTAAAATGAGGATTTAGTGAATAGAAACAAAAAAAGTAAAAACGCAGCAATCATTAAGATCACTGCGTTCTCTGTTGGTCGGGGTGAGAGGATTTGAACCCCCGGCCCCATGGTCCCAAACCACGTGCGCTACCAAACTGCGCTACACCCCGACGTTTTTTGTCAACTTCTTTATTATAAGGTAAAACAGATTAAAAAGCAAGTGCTTTTTCCAAAATTATTTTCCTTCAATTTTGAAGCTGTAAACATTATTATATAGATACAAAGGGCTAATGTCAACATGGTCAGAAGAAAAATAACTCAAAAAACAATTGACTACCATACCCCGTTGTGCTATCATTCTTTTTAGTGAAAATTAATATCTTGATTACCTTATCAAGAGTGGTGGAGGGATAGGCCCTATGAAGCCCGGCAACCTGTTTAGCAGGTGCTAAATCCTACAGAATGTTATTCTGGAAGATGAGGTGTAGTGCAAACTCACCCTGTCTTGACGACAAGGTTTTTTTAATTTTAAGGAGGAAAAAGATGAAAAAATGGTTATTTACATCAGAGTCCGTAACTGAGGGACACCCTGATAAAGTATGCGATCAGATATCAGATGCTATACTTGATGCGATTCTTGAGCAGGACCCTGAAGCCAGGGTTGCATGTGAAACAATGGTAACAACTGGGATGGTCCTTGTTTCAGGTGAGATCACAACCACCTGCTATGCTGACATTCCAAAGATAGTAAGAAAGACAATTTCAGACATCGGATATGTAAGGGCCAAATATGGCTTTGATGCGGATACCTGTGCGGTTCTGACATCAATAAACGAGCAATCTCCAGACATTGCTCTTGGAGTTGACAAGGCGCTTGAGCAGAAGGAAATGAGTGAGGACGAGCTTGACAAGATCGGTGCCGGTGACCAGGGAATGATGTTTGGATTTGCCTGCAATGAGACTGATGAGCTGATGCCACTTCCAATATCACTTGCCCACAAGCTGTCAAGAAGACTTTCAGAGGTAAGGAAGAACGACACCCTTAACTATCTGAGACCTGACGGAAAGACTCAGGTTACTGTTGAGTACCACGATGATAAGCCTGTAAGGATTGAAAACGTTGTAGTATCAACCCAGCACAGCCCAGTGGTATCATTGGAGCAAATCAGGGAGGATATCGAGAAGTATGTTATCAATGAAATTATCCCTGCAAAGATGATGGATGAGAACACCAAGATATATGTCAACCCGACTGGAAGATTTGTTGTTGGTGGACCAATGGGAGATGCAGGACTGACCGGAAGAAAAATCATTGTTGACACCTATGGTGGATATGCAAGGCACGGTGGAGGAGCATTTTCAGGTAAGGATGCCACAAAGGTTGACAGATCAGGAGCATATGCATCAAGGTACGTTGCAAAGAACATAGTGGCAGCCGGACTGGCTGACAAGTGTGAGGTAGGACTTGCCTATGCAATCGGAGTTGCACATCCATTGTCAATATTTGTGGACACCTTCGGAACAGGTAAGATAAGTGATGAGGAAATAACCGAATTGGTTAAAAAGCACTTTGACCTAAGACCTGCTGCAATCATCAGAGACCTTGACCTTAGAAAGCCAATCTACAGACAGATTGCTGCCTATGGCCACATGGGGAGAACAGATGTTGAATTGAACTGGGAAAAGACAGACAAGGTTGAAGTACTAAAGGAAGCATTGAAGTAATAAAAATCCCGTCAGTATACATTATTGTATATTGACGGGATTTCTTGCTATAATGGGAATAGTGAAGAGAAATGGGGTGAGAATGTGGAGATTCAGGGAATTGTTGAGGATATAATATACAGAAACGAGTCCAATGGCTATACGGTTGGTAAACTGTACACATCAGAGGGCAGCATAACATTTGTGGGGCAGGTTCCATACATTCAGACTGATCAGGCAGTCCTTCTAAAGGGAGAATGGATATACCACAATAAGTTTGGCGAGCAGTTCCAGTTCCAGTCCATGGAGACAATCATGCCAACGACCACCAAGGGAATAGAGAACTATCTGGGCTCGGGATTGATTCCACATATCGGCCCAAAAACAGCAAAGAGAATTGTGGACAAATTTGGTGAGAAATCACTTGATATAATTCAGTATTATCCGGAAAGGCTTCTTGAAATTGAGGGCATAGGCAAGAAAAAGCTTAAGGTCATAATGGAATCCTTTGACGAGCAAAGGGAGGTCCGGGAGGTTATGGTGGCCTTGCAGGAATTCAATATCAGCCCAAATCAGAGCATGAAAATCTACAGGGAATATGGGAACGATACCCTAAAGGTCATCAGGGAAAATCCCTACAGGATAGCTGAGGATATACATGGAATGGGCTTTAGGACAGCGGATGAGATAGCTGAAAAGGTTGGGCTGGAGAAGAGCTCCCCACACAGGCTGCAGGCTGGACTAAAGTATGTCCTTACAAGGGCCGCCGGAGAGGGACATTGCTACCTTCCTGAGGATGAGCTTCTTGAAAAGGCGGCGGGACTGCTTCAGGTAGGCAAGGATAACCTGGATGATTCCCTGACTGCCCTTGTCCTTGGCAAGAGCTTTCATCTGGTCCAAAGCGGGGATGAAAAGATAGTTTACCATATGCCCTATCATATGGCGGAAAACAGTGTAGCCAAGGCTCTTGTGGAGCTTAGTCTGGTTGAACAGGATGAGATTGTGGGGGATGTGGAGAAGGCCCTGGACAATTTTGAAAGGGAACAGGACTTTACGTTTGGTAGTAAGCAAAGGGAAGCAGTAAAGAGTGTTCTAGACAATGGCGTAACTGTAATAACCGGTGGTCCAGGAACAGGAAAGACCACTATAATAAATGCAATTATTGCCCTGATGGAAGCTGAGGGCAAGGAGATACTACTTGCAGCTCCCACAGGGAGGGCTGCAAAAAGGATAACAGAGACCACCGGCCGGGAGGCAAGGACAATCCACAGGCTCCTTGAGATTTCCTACCAGGATGAAAGTCTTCAGTTCAACAAGAACGAGGAGGAGCCCCTTAATGCAGATGTTGTAATTGTAGATGAGATGTCCATGGTGGATATTTTGCTGATGAATCAGCTTCTAAAGGCCATAAAACCAGAAACCAGGCTTGTTCTTGTGGGAGATGTTGATCAGCTTCCATCTGTGGGAGCAGGGAATGTGCTTCGGGACATAATTGACTCAGGTGTTATCAAGGTGGTGAGACTGGATGAGATCTTCCGTCAGGGGGAGGAGAGCATGATAATAGTTAATGCCCACCTGGTGAACAGGGGTGAAAAACCACTTCTCAATGAAAGGGACAAGGATTTCTTTTTTGTGTACAAGGATACTGGGGCCGAGGTAAGGGATACCATAGTCCAGCTGTGCCTCCAGAGGCTACCGGATTTCTACGGTCTGGACCCGATAAGGGACATCCAGGTGCTCTCCCCAATGAGAAAGGGAGATACAGGTGTTGCTGCCTTGAACAAGGCACTGCAGGAGGCCATTAATCCACCATCTAAAAAGAAAAACGAAAAGTCCATGGGAGAGGAGCTCTTCAGGGAGGGCGACAAGGTCATGCAGATAAAAAACAATTACAAGGCTGCCTGGACCATCAACAGGGGAGGTATTACGGTAGATGAAGGAGAGGGTGTGTTCAATGGAGACTTCGGATATGTGGAGCACATTGACAACGACGAGGGTACCATCACAGTGATATTCGATGATGACAGGGAGGTGGAATACTCCTTCAATCAGCTGGATGAACTGAGACTTGCCTATGCCACCACTATCCACAAGTCTCAGGGAAGTGAGTTCCCTTGTGTTGTTATTCCAGTGTTTTCAGGGCCTCCAATGCTTCTGACCAGAAATCTGCTCTACACTGCAATTACAAGGGCGAGGGACCTGGTGGTCTTGGTCGGACATCACAGATACCTAAATCAGATGATACGAAACAACCTTATAACTGAAAGGCATTCCTCATTGGACAATAAGATCAGGGAATACCTGCATCTTCTTCTTAAAATGGAGTCGGAGGGGGGAACCTTCATTGATTGACAGGCTGCTTTATCCCAAGGATAAGTTCTGCTATATTTGCAGAGACGAATCAAGAAACCTGGATCATGCCCTGTGTATGGAATGCAGATCCAGGATAGAGGAGATACACATGGAATTTAAGCTTGACAGTCCATATATAAACAGGTGCCATTCGTCGCTTTTTTACAACAATTTCACCAAGGATGCAATACACAGGTTTAAGTTCGAGGATAAGAGCTACCTGTACAGGACCTTCCACTCCTATATGCTAAAGACGGTTGAAAATAACAATATTGCGGATTACGACGTTATAATCCCTGTGCCCGTACATTGGAGAAAGGAAGCCATAAGGGGCTACAATCAAGCCTATCTGCTTGCAAAGCCACTGGCTATGAAGGTCAACAAACCAATTCTGAAGGACTGTCTTGTGAAGTCCAAATGGACTAGGGAGCAGAACACACTGTCGGCTTATGAGAGAAAAAGAAACCTTTTGGGCTCCTTCAAGGTAAGAAATAGAGAAAGAATCCTGGGCAAGAGGATTCTCCTTATAGATGACATATTCACAACGGGAAGCACCCTTAAGGCCTGCAGCGAGGCTTTAATAAAGGCAGGCGCCGGTAGTGTAACAGCCCTGACCCTGACCTCCACAAAAATGGAATGACACAGCCTAGGCTGTGTCATTATCCTTGTTTTTTTCGAGGAATCCCAACAATACGCTTTTACCCTCCAGTGCTCTGTAGCCATTGGTCCTCAATAGCTCCAGTGTTGCATTGATCTCTCCGCCAAGTACAATGACTATGCTGCTTATGAAGAGCCAGACCAGAAGCACTATAACCCCTCCAAGGCTTCCGTAGGTCAGTGCATAGTTTCCAAAGTTGGAAACGTAGAATGAAAAAAGAAGCGAGAGGACTATCCAACTGATTGTGGTGAAGATAGCGCCAGGCAGGGTGGTTCTAAGGGGAACAGAGTGCCTGTGCTTGATGTTTGGGCTATACTTGTAAAGGAGTGCAAATGATAGGATCATAAAAAGTATTGGTATTATGAATCTAAGGTAATTCCACATTGTAACAAACAGATCCTCAATCCCCAGGAAGTTTGAAACCAGAATCCCTATCTGCCTTCCTGCAACCAGGGAAATGAAGACAACCAAAATCATTAAGATCAGGATCACTGTAAAAAGAAGGCTCAAGCCCTTCATTTTAAGGAAGGACCTGTTCTCGGAGTAATCGTATGCCTTGTTGATGGCCCTTATTACGGCCTTGACACCGGAAGATGCGGTCCAAAGTCCAGCAATTGCTGCAATTGACAAGAAGCTTTGTGAGCTTGCACTCACTACATCATCGTGGAATGTCTGAATGATTTCCTGAATGTCTGTTGGCATGTACTGGATAAGGTCCAATATAACATCCTCACGGCCCAGGGGAGTGTAGCTTATTATATTAAGGAGAACCATAAGAAATGGAAACAGGGATAGGATCAGAAAATATGTCAGCTGTGCCCCTGTTCCGACCACGTTGTTCTCAGTGAACCTGTAAGCCAGCTGATCCAGGAAAATCACAGAACGTTTCTTCATGTATTTTTTTATGTTGTTTTCCATAAAATCACCTGCCTTGAAAGCTGTACCTTACTTATCCAAATGCCTATCGAACCAATCTGTTATCTCCTTCAGTCTGCGAATTCTTCCCTGAGGTCTTCCACCTCTTGAAAGTCCATGGCTTTCATTCTTGAAAACAACCATCCTTGAATCGACCCCATGGTACTTAAGGGCGGTATACATCTGAAGTCCCTCCGGAATCCAGCAGCGATAGTCCTTGTCTGAATGTATGAATAGGGTAGGAGTCTCAACCTGGTCAGCGTACTTAAGGGGTGAATTGTCCCAAAGTGATGAATAGTCCTTCCAGGGAGTGGCCCCAACCTGGTCAGCTGCAAAATAATATCCTATATCTGAGGTTCCAAAGAAAGAGAACCAGTTTGAAATGCTCCTTTGGGACACTGCCGCCTTGAATCTCTTGGTGTGACCGATGATCCAGTTGGTCATGTACCCTCCGTATGAGCCTCCTGTCACACCCAGGTTTTCCCGGTCTATGGACGGACAGGTCTCCAGGACCTTGTCTGTAAATAGCATGATGTCTTCGTAGTCCATGAGTCCATATTTGCCGCGAATATCAGAGAATTCATTTCCATAGCCGTCACTACCCCTTGGATTCATGTATAAGACAAAGTAGCCAAGATTCGCCCAAAGCTGCATTTCATGGTGGAATACCCCACCAAATACGGTCTTTGGTCCTCCATGGATATGAAGGATGGCAGGGTATTTTCTGTGCTTGTCAAAGTCAACAGGCTTAAGAATCCATCCCGTTAGGCTTGTTTCCCCGTTGTTGAATGAAAGAACCATGGGGGTTGAAAGCTTTCTGTCCTGAACCACCCAATCGTTGAAGCTTGTCAATCTCTGCTCCTGATGATCCAGCCCATACAGTTCCTGAAGGTAGAGATCTCTCATGCCAATAAAGTATATGGTGTCATCCATGACATCGAAGTCGTCCACGGACCCTTCCTCCGTGGATATTTGCTCCAATTGCCCATCCAGGGAGATCCGGTACAGGTGACAGCTGTATTCCTTTGTACTAAGGAAGTAAAGATGATTGCCAGCAACCTTGAAGCCTCTGCCTGAGCCATACCTGCAGTCTGAATTCACTGAGCTCCACAGGGATAGGTCGGGTTCTGCAATTCGGACATAGGTTAGACCTTCATCCTCTGTTACGAAAATACGGGGATTCTCATTTACTCCATATTCCGCCATGTCTGTTCCGGCAAAAATGATCCTATCGTCAATATAGTCTGCATAGTAGTAGTTGAAATCCGATATGGGAGAAATTTTTTCACAGCTCCCGCTCATAAGGTCGAGCTGATAGATCTGATTGTAGGAGCTCATCTTGTCTGTGTATGAGGATGTCACAAGCAAGGCCTTCTCCTTGGAAGGATGCACGGAAATGCTTTCAACATTGGTGAACTCATCCGTTATGGGGGTTAGCCCTTCTGTGCTGCTGTCAAATATGTAGCACCTGGTTCTATTTTTGTTTGTATAGTCTCCGCCATCGGACCAGTAGGGTATTTCATCCAGGACCTGGAATTCGTTCTCCTTCTTCATCTCTTCAATTTTCTCTTCTATCTTTTTCTCATCAAGTCCCTGGATTTCACCCAGTCTTCTGTCGAAGGAGCCCAATAGAAGGTATTTGGTGTCCCTTATATGCTCTATTTTTGAAACGTTCAGATAGACCTGAAAAGCTTTTTTTGCCTCTCCTCCCCTGGTGGAGATTTCATAGAAGCTTGTGATGGGATATCCCTTGTCCTTTTTCTCCTTGTCATTCTTGTCCCTGAGGGAGGAGAAAAGTATCCTGTCCCTTCCCTTCCATATGAAGGAACCTTCTGAGTCAGAAGCAGTAAGCTGTCTTGTGCCATCTATCTCGTCCCATAGGTAGATGTTTGATAGGTACTTGTTTTCCTCTTCATCCGCAGTGTGCAAGACGAAGCCACAGGTTCTTCCGTCCGGTGAAATTTCAGTGCCTGAGAGGAATTTAAATCTCGTCAAGTCCTCCCGCTTTAGATTCTCCATAGCCTTCCTCCTTGTTGCCTTTAGTGTATTGGCCAATGTTAATGACAATATTTTTTCTGGGCTTGCTCCATTCCTCAAGGTGTGCAGCCACAACCCTGCCAGTTGAAGTCATTGATACAAGCTTATCAAAGCCCCTATTTGTTAATATACCCATAAATGTCATGTATCTTACCAACAAATACAGGTCATCCTCGCCTGAAGCGTCCAGATCAGCAAGGTAATTGCTGAGTACAGGGCCTTCCTTAAGATCCTTGACAAAATTGAGAAGCAGCTTCATCATCTGCTTGGAGCTTCTTGAATCCCCTTGAAGTAGTACCTTAAGGGTTTCCTGACTCCAAAACCCTCTCAGGTGGAGGGTGTACTGGTCTTCTCTGGACATGCTAAGGTACTCAGAGGCATTGGCAGTAACAGAAAGTATGTTTTTTCTTATTTTTAGAAGCTTCAGTCTAAGCCCCATATGAAAAAAGAAATGAACTATTGGCGTCTTCATCTGTCCCGGCCTGCTGAAATAAAGGGGATAATCTCCTTCGAGAAAATCCATTATGTTGTCCTGGTCCGCCTTTTTAACATGCTGCCTTTTCTCCGTAAGAGCAAGTGGATAGTCAAATACGTAGAGAAGGAATCTGTCAAAATCATTCAAGTAGCTTTTAACATCCTCCGATTCCTGGTCCCTTAACTGCAGGGAAAGTAGAGGATCTACCTGTGCCAGGGAGTTTCTCCTGATTATTTCCTTCAGATAATGAAATCTCTCCTTGCTGATTTGAAGGATTTCCTCATGGGCATCCTTGTACTTGCTTGAAATCCTTGACTTGTAGCTCAAGTAAACCTTGAGGGTATTGATATAGCTGTTGAATACAAGACCTGATGTGATGAATTTCTCGTATATGGCGTCTCCAAGCATATCCTTCACCGAAATCTTGTCAAGATCCTTGAAGCTGTATCCTTCCTCGCTCAGGTAGTATTCATAGAGCTCAATCATATTTGTCAGATGCTTTTCTATCTGGGTAGAGCTTTTCTTTGTTGAGAGATACTCCTCAAATTCATCCAGCTCCTGGTAAATTGGAATCAGGTCCTCGTTCTGGGGATCAAAAAATTTGTAGGCGCTTTGGTAAAAAAGATCATAGATTTTAAGGGCATCATTTTTCAGATAGATCTTCGTGCCTTCTGACCGCCTTTCCTGGTCAAGCTTGTTGAAGTCCTTAATCAGGATTCTGATAAATGAGTGGATAACAGATTTAGGAACAAAGCTCACCTCGCCAATCATCCTGCTGTTCCCAAGAACCGTTCCCAATCTGGACAGGAGGTAGTCTCCCTCCTTCAGGACATAGGAAACCTGGGGCTCAAGCAGTCTGTGCTCCTCCCCGGTCAAAACATCGGATACAACAACGTATGGCTCCTGGAATTCCTTGATCTGGAACAGGGAAACATATGATGCCGATTTCTCCCTTAGTATTTCAATCTCATCTTCAGAAAGGGAGTCATCCTCGAGAATCAGCCTCTCGCCAAAGGTCATGCCTTCCTTGTCCCTGTAATCGCAGCAAAGCCATATGTTAAATGGAAGCTTTGCGCTTTCCTCCTGCAAGAATGGATGCAATCCCAGCATCCTGTCGTAGATGTATTTAATTTCATCCTGCTTGTTGATGTATTTTATAAGCTTCTCAGTCGCCTTGCTTTCAAGGAGCTGAAGTCTATCATATTCCTTTGTATGCATAAAATCCTCCTTAATAATTCTTAAAACATTATACCCTAAGAGAATCACATATACAATAAAGGGGGTGAAATCAAAACAATTCTGAAATATTTACAGAAATGTTCAATTTACCTTAGGGCAAGTGAAAACATTCGCTGGTAATGTCAACCGGGATTCTGGTATATTGTAATTAGGAAAAATAACGGAGGTGCATAGATGAAATTTGGAGATTACAGATATGAACGACCTGACCTGGAGGGGATGGAAAAGGAGATAGGGAACCTTCTTGAAAGGTTCAAGCTAGCGGAGGGACCACAGGAACAAAGTGAGGTGATCAAGAGGATAACAGATATAAGAAACCGATTTGAGACCATGTACACACTGGTAAGCATAAGGCATTCCATTGACACAAGGGACCAGTACTATGAAAAGGAACAGGAGTTTATGGATGAAAACTCCCCAAGGTATACAAATATGGTCACAAAGTTTTACAGTGCCCTTGTCCAGTCTCCTTTCAAGGAGGAGCTTTCACAAAAGTGGGGTGAGCAGCTTTTCAGACTTGCCCACCTTCAGATAAAAACCTTCAGCGAGGAGATTATGGATGATCTTGTTATGGAAAACAAGCTATCCACAAGGTATGACAAGCTTGTGGCAGCTGCTGCAATCCAATTTGAAGGAAAGACAAGAAATCTCAGCCAGCTGCGACCCTTTATGGAATCTCCCGACAGGGAAATGAGAAAGAGGGCCTATGAGGCCTACACCTCATACTTTGAGGAGAAGGAGGAGGAGATCGGGGGAATATATGACCAGCTGGTAAAGGTCAGGGACAAAATGGCAAGGAAGCTTGGATATGGGACTTTTGTACAGATGGGCTATGACAGAATGTCCAGGTCGGATTATGACCATAGGATGGTGGAGAACTTCAGAAATCAGGTTCTAGGGAGTGTGGTCCCTGTTGTAGGGGAGTTGAAGGAAAGACAGAAGAGACGATTGGGGCTTGATGAGCTTTATTATTACGATGAACCACTTCAGTTTTTAAGCGGCAATGCCAACCCCAAGGGAGGTCCCGAATGGATCCTCCAGAATGGAATTAGAATGTACAATGAGCTTTCAAGGGAAACAGGAGAATTTTTCAATTTCATGGTCCAGCGGGACCTTCTGGACCTTCTATCCAAGGAGGGAAAAAGGAGCGGAGGCTACTGTACTGTAATTCCAGATTACAATGCACCCTTTATCTTTTCAAACTTCAATGGAACGAGCGGCGACATAGACGTGCTTACCCATGAGGCGGGGCATGCCTTCCAAACCTATATGAGCATGGACCACGAGCTTCCAGAATACAAGTTTCCAACCCTTGAAGCCTGTGAAATCCACTCCATGAGCATGGAGTTTTTAACCTGGCCATGGATGGAAAACTTCTTTGGAGAGGGTGTGGACAAGTACAAGTACAGTCACCTTGATGGTGCTGTGAGCTTTCTGCCCTATGGTGTGACCGTGGACGAGTTTCAGCACCTGGTGTATGAAAATCCTGGTATGACACCAAAGGAGAGGAAGGATACATGGAGGGAGCTTGAAAGAAAGTACCTACCATTTAAGGATTACCGCGGCAACGACTTTCTTGAAAGCGGAGGCTACTGGATGAGACAGGGACACATATTCTCAAACCCCTTCTACTATATAGACTATTGTCTGGCTCAGGTTTGTGCATTCCAGTTCTGGAGAAGGAGCCTGGAGGATAGGGAAGAGGCCTGGAAGGATTATCTGGAACTATGCAAGGCGGGAGGAAGCATGGCATTTACAGAGCTTGTCCGTCTGGCAGGATTGAAGGATCCATTTAAGGACGGAACCGTCCACTACGCCTTGGAGCCTGTAAAGAATTTTCTTGAGAACATTGAACATAAGGAGATTTAAGAGAAGAAAACAATGAAAAAACCACCTTCAGGTGGTTTTTGATTTAAAGCAAATTAATTCTCATGGTCCAGGAGATAGATAAGGTTTTTCAGCAATCTCTGGAGATGATAGTTGAAGATTATGTCGTTTTCAGCGATGATGGCCTTCTTCTCCCATATGGGAGTGAAGGAATAGAGCCTTTCAAGAAGGTCAAGATTGTCCGGGCTGATGATGGCAATGTGCTGCATCATCTGAAGGGCTGAAAGGTCGCTGTAAACGTCATATATTATCTTCAGGGTAATTTCAGATTCCGGTAGACCCTTTTTCTTAACAAGATTTATTTTAGTTTCACTTTGAATAAGCTCAAATATCTTTTCGATCTTGGTCAGTTCTGACTTGAAATCCTTAAGGTCCACCTTGTGACGTCCAACGACAAGCTTATAGGCATAATCCTTGGCTCCATGGATCATCCTCTCTGCGTACTTTTCAAACATCTTATTGCTGCTTGGTGCAGCCACAAAGTAATTTACTAGGACACCTATGGCTATTCCCACAAAAGTATCCAGAATCCTGCTGAGTGCATAGGGAATTATCTCAAAATCATGGTTCAGGGAAACAGCTATAAATACTATTGCGGATAGAGAAATAGCTTTTTTCCACCCAACAAGATTAAGTATATGGATGACAAGGATAATTCCAAGGCCCATGAAAATTTGGTTTCTGGGAAGGTACAATGCAAAAATGACAGCAACAATACCACCCATGACAGTACCCAGGATCCGGTTCTTGCCGGTTTCAAAGGATTCCGAAACCGTTGCCTGCATGGCGTGTATGGCACCTATACCAACAAAAAGGGGACTTTGCAGATTAAATACTTCGGCAATGAATAGTCCTATTGACACTGCTATTGCAGTTTTTATTGTCCGCATTCCTATCTTGTATTTCTTGATAACCATGACTATTCTCCTTCAACATATTCTTCATTATACTCTACCCCAATGCTTAAAAATTATCAAGAGGGTAATCCACAAAATAAAGCCCATTATGTTGCGTTTTCCACAGAGTTGCCCACAATATCCACAGAGACTTGTCAACTTATCCACATAAATAGGGCAATGTTATCCACAAGGCTGTACTTCTGATAAAAGCAGGCATGGAAAATACTGACAGGAAAACAGTGTTTAGTCACCGGCTCCCTGAGGGTATAATAGAGACAAATAGTATAAGAGATTATACTACATGAAAGGAGCTGGGTTTATGAAAATGAACTATACTGGAAAAAACATGGAGGTAACTGACGCACTAAGGGACGTAACGGAAAAGAAACTGAGCAAGCTTGAAAAATATTTTCAATCTGATATCTCAGGTAACGTTACATTCAGCACTGAAAAGAACAGGAAGATCATAGAAGTTACCATAAACCTTCCCGGCACTATCCTAAGGGCAGAGGAATCCAGTGATGATATGTACGCATCAATAGACAAGACTGTTGATATCCTGGAGAGACAGGTAAGAAAGCACAAGACAAAACTACAGAAAAGGTACAGGAACAATGACACCATTAGATTCGACAATGTACCTTCACTGACCAAGGAAGAGGAAGAGGACAAACCTAAGCTGGTAAGAAGAAAGAGATTCGGTTTGAAGCCGATGTCATCAGAAGAGGCAATACTTCAGATGGAGCTTTTAAGACACAATTTCTTCGTGTACATGGATGCTGAAACTGAGGAAGTATCAGTTGTTTATAAAAGAAAGGATGGAAACTACGGTCTGATCGAACCAGATTTCAACTAACATAATGGAGATTTCAAGCAGGGCCTAGGCCCTGCTTTTTTGATTTGGCACTCTCAATGATAAATGGTATAATTAAATGATGTTAATTTTGAGAGGATGATTTTGATGGGACTATTTGACAAGGTTTTCGGGACCTATAGCGAAAGGGAGCTTAAGAAGCTTGACAAAACGGTGGAGCAGATTCTTTCCCTGGAGACGGAGATCCAGAGCCTTAGTGACGAGGCACTTAAGAATAAGACAAATGAGTTCAAGGATAGATTCAGAAACGGCGAAGGCCTTAACGAAATAATGCCAGAGGCCTTTGCGGTTGTTAGGGAGGCATCCTGGAGGGTTCTTGGAATGAAGCACTTTCCTGTGCAGATTTACGGTGGGATAATACTTCACCAGGGTCGTATAGCCGAGATGAAGACAGGTGAAGGTAAGACCCTTGTAGCTACATTGCCTGCATATCTTAACGCCATAACTGAGCTTGGAGTCCACGTGATAACTGTGAACGACTACCTTGCAAAGCGTGACAGACAGTGGATGGGCAAGGTTTTTGAATTTCTTGGACTGACTGTGGGTTGCGTGGTGCATGGGATGAACAACAAGGAAAAGAAGGAAGCCTACGAGGCGGACATAACCTACGGTACAAACAACGAGTTCGGATTTGACTACCTAAGGGACAACATGGTCATCTACAAGGAAGAGATGGTTCAGAGAAATCTCTACTATGCAATAGTGGACGAGGTTGACTCCATACTTGTTGATGAGGCAAGAACACCACTGATAATTTCAGGAAAAGGAGACAAGTCCACCAGCCTTTATGGTATGGCGGACAACTTCGCAAGGTCACTTTCATCAAGGAAGCTTGATCCTGAGGAGACCAAGTCGGACCCCTTCAACAGGGAGATAAAGGAAGAGACGGTTGATTACCTGATAGATGAAAAAGCCAAGAGCATTGCCCTTACAGACAAGGGAACCGCTAAGGCAGAAAGCTTCTTCGGAATCGAAAACCTGGCGGATGTTGATAACATGGAGATAGCACACCATATCAACCAGGCAATTAAGGCAAGAAGCATAATGAAAAGGGACATAGACTATGTTGTGCAGGATGGCGAGGTTATAATCGTTGATGAGTTCACAGGGAGACTCATGTATGGAAGAAGGTACTCAAACGGACTTCACCAGGCGATTGAAGCAAAGGAAGGTCTGGATGTACGGAGTGAATCCAAGACCCTTGCAACAATAACCTTCCAGAATTACTTCAGGATGTATGAGAAGCTTTCCGGTATGACAGGTACTGCAAAGACTGAAGAGGAGGAATTCAGGGAAATCTATAACATGGACGTTGTTGAGATCCCGACAAACAAGCCAGTGGTAAGGGTTGACAACCCAGACAGCGTATACAAGACAGAACCTGGGAAATTCAGGGCTGTTGTGGATGAAATTAAGGAAAAGCACCAGCTGGGACAGCCGATTCTGGTTGGTACAATAACTATTGAAAGATCAGAGCTTCTTTCAAAGATGCTTAAGAAAGAGGGAATCAAACATGAGGTCCTCAATGCAAAGCAGCATGAAAGGGAAGCTGAAATAGTAGCACAGGCAGGTAGGTTTGGATCTGTCACCATTGCAACAAACATGGCTGGTAGAGGTACAGACATCGTCCTTGGAGGAAATCCGGACCATATGGCCAAGGATGAAATGAAGAAAAAGGGCTATGACGAGGAAGTGCTGGCATATGTGGATGGATTCTTTGATACTGATGACCAGGAGATAAAGGAAGCAAGAAAGGTCTACCAGGATCTTGTGAAAAGGCATGAGGAGGAAACCAGAAGCGAGCACGAGAAGGTGGTCCAGGCTGGCGGACTTCATATAATAGGAACTGAAAGACACGAGTCGCGACGTATTGACAATCAGCTTAGGGGTAGATCCGGACGTCAGGGTGACCCGGGAAGCTCCAGGTTCTACATCTCACTTGAGGATGACCTTATGAGGCTATTTGCAGGAGATAGGATCAAGGGAATAATCGACGGCATGAACATGCCTGAGGACGAGCCCCTTGAGCATGCCCTCCTTACAAAGACAATCGAGGGTGCACAGAAGAAGGTTGAGGGAAACAACTTCTCAATACGTAAGCATGTCCTCCAGTATGACGATGTAATGAACAAGCAAAGAGAAATCATGTATGGGGAGAGAAGGAAGGTTCTGGAGGGTGAAAACCTCAAGGACCACATACAGGAAATGGTCAGGGGCCTGGTTGTGGATAATGTTGAGCTTTACACCAGAGGCGAGAAGTATCCGGAGCAGTGGGATTTTGAAGGCCTTGAAACCTACCTGATGAAGCAGTTTGGATTCAAGCAGGGAATCTTCACCGGCATGGACATTGAGTCCCTGACAAAGGAAGATTTGATAGATAGGATCATGAAAAAGGCGGAAGAGGCCTACAAGGTCAAGGAATCCGAGTTTGGAGAGGACCAGTTCAGAGAAATTGAAAGGGTTGTACTCCTTCAGGTTGTTGACAAGAAATGGATGGACCACATAGATGCAATGGATCAGCTTAGACAGGGAATTGGTCTTAGAGCCTACGGGCAGCAGGATCCGGTCAGGGCATATCAGATTGAGGGCTTTGACATGTTCGAGGAGATGACAAGAAGCATTTGGGAGGATACGGTCGGACTTCTCTATCACGTGGTTAAGAATGAAAACATTGAGAGAAAAAGGGTTGCCCAACCGGTGAATGCAGTGGCACCAGGTCAGCAGCAGGAAAACAGGACTGTAGTCAACAAGGAGAAGAAGATAGGAAGAAACGACCCCTGCCCATGTGGCAGTGGAAAGAAGTACAAGAAGTGTCATGGAGACCCTACGAGACAGCAGTAAATTGGTTAAATTAGAAGGGATGTGAGATTGTGGAGAGCATATATCTTGACAGGGACCGCCTTTCGGAGATAAAGGAGACGGTCAAAGAATTGGGTGTTTCACTTTGACCTGCCTACACTAAGAAGCAGGGTAAAGGAGCTTCAGGAGGAATCCTACAAGGAGGACTTCTGGAACGATGTAAAAAGGGCTCAAGGGATAATGCAGGAAGTAAAGGCCATTAACAATGAAGTTGAACTTTATGAAAAGCTCATGGAGGACATCGAGGACACGGAGACCATGATTGAGCTTATAATTGAAGAGGACGACTTCTCCCACTACAAGGATGTCCGGAAAAACATCGATATTCTGGAAAGACGAACTGATAAGTTCAAGATTGCAACCCTCCTAAGCGGAGAGTTTGATCAGAGGAGCGCCATACTGTCAATCCATTCAGGTGCAGGCGGTCTGGAGGCTCAGGACTGGGCTGAAATGCTTTTGCGCATGTACAGACGTTGGGCAGAAGGCAAGGAGTACAGGGTCGAAACATTGGATCTTCAAGCGGACACCGAGGGTGGAATAAAATCTGTTACACTTCTAATAGAAGGCTTCAATGCATACGGATATCTACGAAGTGAGAAGGGAGTCCACAGACTTGTGAGGATTTCCCCCTTCGACTCCTCCGGGAAGAGGCATACATCCTTTGCAAGCATTGACGTGTATCCAGAGGTGGATGATGATGTTGAGGTGGAAATCAGTGAAAAGGATCTGAAAATTGACACCTACAGGGCTTCAGGTGCTGGTGGACAGCACGTAAACACAACTGACTCCGCCATAAGGATAACACATGTCCCAACTGGAATTGTGGTCCAGTGTCAGTCGGAAAGGTCCCAGCATTCAAACAAGGCAACGGCAATGAATATGCTCAAGGCTAAGCTGATACAATTGCAGCAGGAGGAGAACAAGGAAAAGATAGAGGACCTTCAGGGCTCCTATTCCCAGATAGCATGGGGATCACAGATCAGATCCTACGTATTCCATCCCTACAGCATGGTCAAGGATCACAGGACTGATGCAGAGGTGGGTGATGTAAGCCGTGTAATGGATGGCGATATCGACTACTTCATCAACGAATATTTGAAACAAAAGGCCCTTCAGTAGAAGGGCCTTTACACAAAAGTAAGTCTAGAAAGGTTGGTTTCACATGGATATAGTATCAAGGTTGGCTGAAGAGCTTAAACTTAAGAAAAAGCACATAGAGAATGTAATCCAGATGATTGATGCCGGGGACACAATTCCCTTTATCGCCAGGTATAGGAAGGAACAGACAGGGGAAATGACCGATGTGACACTTAGGGATCTTCATAACAGATTGGTTTACCTCAGAAATTTGGAGGCCAGGAAAGAGGAGGTAATAAGACTTGTTGCCGAACAGGAGAAGCTTACTCCTGAGCTGGAGAAGGAAATACTCAATTCCGACACCCTCCAGAGGGTTGACGACCTTTACAGACCCTTCAGACCCAAAAGAAGAACCAGGGCCACCATGGCAAAGGAGAAAGGACTGGAGCCTTTGGCAAAGGAGCTTATGCTCCAGGGAATGGACAAGAAGGACCTGGTTGCCCTTGCAACCACCTTTGTTGATGAGGAGAAGGAGGTTGCCGACTGGGAGGCTGCCGTTCAGGGAGCAATGGATATCCTTGCAGAGGACATTGCAGACGATCCGGACTTCAGAAGGTCAGTGAAGAACTACCTTTGGAGAAACGCCCTTATACAGACAGAGGCTGTGGAGAAGGATGCGGATTCAGTATATGAGATGTATTACGATTTCAAGGAGCCTGTAAACAAGGTTCTAAATCATAGAGTTCTTGCAATCAACAGAGGGGAAAAGGAAAAGGTACTTAAGGCCTCTCTCCACATAGAGGGGGATGACGGCGTCAAGATAATAAGGGACAGGCTGCTTAAGAATCCTCCAAACATATGCACAGGGTATGTTGATTCCGCCATCCAGGATGGCTACAAGAGGCTTCTTTACCCATCAGTAGAAAGGGAAATCAGAAATGACCTTACAGAGAGGGCAGAGGATGAGGCAATCAAGGTGTTTGCCCTGAATCTTGAACCCCTGCTTATGCAGGCACCCATAAAGGGCAAAACGGTTCTGGCAATCGACCCTGGCTTCAGGACAGGCTGCAAGGTAGCGGTTGTGGATGACACCGGGAAGCTTCTGGATAATACTACGGTGTTTCCAACTGAACCACAGAAGAAGATTGAAGCCACAAAAAAGACCTTGGCTGCTCTCATTGAGAAGTACAATGTAGAGCTGATTTCCATTGGAAATGGGACTGGATCAAGGGAGACTGAGGCAGTAGTTGCAGAGCTGATGAAGGAGATTCCCCAAAAGGTTGCCTACGCAATCGTAAACGAGGCAGGGGCATCAGTTTATTCCGCATCGGAGGTCGGTCAGAAGGACTTTCCGGATCACGATGTAACTGTAAGGGGTGCAGCATCAATAGGAAGAAGGCTTCAGGATCCTCTTGCTGAGCTTGTGAAGATAGATCCAAAGCATATAGGAGTTGGACAGTACCAGCATGACCTGAATCAGGGCAAGCTGGATGGTGCATTGACAGCTGTGGTTGAGGACTCGGTAAACAGGGTGGGCGTAGACCTTAATACTGCAAGCCCCTCCCTTTTGAGATACGTATCTGGAATATCCACAAAGGTTGCCAATGGTATTGTTGCACACAGGGAGGAAAATGGAAAGTTCAACAGCAGAAAGCAGCTGTTGAAGGTGAAGGGGCTAGGAGAGAAAACCTTTAAGCAATGTGCAGGTTTTTTAAGGATTCCAGGTGGAAAGGATCCCCTGGACAACACTGGAGTCCATCCCGAGTCATACCACATAGCCAAGGACATTATGGGCAAGGAACTGGATTCAATTAATCTTAAGGAACTTTCAGACAAGCTGCAGGTTGGACTTCCAACCCTGGAGGACATAATAAAGGAGCTTAAGAAACCAGGCAGGGACCCAAGGGATGAGATGCCAAAGCCGCTCCTAAGGGAGGACATATTGAAGCTTGAGGACCTTTCACCTGATATGGTGCTTAATGGAACAGTGAGAAATGTTGTTGATTTTGGTGCATTTGTGAATATAGGTGTTAAGCAGGACGGGCTTGTACACATATCTGAACTTGCTGATAAGTTTATCAAGCATCCCAAGGAGATTGTCAAGGTGGGGGACATAGTCAAGGTAAGAATAATTCAGGTTGACAAGAACAAGGGCAGAATTTCCCTGAGCATGAAGAACATAAGTGGATAGGAGGACTGAAGGATGAAGCTTGGCGTAATAGTAAACCCAATCGCAGGAATGGGTGGAAGAGTTGGATTAAAGGGGACAGACGGCCCGGAGGTCCTTGAAATGGCAAGAAAGATGGGAGCAAAGCCTGAATCACCCGGAAAAGCCGAAAAGGCACTCAGGACTCTCGTGCCTCTTAAGGATAGGCTAGAAATTCTTACCTTCCCAGGGGACATGGGTGAAAATGAAATGAGGAATCTAGGCTTTGAGCCTCTTGTATTGAATCATCTGGAGGAGAACACCACCCCTGAGGATACGGAAAGGGCCGCCAGAATGATGGTGGAAAAGGGTGTTGACCTTATAATCTTTGCCGGTGGAGATGGAACAGCAAGAAATGTCTATAATGCAATTGGTGAGGAGGTTCCTGTCATTGGAATTCCGGCAGGTGTCAAGATCCATTCAGGGGTTTTTGCCAATCATCCAGGTGCAGCGGGAGAAATTGCCTTCAATTATCTTCAGGACATGGAGATCGGAACAAAGGAAGCCGAGGTAATGGACATTGATGAGGAGGCCTTCAGAGAGGGCGTTGTAACCGCCAAGCTCTATGGCTACATGAGGATCCCCCATATGCCCGACCTAACCCAGGTTCAGAAATCCAGTGGATTTGCCGATGAGAAGGAAGCCATCGCAGGTATTGCCGAGAAGATAATCGAGGAGATGAGGGATGGAGTCTACTACATCATGGGCTCAGGAACAACCATAAGGCCTATCATGGAGGAGCTTGGACTTCCCAATACACTACTTGGAATTGATATCATCAAGGACAAGAAACTTGTGGCTTCTGATGTCAACGAAAAGCAGATTCTTGACACAATAGGGGATGAACCTGCAAAGATCATCGTCACTGTCATCGGTGGGCAGGGATATATCTTTGGACGGGGAAATCAACAGATAAGTGCTGAAGTGATCAGGAAGGTTGGCAAAAAGAACATAATAGTTGCAGCTCCAAGAAGCAAGATATTCTCACTCCAGGGAAGACCGCTTCTGGTGGATACTGGAGATGAGGAGGTCAACAATATGATGAACGGATACATCAAGGTTGTGTATGATTACTACACTGAGAGCCTTCAGGATGTGAAGGGACTATAGGGCAACCAGCATTGGTCAATGAACATTGAATAATGAACAATTGAAAGAAGTTGTCATTCCGAGCTTGTCGAGGAATCTAGCTTTTTAGGTAAGAAGTAAGAGTTAATATCTAAGAAGTAATAGGTAAGAAGTAAGAAAGTGGAAAGTATTTTTTCACTCTCAGGTATTTGCCCGCAGTTCTCGATTCAAGTCCGAGAAAAATCATCAGCTCGTTTTTTCCATTGATTCCTATGCCGCTTCGCTTGGAGGAATCAAGGCATTCCAAAATCCTTGCTGGATTTTTCAGTCGTTCTTTCATATGAACCGCTTGGCAAAGTACCGCTCGAGTGATAATTATCTGGTCATCCTCAGTGAAAGGAAGAATCTCAGACCCTTAAGCTGGACCTAGGGGTACGAGTTCAGGACATAGGTAACAAAAAACTTCAAGACATAGGTAACACTTTCTAATAAAATTACAGGTGAAAACTTGAGTAAGGGAGTGTTCATCTGATGCCTTGGAGGGAGAGAAGCGTTATGGATCAACGAGAAGAATTTGTCCTGAGAGCATTAAGTGAAGAAATGTCATTTACCCAACTCTGCGATGAATACGGAATAAGTAGAAAGACTGGGTACAAGTGGAAGGAAAGGTTTCTGAACCAGGGGAAGCCTGAGCTTTTCGATCAGAGCAAGAAACCACATTCATCCCCTAATGAGCTGAGTGAAGATGTAGTAATAAAAATCATACAAATAAGACATCAGCATCCATCATGGGGAGCAAAGAAAATAGCAAAGATAATAGAAAACACGGAAGGTCCTGGTGAATCCCCATCAATAAGTAGCGTCTACAGGATCTTGGGTAAAGCAAACCTTCTGAAGAAGAAAAGGGTCCACAATACAGAACCAACCTACAGGGAAAGTCTCCATAGGCTGATAGACCCAGTAGAACCAAACGATGTATGGACTATAGATTACAAAGGCTGGTGGATGAGCGAAGACATAAAAAGGTGCAATCCATTGACTATAAGGGATCTCAAAAGTAGGTACAACCTTGATATCAGATTGACAGAGCGTCAAGACATGGCATCGGTCAAAGCTGTAATGGAAAGGGCCTTTAGAGAGTACGGGTTACCAAAGGTAATCCGAAGTGACAACGGAAGTCCATTCGCTGCATACAACAGTCCGTTGGGAATAAGCAAGCTCTCAGCTACATGGATGGCATTAGGAATACTTCCAGATAGAATAGCACCCGGTAAACCCTATCAGAACGGCTCACATGAGCGAATGCACAGAGACCTTAAAGCTGATATTCAGAAAAGTAAAATGGGCGATGTTCAGTATTATCAAAACCAGTTGGATGAATGGCGATATGATTACAACAATATCAGGCCACATGAAGCTCTAGGGATGGTTACACCGTCAACTGTATACACAGTGTCACCTAGAAAATTCACAGGTTATATAGACGAAATAGAGTATCCAAATGGATTTGAAAGAAGAAAAGTCAACAAAACAGGCTGCATAATCTGGGAGAACCGTCCGATAAGGATATCTAGTGCTTTTTATGGATATCATGTAGGAATAACATACGAAGATGAACACACTCTAAAGGTATGGTTCAGTGATTTTCTGATAGGTGAAATTGACTTGACCTCATCTTCGTTCTATACTTTACCTATCATCTAGAGATAAAAAGAAGGGACATGTGTAACCCATGTCTTGAATCAAAAGTGTTACCCATGTCCTGGTTAAATCAGGTAATTGTGAATTGTGATCTGTGAATTGTGAGTTCAATCTTGATATTTTATTATCAAGATTGAAAAAATCTGCTTGACATAATAGATAACCTTCGATATTATAATAGTAGATATATCTTCAGGGCGAGGTGCAAGTCCTCACCGGCGGTAAAGCCCGCGAGCCGAAAGGTTGATCTGGTTAGATTCCAGAGCCGACAGTTAAAGTCTGGATGGAAGAAGATGATATTATCTTTAGTATTTATGCCCCGAAGATTGCTTTGGGGCTTTTTATATTCCCGAAGTAATAAAAAAACATGGAGGGATATTATGTATACACTTAGCAAGGAAGCATGGAACACCAGAATGATGGTTAAGATATCGGTATTGGGAGTGATCTCCTTTATATTGATGTTCTTCGAGATACCCCTGGTTTGGCTTGCGCCACCGTTTATCAAGATCGACATATCAGATTTACCGTCACTTATTGGGGCATTTGCAATGGGACCAATGGTTGGGGTCATAATTCAATTGCTTAAGAACGTACTTAATCTTGTAATTGAAGGAACCACAACCGGAGGAATCGGTGAGCTGGCAAACTTCGTGGTTGGAAGTGCATTTGCCTACACCGCTGGATTTGTATATTTCAAGAAGAAGACATTTGGAAGGGCAGTTGCAGGACTACTGCTTGGAACAGTTGTGATGACCATTGTCATTACAGTGGCAAACTACTATGTGATGTTCCCGTTCTATGCAAAGCTGTTTGGGTGGCCAATTGAGAGCCTGGTTGAAATGGGTACTGCAGTGAACAGCAATATTGTTGACTTGAAAACAATGATGCTATACTCCATTGTGCCTTTTAACCTGCTGAAGGGAAGCATGCTGACCGCCATAACAATTTTGCTCTATAAGAAGGTATCACCCCTTCTTCACAACTAGATAGCAAAACATGAACAAGGACCTGGAGTCCTTGTTTTTTGTTGGAATTCAAGGCTCATATGGAAATTGAGAATGTGCTGTGTTAAGCTTAGAAGGTAGGTGCTTTGAAAAATACAATTGAGAGGTGTCGTATGCTTGATAGGTTGAATGAAGAGATATTTGAAATAAAAAAAAGACTGAGGGAGTACAACAAGTTGAAATCTCTTAGAGAAGCAATGCAGGATGAGCTGAGCCAGCTCGTACAATCCAGAGGAGACCTGCTCCAACGGCATGAAAAGGAGCTTAAGGATGTAGAAAATCTGGAGAAGTCGGGAGTAAAATCCCTTTTTCTATCAATAACAGGAAAAAGGGAGGAGTACCTTGAAAAGGAAAAGGAGGAGCTCCTGCGGGCAAAGGCCAGCTATGAAGAATGCCAGACAAACATCCAGGACCTTGAAAAGGACCTGGCCGAGGCAGATATGCTTCTATCCCAATTTGGAGACGTTGAGGGCAATTATAAGCAGCTACTTAAGGAAAAGGAAGAGCTCCTCATTGAGTCTGGAGGAATTCAGGGGAAAGCCCTAGGTGAAAGGCTGATCAGGGCTGATGAGCTGGAGGTAGACATCAAGGAAGTCAAGGAGGCAATTGCAGCGGGCAGGTCCACTCTTGAATCACTAGAGGGTGTAAGGGAGAAATTGGATTCTGCAAAAGGCTGGGGTACCTGGGACCTGCTCGGGGGAGGACTTGTCTCAAACCTTGCGAAGCATTCTGCAATAGATGAAGCAAACAGAAGGGCCAGGCAGGTCCAGCACCAGCTGAAGGCCTTCAGGAAAGAGCTGTCAGATGTCAATGAGTTTACAGACATAGAGGTAAATATTTCAGCCTTCGCTTCCTTTGCAGACTTCTTCCTGGATGGTTTGATTGCAGACTGGTTCGTTCAATCCAGAATAAACGACTCAATAAGCCACGTTGAGGACGCAAATGGAAGTATCGAAAACATAGTGCGGGAGCTTGAAAATAGACTGGCAGGTCTTGAGGAAGACCTCAAATCAACCAAGGAAGAAATTGGTGAGATTCTCCAAAACTAGGGTTTTTCTAATATATTGCCCAAAATATTTGTCTAGTGGATTTTCATTTGGTATAATTGAGTATTGACGTGATTGGGTAACAGTAGTTAGAAATGGGAAGGTAAAGCATGAGAATAGAGCTTAAGGGAATAGAAGAAACAGATACATTTGGCAAAAGACTGGGTGAGCTGGTGGAAGCTGGTGATGTAATATGCCTAAACGGTGATCTTGGAGCCGGAAAGACCACTATAAGCAAGTCCGTTGGATTGGGACTTGGAGTGGAGGATTACATCACAAGCCCAACCTTTACAATAATAAATGAGTACCAAGGGAGACTTCCCCTGTATCATTTTGACGTGTACAGACTTAATGATGGGGAAGACCTTTATGATCTTGGGGTAGAGGATTATTTCTACGGAAAGGGAGTCTGTCTGATTGAATGGGCCGAAAACATACAGGAGTACCTTCCTGATGACAGACTTGAGCTTTGGATTTACAGGACAGAAAATCCCGATGAAAGAATTGTTGAGTTGAAAGCATTTGGAAATAGAAGTGAGTTTCTTGCTAAGGAGCTGATCAAATGAAAATACTGGGACTGGATACCTCCACAATGATGACCACCTGCGCCGTTATGGAGGATGAAACATTGCTTGGAGAGTTTTCCCTAAGCCTTGATATGAGTCATTCAGAGGCACTTGTGCCCATGATAGGCGAGCTGATGGATAATCTGGGGATGAAGATAAGGGATATGGATGGATTTGCGGTATCAAAGGGACCAGGGTCATTTACAGGCCTTAGGATAGGCCTTGCAACAGCAAAGGGTTTCGCCCATGTAACTGACAAACCCATCGTTGGGGTATCCTCCTTGGAGGTTTTGGCCGATAACATGTACGGACATGAAATTGTTGTCCCAATGATGGATGCCAGAAGGGACAGGGTCTTTACTGCAATATACACCATGGAAAACGATCGGTGGATTCCAGTGCTCAAGCCTGATGCCCTACCTGTGGAGGAACTGATCCATATAATCAACAGGGACCATGACAAGGCAATACTGGTTGGAGACGGAGCGGTCAGATATAAAAATGAGTTTAATGAAGGTCTGGGAAATAAGGCACTATTTGCACCGGGCAGCCTAAACCTAAGCCGAGCTGCCAGCGTCTGCAGACTAGGCATGATAAAGCTTAGAAGTGGACAGTTTGATGACATGTTTACAATGGCACCTGAATACCTGCGGGATTCCCAGGCTCAGAGAATGCAGAAAAAGATGAGGTAATTATGAAAATCATATTGAGAGAAATGACTGAGAAGGACATCGATGATGTATTGGAAATTGAGAAGGCTTCCTTTAGTACGCCATGGTCCAGAGAATCCTTTCAGAAGGAGATTGTTGAGAATGTCCTTGCGGTCTACATTGTGGCAGAGGTCGACAACAAGGTTACGGGATATGGAGGATTGTGGAAGATTCTTGATGAAGGGCACATAACCAATGTTGCCGTAAAGAAGGAGTTCAGGGGCAAGGGGATTGGAGATGCCCTTGTAATGGGAATCGTGGATTATTGTGACAGGACGGGGATACCGGATATCACCCTTGAAGTCAGGGAATCCAACTTGGTGGCCAGAAATCTTTACCGGAAGCATGGTTTTAGGGATGCCGGCAAGAGGCCGGGTTATTATTCCGACAACAATGAGGATGCAATAATAATGTGGAGAAAGAAGAGCTTGAGGTGAATATGATGTTAACATTGGCAATAGAGACATCCTGCGATGAGACGTCCTGTGGAGTCGTTAGGGATGGGAGAGAGGTACTATCGAATATAATCTCCTCACAGATAGAAATTCACAGGGAATACGGAGGTGTGGTGCCTGAGATTGCATCCAGAAAGCACATCGAGGGGATAGATGTAATAGTTCAGGAAGCCCTGGATAAGGCCCAGGTCGGCTTTGAGGATATAGACTTCATAAGTGTAACTCAGGGTCCAGGACTTGTGGGTGCTCTTCTGGTGGGACTGTCAACGGCTAAGGCAATGGCATATGGACTTGATATCCCCATAGTTGGAGTTAACCACATAGAAGGACATATCTGTGCCAACTATATTGAGCACAAGGACCTTGAGCCACCCTTTACCTGCCTTATAGTGTCAGGAGGTCATTCATATCTTATTGACGTTCTTGATTACAGCAGCTACAAGCTTTATGGAAGGACCAGGGACGATGCGGCTGGAGAGGCCTTTGACAAGGTTGCAAGGGCATTGGGTCTGCCATATCCCGGCGGGCCATTCATCGACAGGTTGGCCATGGATGGAGATGGGTCTGCAATAGATTTTCCAAGGGTGTTTTTGGAGGATGACAGCTATGATTTCAGCTTCAGTGGGCTTAAAACTGCAGTTCTTAACTACCTGAACCAGTTGAAGCAGAAGGATGAGGAGCCTGTTGTAGCAGATGTGGCTGCAAGCTTTCAGCAGTCGGTTCTTGAGGTAATGGTGGAAAAATCCTTTAGGCTGGCAAGGGAAACCGGAAGGGACAGGATAGTAATTGCCGGAGGAGTTGCCGCCAATAAGGGCTTAAGGGAAATGATGGAGAATCGAGGGAGGAAAGAGAATGTGGATATCTTTTATCCATCCATTCAGTTATGCACAGACAATGCTGCTATGATTGGTTCCGCAGGCTACTATAATTTCATCAACGGCAAGGTCTCGGACCTTAACATGAAGGTAATGCCCAATCTAGGGTTTCTAGACTAAAAACCATCCCCAGGATGTCCACAACATATGGGGATGGTTTTTCATTTGCCTGTGGATAATGTGGGAAAAAGAAGGAAAGTTACTGATATACAGTGGATAACTAGGTGTAAACCTGTGGACAATGTGGATATGTTGTAATGATTACTCTCCAAACTCCATCCACTGTGCATAAATCACCTCCAGCATCTTGTGAAGATCGTCCCTGTCCTTGGAAAGCTTAAGTACCTCCTGATGGTTGTTATATATCTCAGGGTCGGAAAGCTTTTCATCTATCCTTTCAATTTTTTCCTCTAGTCTTGAGATATCTTCCTCCAGCTTATTGATGGTCTTTTTTCTTTCCCTCTCCCTTCGAAGCTCTTCCTTTTCCTTCCTTTTTTCCTGCTTGAGCTGAGTTTTGGTTTTCTCCTCTTCCTCCTCCTCCAAGTCCAGTGAGAGGAAGGCCTTTTTCTCTACATAATAATCGTAGTTGCCCATAAATTCGGTTACACCCTCTTCAGTCAGCTCCAATAGCTTAGTGGTAACCTGATTCAGGAAGTATCTGTCGTGTGATATAACAAAAATAGTTCCGGAGTAGTTTTTCAGAGCATCCTCAAGGACCTCCTTGGAGTCAATATCCAGATGGTTTGTGGGCTCATCCATAAGAAGGAAGTTTGACTTTGAAAGCATAAGTTTCAGAAGGGCAACCCTTGCCTTTTCTCCGCCGCTGAGCTCGTTTATCTCCTTGAAAATATCATCACCTACAAAAAGAAATTGGCTAAGGTAGGTCCGTATCTGATAATGGTCAAGGAGAGGATATTCATCCCAGATTTCATCCAGAACTGTCTTATCGAGACTAAGGTCACTCATCTCCTGGTCGAAATAGCCTGGGTATACATGCTGACCGAGCTTTACAAAGCCCTCGTCCAACTCAACCTGTCCAAGCAGTATTCTGAAAAGGGTTGTCTTGCCGATTCCATTTGCACCTATAAGACCGACCTTTTCTCCCCTGTAGATGTCAAGTGAGATATCCTTAAGTAGCTTAAGGTCGCCAAAACTCTTGCAGATTCCCTCTGCATGGAGCACGTCCCTTCCAGATCTGGTTTCAGGATCAAAATGGAAGGATGCCTTCTTCGATTCATTAAGCTTTGGCAACAGCTTGATCTTATCCAGCATCTTCTGACGGCTGCGAGCCTGCTTGACATACCTTTCACCGCCATAGTTCATAAATCTCTGGATAATCTCCTCCTGCCGCTTTACTTCCCTTTGCTGGTTTTCATATTGACGTTTCATTATTTCCAGTTCCTTTTTCCTTTGTACCATAAAGCCTGTATAATCAGTATTGTAGCTTCTGAGGCTCCTGTTTTCCATGTGGAAGATCCGGTTTGCCACATTGTCCAGAAAGTACCTGTCATGGGAAATGATAAGACTTGAACCCCTATAGTCCCTTAGAAACTTTTCCAGCCAGGTGATGGCATCTATATCCAGATGGTTAGTAGGTTCGTCCAATAGAAGAAGGTCCGGTTTTTCCAATAGAAGCTTTGCAAGGGACAATCTCGATTTCTGTCCACCGCTGAGGATTTCCACTTGCCTTTCAAAATCCTCCTCAACAAAACCGAGACCCTTGAGGACCCCCCTAATTTCCGACTTGTACCCATAGCCCTTAAGGGCAGTAAACTCCTCCAGCATATGGCCGTATTCATCCATGAGCCTCTCCAGATTTTCATCCGCGTTCTCACCCGCCCTTGAAATCTCGATTTCCATTTCCCTTAAGCGGTTCTCCATAATTATAAGGTCTTCAAAAACCGTCAGGCATTCCTCGAAAACATTTAGCCTGCTGTCTATTTTTGTATGCTGCTCAAGATATCCAATTCTTGTTCCACGCTGCACCTGAACCTGTCCCTGGTCCATAGGAAGCTTTCCTGAGAGTATCTGAAAAAGTGTTGTCTTTCCAGTTCCGTTCAGGCCCAGAACACCGATTTTATCCCCAATTTCCACATGGAAGCTGATATCCTCAAGGATTGGGTCGACAACATAGGTTTTATATATATGGTTAGCTGTTAGTACTGGCATTTTTATCCCTCCATGATTCCTATGACCATTCTAACAGAAAAAACATCTCTTTAAAAGTTAAATCAATGGCTTCAGGGGAGACAAAAAAGATTGTTAAAGGCCTGTGAATAAATTGACATATGCTTTTGTCAATGATATAATTATCCCAGAATTCAAGATGGGTGGTGAGTTTATTGGGCAAAGATAATAAGGTATCATTAACGGTTATAAGAAGATTACCCAAGTATCATCGTTATCTCAGTGACCTTATGGATAAGGGAATCAGCAGGATATCCTCACAGGAGCTAAGCGTATTGACGGGTTTTACTGCTTCGCAGATCAGGCAGGACCTGAATAATTTCGGTGGTTTCGGACAGCAGGGATACGGATACAATGTTGAGGACCTTCAAAGGGAGCTTGGCAAGATACTGGGACTGGACCAGAAATACAACGCGGTTATTGTTGGTGCTGGAAACCTTGGACAGGCAATAGCCAATTACAGAGGCTTCGAGGATGCAGGTTTTAGAGTTCTTTCCATGTTTGACAGAAATCCTAGAGTAATTGGTCTAAAAATCCGTGATATTGAAATCAGGGATATGGAAAACATTGAGGAGTTCATCAAGGACAACAACGTGGAGATAGGTATCATAACCACGCCAAAGGAAAGCGCGCAGGCCGTAGCTGATATCTATGTGAAGGCTGGAGTAAGAGGAATTTGGAATTTTGCGCCCACAGACATCAATGTACCTGAGAACATGATCATAGAGAATGTAAGACTAAACGAAAGTTTGTTTATTCTTTCATACTTTCTTAAGGCGTCAACTGAAAAGTAGAGCAGGATGATCTCGATTGAATTATAGCTGTCCGCCCTTAGACAAAAGGAAAATGCTCCTTTTGTTTTAAGGTTGCCAGACCTTGGGCGGTATGATATAATTTTATCGAGATTAATAGTTATTGTGAGTTTTTTTCACAGCTAAATTAAAGGGGGTAGTTTTACCATGTCAAAAGAAATACTAAATCCGTTGGAAAGTGCTCAGAAACAGGTAAAAGATGCTTGTGAGGCATTGGGTTACGGAGAATCTGTGTACGAGCTTCTAAAAGAGCCAAAGAGATTTATTGAGATTTCCATTCCAGTTAAGATGGATGACGGTTCAGTAAAGGTATTTAAAGGCTACAGATCAATGCACAGTGACGCTGTTGGACCAGGCAAAGGTGGAATACGTTTTCATCCCGATGTAAACCCTGATGAAGTAAAAGCACTTTCAGTATGGATGACATTCAAGTGTTGTGTAACAGGAATCCCTTATGGTGGAGGTAAAGGTGGAATAACTGTTGACCCATCAACTCTTTCACAAGGAGAGCTTGAGAGACTGTCAAGAGGATATATCCAAGGCCTTTACAAGTACTTAGGCGAGAAAATAGATATCCCTGCACCAGATGTTAACACCAATGGTCAGATAATGGCTTGGATGGTTGACGAGTATTGCAAGCTGACTGGAACTATGAACACTGGAGTTATTACAGGTAAGCCAGTTGAGTGGGGCGGTTCACTTGGAAGAAACGAAGCTACTGGATTTGGAGTTGCCGTAGTAACCAGAGAGGCAGCCAAGAAGCTTGGTATCGATATCAAGGAAGCAAAGATTGCAATCCAGGGATTTGGAAATGTTGGAAGCTTCTCAGTTAAGAATATTGAGAGACAAGGTGGAAATATCATTGCAATAGGTGAGTGGAACAGGGAAATCGGTACATTCGCAATCTACAATGAAGATGGACTTGACTATGCTGACCTTGCTGCTTACCAAGCAGAGCACAAGACAATTGCAAACTATCCAAAAGCAAAGATGATCACACTTGACGAGTTCTGGGAGCTTGACGTTGACATAATGGTACCTGCTGCTCTTGAAAATGCAATAACTCTTCACAATGCAGACAAGATAAAGGCTAAATTGGTAATTGAAGCAGCAAATGGTCCAATAACACCAGAAGCTGACGAAATACTTGAGAAGAAGGGTATCGTAGTTGCTCCTGACATCCTTGCAAATGCAGGTGGAGTAACAGTTTCATACTTCGAGTGGGTACAGAACCTTTACGGATACTACTGGAACGAGAAGGAAGTTGAGGAGAAGGAAGAGATCGCTATGGTTAATGCCTTCAACGCACTTTGGAAGATCAAGGAAGAATACAATGTACCAATGAGAAGATCAGCTTACATGCACTCAGTCAAGAAGGTTGCTGATGTTATGAAGCTTAGAGGATGGTACTAATCAGCCCCAAGCTGTAAAATAACATAATTATAAATTAGGAGGCAAGGAGAAATCCTTGCCTCTTGTTTGTACTTTTCGCTTCCCCTTTCCGCCTGGCATCTTTAACCTCTATCCATTTTACTTCTTGGATTTTGAAAATTACCCATGGCGATAGCCATTGTCCTGGTTAGATCATTCATTGACAGGGTATGAAATGTGAACTGAGAATTGAGAGTTGTTATATAAATGTAGTATAATAAAGCAAAACAAATCTAAGGAGACAAATAATGGACTACACAATAGAGGGGTCTGAAAACAGGCTAGTAATTCATGGATTGAAGGACTTCAATCCTACACATATATTCGAGAACGGCCAGTGCTTCAGGTGGCACAAGGAAGATGACGGAAGCTATACAACAGTAGCAGGAGGCAGACTGATCAACATCCTGAAGGATGGGGTCAGGATAATTGTCAATGGAGCTGATGAAAAAAGCTGGAGAGAATACTGGCACAACTATTTTGATCTGGACAGGGACTACGGTGAAATAAAGAGGGAGCTTTCAAGAGATCCGATCCTCAAGGAGGCTATCCAGTTCGGGGAAGGATTGAGATTGCTTAACCAGGATCCCTATGAAACCATTATTTCCTTCATCATTTCTGCAAACAACCAGATACCCAGAATCAAGAATGCAGTGGAGGCAATCTCCAATGACCTTGGGGATTATGTCGGAACCTACAGAGGAAGAGATTACTATAGCTTTCCAGAGCCGGAGAAGCTGGCATCAAAAAGCACCCAGTATATAATGGAGAATTACAGAGTGGGCTTTAGGGGAGACAGGATAAGAGAGGTCAGCAGAAGAATTGCAGAGGGCGAGTTTGACACCCTTTGCATCTATGACACAGATTATGGAGATGCGGTTGACATTCTAACAACCCTTCCAGGTGTAGGTCCAAAGGTAAGCGGATGCATCCTGCTTTTTGCCTATGACAAGTCAGAGGCATTTCCAGTGGACGTTTGGGTCAAGAGGGTCATGGAGCACTTCTATTTCAAGAGACCCGCAAAGAGGAGAGAGCTGGAGGAATCAGGCGAAAGAATATTTGGAAAGCTTGCAGGCTATGCCCAGCAATACCTCTTCTACTATGCCAGGGAACTGGGAATAGGCAAGTGATATGTGCCATCGTCATGAGACGGTGGTTTAACTTTTTTGTCAACACATTGTTACTTTATCGTAAACTATGTAGGGGACCATATTGTTATACTTTAGTCAGATACACAAGTGAGGTGGAAGAATGAAGCTGCTAGGACACATGTCAATATTGATCCTTACGGTCCTAATGCTTCTTCTAACAGGATGCAGACAGGATAAGGCCCTGTTCCATGCCAGAGGTGACCTGACCGGTGAGGGGGAGTTTCTGGTAGTCCTGACGGGAGAGGATGGTAAGGAGTATCTGAAGGATCTGATAATATATGACACCAGGAGTGGCAAGAGAGAAGTCTTCAGAAAGGACATATCAGACCTGAACCCGTGGAAGCTCATGGTGGGGGATGTGGATGGTGATGGCCTGGATGAGATTTCCATAGGGGTATACAAGGAGTCCCCGTTGCATCCGGTGATGGCAAAACGACCCTTCTTTTATAATTTCAATGGTGAAGACCTGGTTCCCAAGTGGAGGGGCTCGCGACTGTCAAGGCCATTTGAGGACTATATCCTTTTTGACCTTGATAAGGACCGGATTATGGAGGTTGTTAGCGTGGAGTATCTGGAGGATGGAACTCAGGTCCTCAACAGCTACAAATGGAGGGAGTTTGGCTTTGAAGGATATAAGGAGACCGATGCTGTCAAGTCCATCCAGAAGGTCTTCATATTCAATGATCAGCTGCACGCAATAATAGGTGAGGATTTGGTTAATACAAGGTATTTTGTTGAAGAGGCGGAAGAGGGATTGGAATGGAGGGAGTACCATGAAAAGGAAGAATAGTGTTGTAATGCTTTCATATTTTCTAGCTCTTATGTTGATATTTACAGGTTGCAGGGGAATGGTGGATGAAAAGGTTCCCCAGGAGCCATCTGAAGTGGATGAGACCGCCCAGCAGCCAGAGGAGCAGCCCGGGGGACCTGAGGACATAGTACCGGAGACCGATTTTTCAAATGTCTTAAATATGTCTGATTTCCCAGAATTGTCAGCTGCCCAGAAGGAAATGCTGTTGCAAAACAGGTTCTTTGTATCACCATCGGACCAGGCGCAGCTCTTCTATGTTTATGAGCTGAATGAGTATCAGAAAGTGCCCAATTTTATCACAACGGATTCTGTGCTACACACCTATCATATATTCTATGATTATCTTTTAAGGACACTTGAAAATGAAAAGCTCCTTCAATTGACCGAGGAGCTCACTGAAGAGATGCTCCTTAAATCCATAGCAGCCTATGAAGGTCTGGATGAAGGGGAGCTGAAGGTGGCTCAGGGAAAGAACATTTCATATTTTACTGTTGCCCAGCTGCTGTTGGAGAATGAGTTGCCAGATGGGATTCCTGCTGAGTCATTGGAAATGGCATCAAGGGAGCTTGCCCTTATAGAGGATAAGGCTGGCTTTACCGATTCTGCCATTTTCCCTTTTCAGATGGACTACAGCCAGTATGTACCCAGAGGTCATTACACACGGTCAGAGGACCTTGAGAGATACTTCCTGGCCATGATGTGGTACGGACAGGTTCCATTTCCTCTTTATGAGAGCGAGGATGTAAGAAACCAGGAGCAGACCCTTCAGGGTATTATGATCACCAGGATGATTTGGGAGGATGAAGACCTTCTCCAAAAATGGGAAAAGATATATGAACCGACAGACTTCTTTGTAGGCTCCTCAGACGATTTGGGCATTGCTGATTATTCCGGTGCAATAGATGAAATCTATGGTAAGGGTGCAGAATATGATGATTACTCAAATCCAACCCTTCTTGACAAATTCTACGAAAGGGCTGAGGAATTTCCAGAGCCCAGGATTGTGGGAAGGTATATATCAACAAACACCCCTGTAGACAAGCAGTTCAGGTTTATGGGCCAGAGGTATGTCTTTGATTCCCAGATCATTCAGGAACTGGTATATCCAATACTTAGGCCAATCCCTTCAGGGCTTGATGTAATGGCGGTGCTGGGTTCTGACAGAGCCAAGGAGATTCAGCTCCAAAAGCCGGAGAACCAGCAGTGGGATAAGTATCCAGTTGAAATGGGAAGACTCAGGGAGGAATTCTCCCTTTATACTGAGGTGGATTGGAAAAGAAACCTATACACCGGATGGATGTGGGTCCTTGATGGTCTTCTAGGGCCAGCGGATGCCACCATGCCTACATTTATGAAAAATCAGGCTTGGGAGGACAAGAACCTTAACACTGCACTTGGGTCCTGGGCTGAGCTTAAGCATGATACTGTACTTTACGGAAAGCCCTCCGGCGCTGAAATGGGAGGGGCGGAATACGTTGAGATTAAAGGTTATGTGGAGCCAAACCTTGACGTATACCAAAGACTTTTATGGTTGACAAACCAAACTCGGGACTATCTGCTGGAATGGGATCTGCAGGTGGAGGAAATTGATGTTAAGCTGGAAAGGTTCCAGTGGCTTCTTGACTTTCTTATAGATGCCTCAAATAAGCAGCTTGAAGGAGTCCCTTTGACCCAGGAGGAACATGACAGGCTTAAAATATATGGAGGGATTTTGGAGGATTTGACAAGCTCCTTTACAGGTGAGGGAACCAGATGGCATGAAATTACATCTGAGACAGACAAGAACATGGCTGTAATCTCTGACTATCACACAATCGGAAGGGATGGTGTGATGGAGGCTGGCGTGGGACCGGCATATGAAATATACGTGCTGGCACCAATCGATGGGAAACTTTACCTGACAAGGGGAGCTGTTATGAGCTTTTATGAGTTCGTATCACAGGAAAGGCTAACAGATGAGAAGTGGCAGGAAATGATAAGGGAGGGCACAAATCCTCCAATGCCAGAATGGACTGAGAGCTTTATTGAACGGTAGATTTGGAAAAATGGGGAACCGATGATTCGATTTCCCATTTTTTTCTGGATAATTTTAGGATTTTGCGTTATCATTTAGTATAGCAGACAAAAAAATGGGTAGGTGATAATTATGATGGGGACTATTGTCAACAGTATAGCGGTAGTTGCAGGTGCGCTTTTGGGAGTTTTTCTGAGAAAGGGAATCAAGGAGCAGTATACCAGCACAATCATGGATGGAATGGCTCTTGCGGTTGTTATCATAGGAATTATGGGAGCCTTTGAAATGAACAATCTGATTGTTGTACTTGCAAGCATAGTGGTTGGTGGAATAATAGGCGAGAAATTGGATCTGGACAAGAGACTGGAGAATCTGGGAACCAACATGGAAAAGAGGTTTGGAAAGGGTGACTCTGACTTCTCAAAGGGCTTTATCATGGCATCCCTTGTGTATTGCATAGGTGCGATGTCCATTCTTGGGGCTCTGGAATCCGGACTTACAGGAAATCATGAGACCCTCTACGCCAAATCGGTACTAGACGGAGTATCTGCAGTTATATTCGCGTCCACCTTTGGAATAGGGGTTGCATTTTCAGCAGTGGCAGTTTTTCTGTATCAAGGGGCCATAACCCTTTTGGCCAGCTCAGTCAAGGATTTTTTGACCCCTGAGGTCATCAATGAAATGTCCTCTATCGGTGGCATACTTATAATGGCAATAGGCATTAACATACTTGGAATAAAGAAAATAAAGATAGCAAATATGCTGCCTGCCATATTTATTCCCATTGTATATTATTCAATTGTGGCTTTATTTTAAAGTAAATGAAAGAAATAACAAGGAAATCATAGTATTCTAAAGCAATGGGCAGATAAATCTTAAAATTTCCCTTTAAAATTTATTTTTAAGGCAAAAATGGACTTGATTAGCTCCTTGTTTTAGAGTATTATTATAAATAGATGTTAGCACTCAGATGAGATGAGTGCTAACAAAAAAAGACTATATATCGAGGAGGAGTATGAATGAACCTTAAGCCTTTAGGAGACAGAATAATCATAAAGAAGATGGAGGTTGAAGAAAAGACCAAGAGTGGAATCGTATTGCCATCCACAGCCAAAGAGCAGCCTTTGATGGCGGAAATAGTTGCCATTGGGGATGAAATTCTTAATGACGAAAAGAGAAAAGATCAGGTAAAGGTGGGAGATAAAGTTATCTTCTCAAAGTATGCGGGAACTGAAGTGAAGGTTGACGCAGAGGAGCTTACAATCCTTAAGCTAATGGATATACTTGCGGTGGTTGAAGACTAAACAGCAGAAAGTGGTCAGTTGAAAGTTGAAAGATTTAGTTAATATTTAAGAAGTAAGAATTAAGAGTTAGAAAACTTATGATAATAAGAAGATTTAAGACTCTTCGCACAGCTCAGAGTGACAATTATTTTGTCTTCCTGAGTGAAACGAAGGATCTTAGACCACATAGCTCGACTTGAATAATCAATTGTGAATTGTGAATTGAGAATTGAGAATTAATAAAAAGGAGTGAATACAATATGGCTAAAGAGATCAAATTCGGCGAGGAAGCTCGTCGATCAATGGAAAGAGGAATTAACAAGCTTGCAGATACCGTTAAGGTGACACTTGGACCTAAGGGAAGAAACGTAGTGCTTGATAAGAAATTCGGTGCTCCCCTGATTACAAATGACGGTGTTACAATTGCCAGGGAGATTGAGCTTGAGGATAAATACGAGAATATGGGAGCTCAGCTTGTAAAGGAAGTTGCAACAAGGACAAACGATGTTGCAGGTGACGGAACAACTACAGCAACCTTGCTTGCACAGGCAATAATTAGGGAAGGACTTAAGAATGTTGCAGCAGGAGCAAACCCAATGATAATCCAGAAGGGTATCAGAAAGGCTGTGGATGCAGCTGTCGGGGAGATCAAGAAGGCATCAGTACCTGTTGAATCCAAGGAAGCAATAGCTCAGGTCGCATCAATTTCCGCTGCTGATGAGGAAATCGGTCAGTTGATAGCAGATGCAATGGAGAAGGTTGGAAACGATGGAGTAATAACTGTTGAGGAATCCAAGTCAATGGGTACAACCCTTGATGTTGTTGAGGGAATGCAGTTTGACAGAGGCTATGTATCAGCATATATGGTGACTGACACTGAGAAGATGATAGCAGAGTATGAAAACCCATATATCCTGTTGACTGATAAGAAAATTTCCAATATCCAGGAGATACTTCCAATTCTTGAGCAGATTGTACAGCAGAGCAAGCCTCTGGTAATAATCGCTGAAGACATTGAAGGAGAGGCAATGGCCACTCTTGTTGTGAATAAGCTTAGGGGAACCTTCAACTGTGTTGCTGTAAAGGCACCAGGATTTGGAGATAGAAGAAAAGAGATGCTTAAGGATATCGCGATCCTTACTGGCGGAGAGGTAATCTCCGAGGAGCTGGGACACGACCTTAAGGAAACAAAGATAGAAATGCTTGGTAGAGCCGCCAAGGTAAAGATAGACAAGGAAAACACAGTGATTGTAAATGGTGAAGGAAGCCAGGAAGACATACACGCAAGAATCAATCAGATCAAGAACCTGGCAGATGCTTCTGAGTCAGAGTTCGACAAGGAAAAGCTTATGGAGAGGCTTGCAAAGCTATCCGGTGGAGTTGCGGTCATTCAGGTAGGTGCAGCAACAGAGACCGAGCTGAAGGAAAGAAAGCTGAGAATTGAGGATGCATTGGCAGCCACCAGGGCAGCTGTTGAAGAGGGAATCGTTCCTGGAGGAGGAACTGTTCTGTTGAATGTAATAGCAAAGATTGCATATCTGTTGGATGAGACAGATGGCGATGAGAAGACAGGAATCAGCATTATTTTGAGATCCTTGGAGGAGCCTGTAAGACAGATTGCGGCAAACGCTGGAATCGAAGGTTCGATCATCGTTGAAAAGGTTAAGGTAGCTGATGAGGGAATTGGATTTGATGCTCTAAGCGAGCAGTATGTAAACATGGTTGAAAAGGGAATAGTAGACCCAACCAAGGTTACAAGATCAGCCCTTCAAAATGCTGCAAGTGTTGCTGCAATGGTATTGACTACCGAGAGTGCAGTAGTTGACATTGAAAAAGAGGACCCAATGGCCGGCATGGGAGGCATGGGCGGTATGGGTGGCATGGGCGGCATGATGTAGCCACCAATAACTTAAGGACATTTATCCCCACCTGATTACAGGTGGGGATTTTATCTGATGTCCGAGAATGATGGAACTTTGATGTAACCTAATCTGGAGCAATCCTCGATCCAGATTTTTTTATTGTAAATATGCAAAAAAAGGAGTATCATTAGAAGATAATAATATAGATGGAGAGAACATATGAAAAAAGAATATTCAGTTTATCTACTTTTATCCCATAGTGGTTCCATGTTTTCAAGGACGATCAATTTCTTTACTGACCATCCTTATACACATGTATCCATTGCTTTGGATGAAAATCTTGACCAGGTTTACAGCTTTGGAAGGCTCAATCCATACAACCCATTCTTCGCTGGATTCGTAAGGGAGGACATTCATCACGGAACATTCAGCAGATTCCCAAATACGACCTGTTCACTTTATGAACTTAAGGTTACCGGGAAGCAATACAGAAGCATAAAAAATGAAATTGACAGGTTCAGAGCAGAAGGCCATAAGTATACATACAGCTTTCTTGGAATTATAACAGCATCCTTAAATTATCCACTAAGTAGAAAATATAAGTACTTCTGCTCCCAATTTGTTTCGGAGGTTTTCCTTAAGAGTGGAATCGACCTATCAAGCAAGCATCCAGGTCTTACTTCACCTATGGACATAATTGAGTATGAAGGTCTGGAACTTATATATTCGGGATATTTAAGAAATTATGGACATAGTCAGCTTAAAGTTGCAGTTGCTGGGTAAGATATTCATTGAACGGAGGTGACATATGGTAATCAAGATTCTGGGAACAGGCTGTGACAAATGTGACAAGTCATATGCAAATGCCCAAAAGGCCATTGATGAGCTTGGGCAGGAGGTACAGTTGGAAAAGGTTGAAGACCTGGTAACCATGATGAAGTATGGAATCCTTACAACTCCAGGAATTGTAGTTGATGAAAAGGTCCTGACAACAGGCAGGATACCAAGTGTTGAGGATTTCAAAAGGATTATTTTAGAAAAGTAGCCATGGATCCATACCCTTTAGGCAATGATTGTTGAATTATTGTAAAATTATTGCAAAATCATTGATAAAGTATTGACAAGCCCACGAAAGTGGGTTATTCTTTTAACATATAGATAGATAAATTTAAATGTAAAAGAAGCAAAGGGGTGTGGGTATGTATGGATCGTAGAGTAGATGTTTTAAAGGCACTGGCTGACAAAAACAGGCTTTTGATTCTCGATATGCTATCATGCGGAGATATGTGCGCTTGTGACATTATGGAGGGTTTGGAGCTGACTCAGCCTACAATATCTCATCATATGAAAATACTTGTGAAATCAGGGGTTGTTGAAGGGAAAAAAGCAGGAAAATGGATGAATTACAGTATAAATCATGATGTCGTGGAGGATCTTTCGGGTTATCTTGAGTATCTGACCAATCCGAAGGAAAACTGCATATGTCATAGAAAGACAAGAATATGTAAACTTTAAGGAGTGGTTAGATGGGAACTAAAGTTGCGTTTGTGTGTGTGCACAATTCTTGCAGGTCTCAGATGGCTGAAGGTTGGCTCAAGCACCTGGGAGGAGACGATTTTGAGGTATATTCTGCAGGTACCGAGGAGTACCCTGAGGTAAAGCCTTTGGCAAAGGAAGTAATGGAGGAAGCCGGCGTTGACATGTCCGGTCATTATCCCAAGCTAATGGATGCAGTACCTGACGAAGTGGATTATCTCATAACAATGGGGTGTAATGTGGTTTGTCCTTTTGTCCCAAACAGATTTATGGAGGACTGGGGCTTGGACGATCCCTCCGGTGGACCTATTGAGGATTACAGGGAGACCAGGGATATAATAAAGGAAAAGGTTGAGGATTTGATAAAGAGAGCTAAGGAAGAGGAGAGTAAGTAGTGGATAGAAAAATTGACCTGTATCTGTTGACTGGCTTTCTTGGAGCGGGAAAGACAACCTTCCTCAGGAATATTCTTGAGGACCTTTCCCATGAGAAGGTTGGCGTCATAATGAATGAATTCGGAAGGATTGGAATAGACGGTGACATCATAAGGAAGGATGGTCTGGAGCTTACTGAAATAAACAGGGGATCCATCTTTTGCTCATGTCTGAAGTTGAATTTTGCTCAGGCAATGGTTGAAATGGCTGACAGGGATATAAGGTATCTGTTTGTTGAGTCATCAGGGCTTGCAGATCCTTCAAACATCGGAGAGATAATGGAAGGTGTTGAGTCTGTAAAGGGAAGTGTTTATGACTACAGGGGAGCTATCTGCGTAACGGATGCACTTAATTTTATGGATCAGCTTGAAGACCTTGAAACAGTTGAAAGACAGATAAAGCATTGCCACCTTGCCGTGCTTAGCAAGACTGACCTGGTGGATGAGAGCAGTCTCACAAGGACAATAGAGAAGATCAAGGAGATAAATCCAATAGTTCCAATTGAAACATCAAGCCATGGGAGATTGGATTACAATTTTCTGGGTGAGGACCTTATGAAATACAAATGGACCGAAGGGGAAGATTCAACCAATGCTCCGGAGAACAAGCCAAAGACTCTGACAATAAGCTTTGAAAGCCCTCTTGGGGAAAAGGAGCTTTCCAGTTTCATTGATGAAATCAAGAAGGATGCATACAGAATAAAGGGCTTTGCAAGACTGGAAAAGGGTTGGAGCCAGATTGATGTTGTCGGCAACAGGCTGGACATTAAAAACACGGAGCCAAGAGAAGAGGAGCAGCTGGTTGTCATATCAAAAATTGGGCCTCAGATAATAAGGCCCATGGCCAAGGCATGGGAAGATAAAATTGGAATACCAATGAAGATGAGATAGGTTTCTTCAGCGAAATAAAAGTGCGGCCTTCAAACATTCTATGGTGGATGTTTGAAGGCCGCACTTTTTTGTGTGCTATAAACCTGTATGATATAGGGTATATTATGACCAGGTGAAGCTTATGATTGATAAGATATTGAATCTCACAAATGAATATGAAAATGATACAGTGGAGCTGAGAAGAAAAATCCACCAGAACCCCGAGCTGTCCCACGTGGAATACCAGACCTCAAGGCTTGTTGCAGAAAGTTTGTCCAAACTTGACGGAAACCTTGAACTTGTAGGTGATACAGGAATTTTATTCACCATGGAAGGTGGAAAGGCACCGGAGCCGGGTCAAAAATACAAGACTGTGCTTTTAAGGGCTGACATGGACGCACTGCCCATTGAGGAGCAGGTGGAATCGGAGTTCAAATCCAGGAACAAGGGGATCATGCATGCCTGTGGTCACGATGTCCACACCGCTAATCTTGTTGCCGTGGCAAGGGTAATGAGCCGCTTGAGAGGTGAATGGAGTGGCATTGTCAAGTTCCTGTATCAGCCTGGCGAGGAAAGGGGAGCAGGTGCAAGGAGGATGATAGAAGGAGGAGTACTTTTGGACCCAGATGTGGACCTGGCCCTGGCACTTCACGTAATGCCCATGGACAAAGGGTTGGTGCATTTGAACCAAGGGATCATAACAGCCTGTTCAGATGGGTTCACATTAACCATTAGGGGAAAGTCTGCACACTCAAGAAAGCCGCAGCAGGGTATAGATGCAATTAACATTGCGGGCCATATTATTGTGGCTTTGAATTCAATACAGGGCAGGAACCTTGACCCGTTTTCCACAGCCACCTTATCTGTGGGGATGGTCTCTGGGGGAAATGCCACCAATGTAATAGCGGACATGGTCCAGTTGAAGGGGATCATACGGTCACTTGATGGCAGATCCAGGGAGGTGATTAGGGACCAGATAGCTAAGATATCCTCGGGGATTGCCAAGGCCTTTGGAGGGGAATGCGAGTGCGTGTTCAAAGATGGTTATCCTTCTGTAAGCAACAGCAAGGAGGCTGCAAGGATTGTGGGAGGACTGCTGAAGGACAGCTACAATGAACTTGTTAGTGACATCGACATGGATTCCCCTGGGGAGACCTGCCTGGAAGGGTGTGTTATCCAGGATGCCCAGCCGGTGATGGCAGCAGAGGATTTTGGATTCATATCCCAGAGGGTGGAGTCCCTCTACTATAAGGTGGGAACAGGAAACTATGGACCTGGACACAGTCCCACATTCGATGTAGACGAAAGGTGGATAAAGTTCTGTACAAGGACAATGGTTCTTGCCTGCCTGAAGCTGATGGAAGTAAGGGAGTGATAAACGGGTATAATATAACCGAGGGAAGGAGGTGAGTAAAATGAAGAAGAAATCGGCCTTCTTGTTGGCTGTTTTACTGTCCTTTGCCACAGGTTGCGGAAATGGAGCTGAAGATATTATACCAGCTTCGGAGTGGGAGGATGAGCATCCGCTTGTGTATGAGACCTACCTGAGAAACAACGAAATGGTAGAGACAACCTTTGGCGGATCAGTGCCGATTGATTACCTTGAAAAGTATCCTGAGTTGAAGACCTTCTATGAAGGCTATGGATTCAGCATTGAATACCTGAGGGCAAGGGGTCACACCTATGCATTGGAGGATGTCATACATACAGAGAGACCAAAGGCTGCTGCCAGCTGCTTCGCCTGCAAGTCTCCAGACTACCTGAAGATGGTTGAGGAGGAAGGTATAACAGCCCATTCCATGACATTTGAGGAGGCAACAGAGAATATGGTCAATACCATATCCTGCTATGACTGCCATGAGAACACTCCAGGTGTTATCAACATCAACAGAGGACATTTCATGACAGGAGTTGAAAATCTCGGGGAGGAATTTGAGCCGAGGGAAATGGTTTGTGGTCAATGTCATGTGGAATACTACCAGGACCCTGAGACCAAGGTGGTTACTTTGCCATGGCACAACGGATTCGGCACCGATGGCATGATTCAGTACTTTGATGAGATAGGCTACTATGACTGGGAGCACCCTTCAACTGGTACACAACTGCTAAAGGTTCAACACCCTGAGTTTGAGACCTTCCAGGGAAGCCTCCATTCGCGTTTTGGACTGACGTGTATTGACTGTCACATGCCTTCAGAGGAAAGTCCCCAAGGGGATGCCTTCAGGTCACATCACTGGACAAGTCCTTTAAAGACACTTGAAGCATCCTGCATGGGCTGTCACAGTGACCAGACACCAGAATCTTTGATAGCGTGGGTTGAGGATATCCAAGGAAATGTAGAGGAAAAGATGAACGAATCTTCAAGAGTATTGATGGACCTCATAGGTATGTTGACAGAAGAGACAAACAACCAGACCGTAAGCGATGAGGTTCTCCAGGAAGCGAGAAATTATCACCGTCAGGCACAATTTAAGTGGGACTTTGTTTTTGTGGAGAACAGCGAAGGATATCACAACAACAGGCTGGCATTGGAGCTGCTTGAAGAAGCAATGGAGCTTGCTCAAGCCGGGATAGATATTTTAAGATAGGAGCTTGATGCTCCTATTTTCTTTCCTTGACATTACCCATTGGTTTTGTTACATTATAAAGAAATATAAACTGGGTTTGAAAAAGGAGGAATTAATTTGGAATTTGTTGGAGAGGGTTTGACCTTTGATGATGTGCTTCTCTTGCCGGGGAAATCTGAGGTACTGCCAAGAAACACCAATGTAGGCACACAGCTTACAAGAAAGATAAAGCTTAATATTCCATTGATGACAGCTGGAATGGACACTGTAACTGAATCCAAGATGGCCATAGCAATAGCAAGGGAAGGTGGAATAGGTATAATTCACAAGAATATGTCCATTGAAAAGCAAGCCCTTGAAGTTGATAGGGTCAAAAGATCAGAGCATGGAATAATTACAGATCCTTTTTCCCTTTCAAAGGAACATGCAGTCTCCGATGCTTTGGAGCTAATGGAAAGATACAGGATTTCAGGAGTTCCCATTGTTGAAGAGGACAACACCCTTGTGGGGATACTTACAAACAGGGACATAAGATTTGAGAAGGACATCACAAGAAAGATCGACGAGGTGATGACAAAGGAAAACCTTGTTACGGCACAGATTGACATAACCATGGATGAGGCCCTTGAAATAATGAAGCAGCATAAGTTCGAGAAGCTGCCTTTGGTGGATGATGATTTCAAATTGAGGGGTCTTATTACAATCAAGGACATAGAGAAGTCAATTGAGTTTCCTAACTCCGCAAGGGACAAGAAGGATAGACTGCTTGCAGGTGCAGCCGTTGGAGTTACTGCTGATATGATGGAAAGGGTCGCTGCCCTTGTGAAAAGCCAGGTTGATGTAGTGGTGGTTGACACAGCCCATGGCCATTCAAAGGGAGTGCTTGAGGCGGTTTCAAAGATCAAGGCCAACTACCCTGACCTTCAGGTTATTGCAGGTAATGTGGCAACTGCAGAAGCAACCCTGGACCTTATAAAAGCTGGAGCGGATGCGGTTAAGGTTGGAATTGGACCTGGTTCAATCTGTACCACGAGGGTAGTTACAGGGATTGGGGTTCCCCAGGTAACTGCAGTTATGAACTGCGCCAAGGCTGCTGCAGAGCACGAAATTCCCATAATAGCTGACGGCGGGATCAAGTATTCTGGAGATATTACAAAGGCAATAGCAGCTGGAGCCAATGTTGTGATGGCAGGGTCAATGTTTGCTGGAACAGAGGAGAGCCCTGGAGAAGAGGTTCTTTTTGAAGGAAGAAGATACAAGGAATACAGGGGCATGGGCTCCATGGGAGCTATGGATTCCGGAAGCAAGGACAGATACTTCCAGGAGGATACCAAGAAATATGTACCTGAAGGGGTTGAAGGAAGGGTCCACTACAAGGGTAAGCTTGGAGATGTGGTTTATCAGCTGGTAGGTGGATTGAAATCAGGTATGGGCTATGTTGGTGCTAAGGATATTCCAGAGCTTCAGGAGAAGGCTAAGATGATAAAGATTTCTGGAGCATCTCTTGTTGAAAACCACCCACACCATATTACAATAACAAAGGAATCACCAAACTATCAGAGAGGATAGTTTTAAAACCAGGCGAGAGCCTGGTTTTTTAATTCACAGATCTCAATTCACAATTCACAATTGATTATATGGGTCTAGCTTTGTAGACCAAGATCCTTCGGCCAGCCTCAGCTACCCTCTCAATGAAATATATCAAAATCAAAGATTTTGGATATTTCTATTGCCGGGTACTTATGACAACATTTTTGTCACTCTGAGCTGTGCGAAGAGTCTTGACCCTCTTATTATCTTTAGTTTCTTATCTCTTACTTCTTTACATTGTTCTTTGTTCACTGTTCACTGTTCATTGTTCACTTTCCACTCGTTTTCCCAGATAGACTTTTATCGATAAATGTAGTAAAATGATGGCATAATCTGAAGAATAAGGTGATCATAATGAAAATTGGCTTGGATGTCGGTTCAACTACCTTGAAATGTGTCGTGCTGGATGAGAAGGATAACCTGATCTTTCATTCCTATGAGCGGCACTTTTCTCAAATCAGGGAGAAGACTATTGTACTGCTGAATGAAATAATGGGAAGGTTTCCATCTGAAAAGAAGGCAAGCCTCTCTATCTCCGGGTCCGCTGGAATGGGACTTGCCGAGAAGCATGACATACCCTTTATTCAGGAGGTATATGCCACTAGATTGGCTGTTATGAGAGAGGTGGAGGGAACTGATGTTGTCATTGAGCTTGGAGGGGAGGATGCAAAGATCCTTTTTCTGTCCAATGGGCTTGAGGTAAGGATGAATGGATCCTGTGCAGGGGGTACGGGTGCCTTTATAGACCAGATGGCAACCCTCATGGGTATAAGCCTTACTGAAATGAACGAGCTGTCAAAGAGTCATGAAAAACAGTATACAATAGCCTCAAGATGTGGGGTGTTTGCCAAGTCTGATATTCAGCCACTCCTAAATCAGGGAGCCAGTAAAAGCGACATGTCTGCAAGCATATTTCAGGCTGTTGTCAATCAGACAATCGGAGGTCTGGCCCAGGGAAGGCCCATCAAGGGAAAGGTGGTATATCTTGGAGGACCATTGACCTTCTTTTCACAGCTTAGGGAGACCTTTAACAGGACTCTTGGAGTCAACGGAATATGTCCGGAAAATTCACTGTATTTTGTTGCAATGGGAGCGGCATTAAGCGATTTTGAAACGCCTGTAAACCTACCTGACCTTGTGACAAGACTTGAAAACAACCAGGTCAAGAAGTCGTCATACGGTGGTCTTAAAAGACTATTCAGGGATGAAGAGGAATACATGGTGTTTAAAAGTCGACATGAAATGGAGCAGGTAACCTATTCAGACCCCTTTACATACAAGGGTGATGCCTATCTGGGAATAGATGCAGGTTCAACCACAATAAAGGCTGTTATCATGGACAGTGAGGATAGGATTCTTCACAGCATATACAGATCAAATCAGGGGAATCCGGTTCCACTGATCAGGGACTTTCTATTGGACTTCTATAGGAAGTATCCAAACATAAACATAAGGTCATCAGCTGTGACAGGCTATGGAGAGGAGTTGCTAAAGAACGCATTCTCATTGGATTATGGGGTTGTGGAAACCATAGCTCATTATACTGCTGCCAAGAAGTACAAGCCGGATGTTGATTTTATTATAGATATAGGCGGACAGGACATAAAATGCTTCAAGATAAGGGATGGAGTGATTGACAGCATATTCCTCAACGAGGCATGCTCCTCGGGCTGTGGGTCATTTTTGCAGACCTTTGCTGAAGCTCTGGGCTATGACATAGGTGAGTTTGCAAATCTTGGGATATACTCAACGGATCCCGTTGACCTTGGCTCCAGATGCACTGTATTTATGAATTCCTCTGTTAAACAGGCTCAGAAGGACGGAGCAAGCATGGCAGACATATCAGCGGGACTTTCAATAAGTGTAATAAAAAATGCACTTTACAAGGTTATCAGGGCCTCCAGCGCAAGGGATCTGGGAGAGAATATTGTTGTTCAGGGAGGAACCTTCTATAACGATACCGTACTCAAGGCATTTGAGGATGAGCTGGATCAGAAGGTCATAAGACCAAACATCTCAGGACTGATGGGTGCATACGGTGCTGCCATTTATGCAAGGGACATGGGTAATGAAGAAACCTCCATACTCAATGAGAATCAGCTCCAGATGTTTAACCATCAGGTAAAGGTTGTAATGTGCGGGCTTTGTGAGAACAACTGCAGCTTGACGGTTAACAGCTTTGGAGACAACAGGAGGTTCATCGGTGGAAACAGATGTGACAGGCCACTTAAGAGCAGAAATTCTGAAGAGCGCTTTGACATGTATGAAGAGAAGCTAAAGCTACTTAGGGAGTACAAGTCAATCAAGGGACGAAGGGGATCAATAGGAATTCCGATGGCACTTAACATGTATGAGATGCTGCCCTTCTGGCATACAGTCTTCTCCCTCTTGGATTTTGAGGTGATCCGTTCACCATTTTCTTCAAGGGAGCTGTTCATTAGGGGTCAGCACACAATTCCGTCAGATACCGTATGCTTTCCTGCAAAGCTTGTCCATGGCCATATAGAATACCTGATCGACAGGGATGTGGATACAATATTCTATCCCTGCCTGACCTACAACATAGATGAAAAAATGGGGGACAATTATTTCAACTGTCCAGTTGTGGCATATTATCCTGAGGTGATAGCTGCCAATATTGAGAGACTGGAAGGTACAAACTTCATATTTGACTACATGGGGCTCAAGAACAAGAAGGTGCTTTCCAGGAAGCTCTTGGAAATACTGCAAAGAACCCATAAGGATATTAAGATAAATGAGGTTAGGTTTGCCGTTGATAGGGGAATAAAGGAATATAGGACATACATTAGAAAGGTGCAGTCCAAGGGCCAGGAATTTCTTGAAAAAGCTAGAGAAAATGGCAAGAGAATAATAGTTCTAGCTGGAAGACCCTACCATGTGGATCCTGAGACGAATCATGGAATATCAAAGCTGATTACAGAGTATGGAGTGGTTGTGTTAAGCGAGGACTCAATAAGCAACCTTGCAACCAAGACTCCTGTTGATGTTCTAAATCAATGGACCTATCACTCCAGGCTGTATTCTGTTGCTGACTATGTAGGAAACCAGGAGGATATGGAACTGGTTCAGCTTGTATCCTTTGGCTGCGGTCTGGATGCAATCACAAGCGATGAAATAAAGGCAATACTTGAGGGAAAAGGAAAAATCTATACTCAGCTGAAGATAGACGAAATAACGAATCTGGGAGCAGTTAGAATCAGAATACGAAGCCTGCTATCTGCAATAGAGCAGAAGGATAAGGAGGAGAAGGGACATGGGCATAAGAGTTAGGAGAATCGAGTTCACAAGGGAAATGAAAGAGGACTACACCATTCTATGCCCGGATATGGCTCCGATCCACTTCTCCTTGCTGGAGAAGGTATTCAGGAATTTTGGCTACAAAATGACGGTTCTCAAGAACACAGGACCTTCAGTGGTTGACCAGGGTTTGAGGAATGTCCATAATGACACCTGTTATCCGGCCCTTCTTGTAATCGGGCAGATGATTGATGCCCTTAATTCAGGAGAATACGACACAGATAGGGTAGCCCTTCTCATAACCCAGACAGGTGGTGGCTGTAGAGCATCAAACTACATACACCTCTTGAGAAAGGCTCTGATAAAGGCAGGCTATGGTCATGTTCCGGTAATTTCCCTAAACGCTGGAGGGATGGAAAAAAACAGCGGGTTCAAGGTGTCCTTCCCAATGCTAAAGCAATCCATGGCCAGTCTGATCTATGGAGACCTTCTGATGCTTCTTTACAATCAGACAAGGCCATATGAAAGGGCCCAGGGAGAGAGCAGGAGAAATCTGGACATGTGGATAGAAAGATTAGGAGAGGAATTTCAGTCGGGAAGAACCATAAAGCAAAGGGAAATGAAGGCCTTGATGAAGGAGATAGTCCTTTCCTTTGAGGGAATTCAGAGGGAGGAGAGGAGCAAGGTCAGGGTAGGAGTTGTGGGTGAGATATATGTTAAGTTCTCAAGTCTTGGCAACAACCAGCTTGAAGAGTTTCTCCACAGGGAGGATTGTGAAGTGATGGTCCCGGGTCTGATGGGATTCATAATGTATACAGTTGAAAACGGGGTAATTGACCAGCAGCTCTATGGAGGGAAGTTCTGGAGAAGCGTGATCATGGACAGGATAAACCGTTACCTTGGAGGCCTTGAGAATATAATGATTCAGGCTGTCCAGAAAAACAGCAGATTTACTGCACCTTCCCCCTTCAAACATCTGAAATCAATGGTTGATGATGTAGTGGGACTGGGCTGCAAGATGGGAGAGGGTTGGCTTCTGCCTGCTGAAATGATGGAGCTTGTGGCAAAGGGTTATGAGAACATAGTTGTGACACAGCCCTTTGGGTGCCTTCCAAACCACATAGTCGGCAAGGGAGTTGTGGCAAACATAAAGAAGATACATCCAACAGCAAACATTGTACCAATTGACTATGACCCGGGGGCAACCAGGGTCAATCAGGAAAACAGGATCAAGCTGATGCTCTCGGTTGCAAGGGAAAAGCTGGATGGGGTAAAGAATAGTGCGGTGAACAGAATGGAGGAATCACTTAAGGAATCTTCAAGGGATTCACAGACAGTCAAGATGACTTAAAAGAAGGGTCTGATGTGTGATCAGACCCTTTTATTGACAGATGGTTAACAAATTGTTAATATAGAGCTGGAGGTGGATAAAATGTGGTCACGAGCGGGTTTGAAGCAGCAGGCAAAGGATTTTCTAAGGAATAACTATTGGAAGGCATTTGTGGTGTGCCTAATTGTTGCGATTGTTACAGGTGGCTCCGGGCGAAGCGAGTCCAGAAGTGAGTTTAATAACGGAATGTATAACGTTGAAAGGGAGTATATAGTTGATTTCTCACCAGGCAATGATATTTTCAACATTTCAACAAACGGCATAGGTCCAGGTAATCCATTTGTTTTCAACACCACATTTGGAATATTTGCCGCCTTTATTGTCTTTTCAATCATAATAGGAATAATCATCGGAAACGCCTTGACTGTAGGAGAGAAGAGATTTTTCTTGAGGGCCTTTGAGGGAGATGTGAGCATCGGAAATCTTTTCACCACCTTCAGGAAGGGACAGTGGATGCCCTTGGCTGGGAAAATTTTTCTTCTGGATATATACATTCTCCTGTGGACATTGCTTCTTATAATTCCAGGTATAATCAAGTATTACCAGTACAGAATGGTACCCTACATATTGTCGGAGGATCCTGACATGCCCTTAAGGGATGCAATAGACATAAGCACAAGAATGACAGACGGGCAAAAGGGAGATATATTTGTTTTGGACCTGTCCTTTTTGGGCTGGTATCTGCTGGGGCTTCTATTCTTTGGGATAGGAAGCATATTTGTAAGACCCTATCATGAAGCAACTGTGGCTAAATTGTTTGAGCACTACATAAGTGAAAGAAGCCAGGAAGCTTCAATTGAGTATTAGAACACAAAAATCCTGCCCCAAGGGCAGGATTTAAATATTGTCTAGGGTATCATCATCGAAATTTCGTCCCTTATTGCAGGTGTCATTGCGCCATTGCTGCTCTTCACTTTCTGAAGCATTGAGTTGATTACATCCGCCATGTTGGAATCAGGAAAATCATTTACTATATCCTGAAGCTCCTGTCTGGAACTTCCCTGGAAGATTCCTGTTTCCTCATTAAAGACCTTTCCATCTCCAGTGAGGTACAGCATGGAATCCATATACTCCTGGTAAAGCTGGAGGGTTTCATCCAGAAACTCGGAATAGCTGAAGGTCAGCCTGAAGCTTTCGATTTCAACGATCCTTGCAGCCAATTCCCTCTTGGGAATATTAAGAACACCGTCTTTGATGTGAGCGAGAGAGCCTTCCTTGGATATGATCCTCAGGTACTTTCTGAATTCATTTGTCAGATTGCCCCCAAAGTCATCAATGATCATCCCGTAGTCAATCTCGTAATTGTATCTACCTTTTTCAACAGTCAGCATGTATCCCATTCTCCTGTTTCGGATAAGCATTTCCTTCAGGTCAGGCTCAGACTGGAGAATCCTGTCTCTTTGAAGATACTCCAGATCATTTAGTCGTTCCTGGGAAAGTCCATACTTTTCAAAGAATGAATCAAAGGAGTATTCCTTCATATATTTGGAAAACATGGTTGCTATGTCAAGGCTTCGGTAGCTTTTGCTCACCTTGAGTGAGACGATGTGCTCCTTTAGCCTATCTGTCATTTCCCTGTTGCTATAACCATCCTTTGTCTGGGTCAGATAATCAATATATTCCAAGGTGCCAGGGGAAGGCTCCATGGTTTCAGGCTGGATTGCCTCTGATTCCTCTGGAACGCTCATTATCCCGAAACCATCAGCGGCTTCAACCGGCTGTGATTCCCTTGGGGCAGCCATTATCATGCTGCTTTCGACCATGTCGTCAGCTGTTGAAACTACTTGGGCGCTGTCTCTGCCATTCCACCTGTACCACAATTCAATGGTGGCTGCTTCAGAGGGATTATCCGCACTGGTTTCCGGATCGATTGAGTGAATGCTAAACTCAAGGATTCCATCCCCGTCAATGTCCTCTATGCTGTTGGAGGTGGTGACAGAAAAAAGGTTGACCTTCTTTGGATTAAGAACACTTTTTAGAGCCCCATCCTCAAGGACATAGCCATAGGTCACTCCAGCCTTGGAACCAACCTGGTTGCTTAGAAGTATCCCTTTAGTATTTTCAGCTATATGTCCAATCTTTAGGATATAGTTTGTATTGTCATAGTTCATCGGTACCTTGTCCTCCAAGACATATGAGGTGGAGTCGTAGGTGTATATCTGCAAGGATCCCTGATCATCAATATCCTGAGGATCTCTTTGGATGTACATGGCTATTTCAGGAATTTCATCCCCTGTCAGATCACCTATTGCATAATGGCCTTCCTGAATATTAACCTCTGGATTTATGCTGAGAAGATAGTCTTCAATTTTTTTTCTTGTAAAATCCGATTCCAGCAAGGACTGGTCGAAGGGAAAGAAGTCTTCTATGGAAAAATCCTCCATAGACATTGTCTTCATCTCCCTGCTGGAGCTTCCACAGCCTGATAGGACAAGCCCAACAATGATTGTAAGAAGCAGGAGATAATTTATTTTCTTGTTCATGATATTGCTCCTTTCTAGTATTCATTATATAAAAAAAAGAGTTGCAGTGTGTAACAATCAGGTTACAGAAACGCGGCAATTGACAGACTATTCAGGTATTGCTACTATGGACTTATAAGGGAAGGGGAGGGAATGTCATGCTGCTTGGAGAGCTTAGGGAAAAGGTTGTAGAATACGGAAAAATGCTGTTGGAAAGGGATCTTACCACAGGCACAGGTGGAAACATAAGCATTTTTCACAGGGAATCAGGTCTTGTGGTTATTAGTCCATCAGGTCTTGACTATATGGAAACCAGAGCAAATGATGTTGTTGTCATGAATTTGGATGGGGCTGTGATTGATGGAGACAGAAAGCCATCCTCTGAGTATGAGCTACACAGGATTTTCTACCAGAACAGGGATGACCTATCGGCACTGGTCCATACCCACTCAATATATGCCACAACAATATCATGCATGAACTGGGATCTGCCACCTGTTCACTATATGGTAGCAGTGGCGGGAGACAATGTAAGATGCGCGGATTATGCAACATTTGGCACAAAGGAGCTTGCAGAGAATGCCTTTAGGGCCATGGAAGACAGAAAGGCAGTACTCCTTGCAAACCATGGAATGCTTGCTGGAGCAACAACAGTGGAGCAGGCCTTTAAAATAGCTGAGGATATTGAGTTTTGCTGCGAGCTTTATTACAGGACCAGATCCATGGGTGAGCCGGTTGTAATCGGACAGGAGGAAATGGTCAGGATGAGGGAGAAATTCAGGAAATATGGGCAGAAATGATAATTCACAATTCACAGATCACAGTTCACAATTAAAAATACTTAAGGATACCTTATCCTGCCCTGTGACGGGGTCCGCGACCTCAAAATTCAACTCCAACAATTGTGCATTGTGAATTGTGCATTGTGAATTGATTTCATTTGGTTACAAAACGGTTAAAATTACACAAATATCAAAATTTGTCACAATATTACAATAAAATGTGTTAAAATAAAAACGAATGTAGAAGTGTGATGGATTCCAGTAATTCTATGGGATGGGTCATAAGAACTACAAAAGAAAAGGGGAGATACATATGAAAAGAGTATTGGTGGCATTGATTCTAGTATTGGCAATGTTCTCTACAACCATAGCATCGGCTGCTCCAGAGACTCCGGCAGGAGAGTACTGGGCGGACCTGAAGGCAATGTATGAAGAATGGACAGCAATGGAAGGCGAATCAGACATGAAGATAACCATAGCAGTTCCTGAAGAGGAGCCAATGGTGTTTGATGTCAATGTAAAGTCCGTTGGGAACATGGAAAACATGACGACTTCAATGGAAATCGTGGTTACAACTGAGGATCCAGAGCTTCAGATTCCTTTGATTCATATGATGACTGTGGGAGGTGACATATACCTTAACACTGAAATCATAAAGTTCATTGCAGAGAAGATGGAAATGGAAGAAATGGTCCAGATTGAAGAGGATTATGTTATGCTCCAAGGGGGAGAAGAGGTACCTCAGTTCAACAAGCAATACCTGATGGATGTTCTGGAATTTGTTGAGAACATGGAGCTTGATTTTGAACTGGACATGACAAAGGAAGGAAACACCTACACACTTAACATTGACTCAGATCAATTGGTGGACCTATTCGATACCTACATGAAGTTCTCCCTTGAGAACTCTGCAGAGCTGATGGAGCTTTCCGGTCAGGAAATGGAAATGGAGCTGACAGAGGAGGAAATCCAGGAAGCCTTGGCAATGTATGAGGAAGTTTTCGCACCGATGCTTGAGACTGCAAGGGAAGCAATAAAGGGAAGCTACTACAATCAGGTTACCACAATAACCGATGAAGAATACGACGAAGAGGCGAAGCTGTATGTTACAACTCCAATGGGAGAAATCATTGTGGAGATGGTTTCCACAACAGTGAGACTTGATGACTATACACTGGAACTGCCTGAGTCCGTCAAGATTTACACTCAGGAGGATTTGACAAACCTTCTTATGGGGAGCATGGGTCTTCCTGTAGAAGGCGGAAATCTAGCAGCGATGCTTGATGTTGACCAGGATATGTACATGATTATAACGGAAACAGAGGTCATTCAGGGCGAGGTTGAAATAACAATTTCCCAGGAAGGTCTTTCATACATGAGCATAAAGGATGCTGTTGAGATATTCGGTGTTGAAATGGAGCCATCAGATGAACTGATGCATATCAGGGAGCTTGACAACCACGGTTTTGACATTAAGTGGAACGAGCAGCTGAGAATGATTGAGGTTTATGTTGAAATGCCTGAGCCTGCTTTTGAGGAGCTACTGGAAGAAACAGTAGAATAATTTAATTAAAGAACCGTCTCCAATGGGAGGCGGTTTTTTTGTGCAAAATTATCTTGCAATATGCCCTTTCAGGTAGTAGAATATACTTGAACATATGAACAGGTATTCATATGAAAGGAGTTGAACAGATGAGTGCAGATAAGAATATTGCAGTGTGTGACTGTACGGTTATACATGAGGAAACAGTAAACAGGGTCAAGAAGGAAATGCCTGATGACCAGCTTCTGGACAGGTCTGCGGATTTCTTCAAGGTTGTGGGAGACAGAACCAGGATACGGATTCTTCACGCATTGTTCCAATCGGAGATGTGTGTGTGCGATATAGCTGTCCTTCTGGAAATGAACCAGTCGGCAATTTCCCATCAGCTCAGGGTACTTAAGCAGGCAGGGCTGGTCAAGTACAGAAGAGAGGGAAAGATAGTTTTCTATTCCCTGGATGACGAGCACGTAATGAACATATTGGATCAGGGATTGGTCCATGTAGGACATAAATAGGTGGAGGCATAGATATGAACAGAATTGAATTTTACCTGGAGGGCATGGACTGAGCCAACTGTGCTTCTAGGATAGAGGCAAAAATAAAGCAGTTACCGGGGGTTTCTGATGCCTCCCTTAACTTTATCAATAAGACACTGAAGGTTGACCATGAAGGTGATTCCCATGAGATGGGGGATCAAGTCAAAAAAATCGTACTCTTCTTTGAGCCTCATGTGAGAGTTTTGGGAAGGGAGGATGATCGTGACCATAGCCTTGACAATGGAGAGGGACCTGGAAAGAGCCATGGTCACAAGCACCAGGGTTCGAAGGATATGCGGGGGGTTATGATTGGAACAGTCCTATTTGCGGCTGCCCTGCTGCTTCCGCTGGAAGGGATTCCAATACTGATGCTATACCTTGGTGCCTACCTTCTCATCGGTGGGGAGGTAATCCTTAGGGCGTTCAGAAATCTTGCCAGGGGTCAGGTTTTCGATGAGAACTTCCTGATGACAATTGCTACAATGGGAGCCTTTGCCATAAACGAATATCCTGAGGGAGTTGCAGTTATGATATTCTATCAGGTGGGAGAATTTTTCCAGGACTATGCGGTAAACAAATCAAGAAGATCCATTGCCCAGCTGATGGATATCAGACCGGACTATGCAAATCTGGTGGATGGTGGTGAAGTCAGGAAGGTGGATCCGAAAAAGGTTAAAAAGGACGACCTAATTGTGATTCGTCCAGGGGAAAAGGTGCCCCTTGACGGACTTGTAATGGAGGGCTCCTCGTCAATGGATACTGCAGCCCTTACAGGGGAATCTATTCCAAGGGATGTAGTAGCAGGGGATTCCGTCCTGAGTGGCTTCATAAACAGACAGGGATTGTTGAAGGTAAGGGTGGAGAAGGAATACAATGAATCAACTGTTTCAAAAATTCTTGACCTGGTTGAAAATGCAGCCTCCAAGAAGGCTCCAACTGAAAACTTCATCACCAGATTTGCCCGGTATTACACACCTGCTGTGGTATTCTTTGCTTTGGGGTTGGCCATTATCCCGCCACTTGCAATTGAGGGGGCGCTGTTTTCCGACTGGATATACAGAGCTTTGATTTTCCTTGTGGTATCCTGTCCATGTGCACTTGTGATATCCATTCCCCTGGGATTCTTTGGAGGGATAGGAGGAGCTTCAAGACATGGGATACTTGTCAAGGGAGGAAACTATCTTGAGGCCTTGAACTCGGTATCCACCGTGGTGTTTGACAAGACTGGGACCCTGACAGAGGGAGAGTTCCAGGTGGTCCAGGTGGTTTCAAAAGGCAGGATGACAGAAGAGGAGCTCCTCCAGCTGGCAGCCCTGGGAGAAAGTCACTCCTCCCATCCAATCGCACAATCTGTACTGAAGGCAAACAAGCTGGAGCTGGACCGGGGTCTTTTGCAGGATTACAAGGAGCTGGCAGGGCTTGGGATACTTGCACATGTTGATGGAAGGGAGTTGCTTCTGGGGAATTCGTCCCTTTTCAAGGAGAAGGGGATCGGGACTGAAGCAGAGGATAACGGCAAGACCATAATCCATATTTCCATAGATAAGGAATACCAGGGCTATATACTCATAGCCGACAAGATCAAGGAAAAATCAAAGCTGGCCATTCAAGGACTCAAGGACCGTGGGGTTGAGAATGTTGTAATGCTAACTGGAGACAGAGACCAGGTGGCCCTCCAGGTTGCTGAAGACCTTGGCATAGACAGTGTGTATTCGGAGCTGCTGCCCCAGGATAAGGTGGCTGTCATAGAGGAACTGACAGCAGGTCTAGGGAAGAACAAGAAACTTATTTTTGTGGGGGACGGGATAAACGATGCTCCAGTCCTTGCCAGGGCGGACATAGGGGTGGCAATGGGAGCCCTTGGATCTGATGCGGCAATTGAGGCTGCGGACATAGTCCTTATGACCGATGAGCTTTTGAAGCTACCCTTGGCCCTTGACATCGCTTCCTGGACCAGGAGAATCGTATGGCAGAATATCTTCTTTGCACTGGGAGTTAAGGGAATCGTCCTTATAATGGGAGCCTTTGGAATTGCAACCATGTGGGAGGCGGTTTTTGCTGATGTGGGTGTTGCCCTTATAGCGGTCCTTAATGCCATGAGGGTTTTGAGACACGCCTAAAAAATATCCTTGACAAGGAAAACAAAAGGGTATAGAATCGAATGAAATACTAAAAATTAATAATTGTAGCTTATCAAGAGAAGTGGAGGGAATGGCCCTGTGAAGCTTCGGCAACCTACGCAAATGCGCAAGGTGCCAATTCCAACAGTTAATACTGGAAGATAAGGAGAAAAGGTAATTGCCGCTTCTTATTGAAGCGGTTTTCTTTTTTGTTTGACAAGTTACAGTTAGAAGGAGGAAGACATGAAAAAATATTCAACAGAAACACAATGCGTACAGGGAACCTACAAACCTAAAACAGGACAGCCAAGGGTGCTGCCGATTGTTCAAAGTACGACCTACCAGTACTATGACTCGGATGATGTGGCAGACCTTTTTGACCTGAAGAGTGCCGAGCATATGTACTCCAGAATCAGCAACCCCACAGTTGCTGAATTTGAAAGCAAGATGGCCCTTCTGGAGGGTGGCGTGGGGGCAGTGGCCGCATCTTCGGGACAGGCTGCAACAACATTGGCCATCCTTAACATCTGCAGTGCGGGAGACCATATAATCGCCGCTTCAACCATATATGGAGGGACCTTCAATCTTCTTGGAGTGACATTGAAAAAGCTTGGAATCCAGGTTACCTTTGTGGACCCGGAGGCTTCAGAGGAGGAGATCAGGGCAGCCGGAAAGGATAACACCAAGGCGGTCTTTGGAGAGACAATAGGAAATCCAGGCCTGAACATCCTGGACTTTGATAAGTTTGGAAGGGTTGCCAAGGCCCTGGATGTTCCCTTCATTGTGGATAATACATTGGCAACGCCAGTATTGTGCAGACCCTTTGAGCACGGGGTGGATATAATCATTCACTCAGCGACAAAGTATACCGATGGTCATGCCACAAGCGTGGGAGGGATTGTGATAGACGGAGGAAGCTTCAACTGGGACAACGGGAAATTCCCCGAGCTGGTGGAACCGGATCCAAGCTATCATGGAATAAGCTATGTAAAAGACTTTGGACCAGCTGCTTATATTACAAAGGCAAGAGTCCAGCTCCTGAGGGACTTTGGAATGACCCTAAGCCCCTTCAGTGCATTCCTCTTCCACCTGGGACTGGAAACCCTTCATCTTAGAATGGAAAGACACAGTGAAAATGCACTGGCTCTTGCAAGGTACCTTCAAGGCCATCCTGGAGTTGAGTGGGTAAGCTATCCTTACCTTGAGACCCACAAAACCTACCAAACCGCCAAGAAATACCTCAAGGGTGGAAGCGGAATCCTTACCTTTGGCATCAAGGGTGGAGCCCAGGCTGGAAAGGAGCTTGTTAAGCATCTGGACCTTACAGCCCTTGTGGTACATCTGGGAGATCTTAGAACCAGCATACTGCATCCTGCAAGCACAACCCACAGGCAGCTTACAGAGGACCAGCAGATAGCTGCAGGGGTGAGCCCGGACCTTATAAGGGTATCAGTTGGAATCGAGAACATAGATGATATCATCGCAGACTTTGATAACGCCATTACCCAGGTTGCAGAAATCAATTAGAGGGAGGAGGTTGACATATGCCAGTTGTAATACCGGGGACTCTCCCGGCCTTTGAAATACTAAAAAATGAGAAAATATTCGTAATGGAGGATGCCAGAGCCTACGGGCAGGACATAAGGCCCCTTGAGGTGTGCATAGTCAATCTGATGCCCACAAAGATAGAGACTGAGACCCAGCTCATAAGGATGCTGGCAAACACCCCGCTTCAGATAAACATCCATCTTGTGCACATGAGAACCCATGAATCAAGGAACACCAGACAGGACCACCTTGATAACTTCTATCTGACCTTCCGGGACATCAGGAACAGAAAATTCGATGGAATGATAATAACTGGTGCACCTGTTGAGAACCTTCCATACGAGGAGGTGGACTATTGGGAGGAGCTGGTTCAGCTGATGGAATACTCAAAGGCGAATGTGTTTAGCACCATGCATATTTGCTGGGGTGCCCAGGCAGCACTTTACCACCATTTCGGCCTTGAAAGGCACCGTATGGATAATAAGCTCTTCGGAGTTTTCAAGCATGATGTAACTCCAGTGGGAGGAAGGCTAATGAGAGGATTTGACGATACCTTCTATGCCCCGCACTCAAGGTTTACCCAGATAGATAGGGAGGAGTTTGAGAAGGTTCCCGGAATGAGAATCCTTGCCCAGTCAAAGGAGGCAGGGGTTCACATCTCCTCTATAGCTGACAGGAGACAGATCTTTGTACAGGGTCATGGAGAATACGACAGGGAAACACTTAAGAAGGAATACGAAAGGGATCTCTTAAAGGGTAAGGATCAGCTGCCTGTTAACTATTTCGACAATGACGACCCGCAGGGTGAGATAGAGGTCAAGTGGAAGAGCCATTCACAGCTCCTCTTCTCCAATTGGCTGAACTACTGCGTGTATCAGGAGACACCATATAATATTGAAGAAATGGAACCAATAAAATATTGAGACAAAAAAAAGAAATCCCTGAGCCGTTGGCTCAGGGATTGATTATCGTTGATTAAAGAGTTACGATATTCTCTGCTTGAAGTCCTTTTTGACCTTCTACTACGTCAAACTCTACTTCTTGTCCTTCTTCAAGTGTTTTGAATCCATCTTTTTGAATTTGTGAAAAGTGTGCGAAAACATCTTTTCCGTCTTGTCCTGTGATAAATCCAAATCCTTTTTCTGCGTTAAACCATTTTACTGTACCTTGCATAATGCACCTCCGAAATTTTTTGTTGAATCATCGTAAATAACTAACTAATATAATTTCGTTACAGGTGTACCTCAAGGCACTGCCGCAGGAAATATCTATTGTGTTGCTATTACTCTCAATTCAAGTTCTACTTAAGATTACCACATGCCGGCGTATAATGCAAGCTTTATTTGAAAATATATTCAAAAGCCCTAAACACGTCAAAATTGGGTAAAGTTTACTAAAGGGCTTTAATTTGGTAAAATAGAATAGGAGAGAAATTTTAATATGGAGTATCAAGTGTAAGGAGGAGCCATATGAGTATCGCTGAAGTAGTAAATCGTCACGGGGAGAAATATTCTCCATATCAGGGAAATCTTGTGAATCATCTGCCTATGGGTCAGCTGGCCTACTTCAAGTTGACTGGAGATCTTAAGGGAGCTGATGAATTCACCAGGACATACATTCAGAGAGCCTCCATCAACCCTGTACAGGAGGACTTTCAGAAGTCCGATGATATATGGAAATGTGTAGAGAACAGAGAGGGTTATGAGGCATGCCTGGCTCTTGTGAAAGAGGAGCTTACCCTGGATAACTGGAGGGAATATACCTTCAGGATTTTGGACAAGCTCAAGTTTGGTATGTCATCTGGGCTTTTCCATACACTTATAAGAACTGCATATGCCGTGGAAGGGATGCAGGAGGATAAGGAGTACATCCATGAACTGAGAAGGGCAATCGCATATTACATCACAGGATACAAGGGTGCCGGAGCCTTTGAGGTTTCCATTGAGGGGGAGAGGATCATCCATGAAATGGAGAATCTGTTGAACAACCCCAACATTGGAAGGCTTCTCAAGGAAGAGAAGACCATGGGAAAGAAGCTCAAGGCCCTCTATTCGGACCCCATGTATAACAAGCTAGGTTTTTTGGTGGAAGGTGAACCCCAGGAAAAGATCAGAGCCCTTTTGGACCTTCTGGTTCCTGCCTACAGGGATACTGACAGTATAGTTGTCCTTCACTGCATAACAGGACTTCACGCCTTGGTGGTACTTAAGGATTTCTTTGAGGATTATTCATATGCAATAGATATTATGACAACCTGTATAATCTCACATCTTCTTACGGTGGAAGAATTGAGCGTGAGGGAAGAGGAGGTTGACCTTGTCCAGGAATCCTGGGAGGAGATAGGACTTCTCGCTTCAAAATCCATAGATGTTCACACAATTAAGCTGGCCTACACGGCAGGGCAGATGGACAGGATGTTCAATAAACCACAATTGAAGACCATTGCTCTTAGAAGGATCAAAAAGACCAAATAAGAAACAGGGAGGATAAATGGATAAAGGATGTAAAATTTGCCATAGCCAAACTGAGGAGTTTCACCACGAGAAATTCGGAATGATATTCCATCAGTGTGCAAGCTGTGATTTCATATGGAAGGATTCATCAATCCATGTAGGTCCGGATGAGGAATTTGAGATTTACGAGAACCACAACAATTCAATACATGATAGGAAATATGTCAGGTATCTCAAGGATTTTGTTGATGCCAGTGTAGTTCCCTTCATTGGTGAGGGAAGTAAGGGACTTGATTTTGGAAGCGGTCCAGAGCCCGTGCTTTCAGCCATAATGGAAAGGGATTACGGCTATGACATGGATATTTACGACAAGTTCTATTCAACCCATAGGGTGTATATGGATAAGAACTATGACCTTGTAACCTCAACTGAAGTTGTGGAGCATTTAGATGATCCACTGGAGTATTTTAGTCTGTTTGGGAGGCTGTTAAGGGAGGATGGAATACTTGCCATTATGACCCTTTTTCATCCACAGGACAGGGAAGGCTTCCTGGACTGGTTCTATATAAGGGATGCAAGTCACATATCCTTCTACACCCCAAGGACTTTGGAGGTAATTTCAGACAAGACAGGCCTGGATTTTATCTTTACAGACAATCACAGATATTCAACCTTCAGATTGAAATAAGACAGTAAAAGTCTGAAACCCATAGAAGCCTTGGAAACACGGGGCACTGCTTTGTAGCGCCGCTGTAAACGGCTAAATGGAGACATTTGAATGGAGAATATGTTTTATATTATCTGGTTGACACAGGGAGACCAAACTGTTAAACTCAAAGTGTGAATTAAATATGGCTCATATAGGTCCCATAATACGGTTGGGATGTTTCTAGTTGGTGACCGTTAATCACCACACTATGAGCGAAAGTGTACCTAGGGTTCCGTGAGATTTTCTCAGCAGGTCCGAGCGGTACAGATACATTGCGTGTCACACCGAAGGGATAAAAGCCCAGGCGGGTAGGTTTCGCTAGACCTACCCACCTGGGCTATATTTTTTTCCACGAAAAAATTTTAAGGAGGAACTTTCGTTGGAAAAGTTTTTTATGCTCAAAGAGAACAACACTAATGTAAAGACAGAAATTCTAGCGGGTATCACAACATTCATGACAATGGCCTACATCCTGGCAGTAAACCCTGGAATGCTATCGGCTACGGGAATGGATCCAGGAGGAGTATTCACCGCTACAACTGTATCAGCAATAGTGGCAACACTTATAATGGCCCTTTATGCAAAGTACCCCTTTGCCCTTGCATCTGGAATGGGTCTGAACGCATTCTTCGCATTTACAATCGTACTTGGACCCATGGGAAAATCATGGCAGTTTGCATTGACAGCAGTTTTGATCGAAGGATTAATATTTATACTATTATCAGTATTGAAGGCTAGAGAGGCAATATTCGATTCAATACCTCTAAACCTTAAGCATGCAGTATCAGTTGGAATCGGTCTATTCATAGCATTTATCGGACTAAGCGGTGCCGGCATCGTACGGACAGGTGAGGGAACGATAGTCGCCCTTGGAGAACTGACTTCAGGTCCTGCAGCAGTGGCAATCATTGGAATTATCATTACAGGATATCTTTTATCAAGAAAAGTAAGTGGAGCTATACTGATTGGTATCATAGCAACCACAGTAATAGGAATCCCTATGGGAGTTACAGTTATTCCAGAGGGATTCAGCATTGTTAGCCTTCCGCCATCAGTGGCAGATGTTGCCTTTAAGTTTGTTGGATTTGAGGAGATTTTCTCCCTGGAGATGCTGGTTGTTGTGTTCACATTCCTGTTCGTGGATATCTTCGATACAGTGGGAACCCTGGCGGGAGTATCCTCAAAGGCGGGTATGCTGGATGAAAACGGCAGACTTCCAAGAGTTGGAAAGGCACTAATGGCCGATGCGGTAGGAACAATCGTTGGAGCATGTCTTGGAACGAGTACAGTAACAACATATGTTGAAAGTGCAGCCGGAGTTGCCGAGGGTGGTAGAACTGGTCTTACATCCCTTGCAACTGCAGGAATGTTTGCCATAGCACTTTTCTTTGCACCCCTGTTCACAATGATTCCTGCAGCTGCAACAGCACCTGCATTGGTTATTGTTGGATTGTTTATGATGACACCTATCACAAAGATCAATTTCATAGATTTTACAGAGGCCATACCAGCATTTTTGACAATTGTCATGATGCCGTTTGCATACAGCATTGCAGATGGAATTGTATTCGGAATGGTTTCATACGTAATACTTAAGCTGTTAACGGGACGTACTAAGGAAGTTTCAAAGGTTATGTGGGTACTTGCCCTGTTGTTCGTACTGAAATTCACACTTATCTAGGAGGAAAAAATTATGGAATTTGTTTATAAGGGAAAGACCAAGGATGTATACAAGCTTGAGGATGGGAACTACCTTTTGAAGTTCAAGGATGATGTAACAGGTGAAAACGGGGTATTCGATCCCGGCGCAAACACAGTTGGATTGAGCATAGAGGGTGCAGGCAAGGCTGGACTTAGACTGACCACATTTTTCTTCAAGAAGATGAATGAAAAGGGGATACCTACACATTTTGTGGATTCAGATATAGACAACAACACCATGACAGTACTCCCTGCAAGCCTTTTCGGTAAGGGTGTTGAGGTTATTTGCAGATACAGGGCCGTGGGAAGCTTCCTGAGAAGATACGGAATGTATGCAGAGGAAGGTCAGAAGCTTGACTCATATGTTGAAGTCACACTTAAGGATGATGACAGAAACGATCCTCTAATAACCGACGAAGCACTGGAGATGCTGGGTATTATGACCAAGGAGGAGTACAAGGTTCTTGTTGACCTTACAAAGGAAATAGGAGCTGTTGTAAAGGAAGAGCTTGCAAAGAAGGATCTTGAGTTGTACGATATAAAATTTGAGTTCGGCAGAGTGGGAGAGGACAATCATATTGCCCTGATAGATGAGATATCCGGCGGAAATATGAGGGCCTTTATGGGAGATGAGTACATTGAACCACTTAAGCTTGAACAGATAATGCTAAAAGACTAAACTCATATATGTCCTCTGATAGGGGGAGGACGTTTCTACCAATGACCGTAAATCATTGTCTATGAGAAAGTGTACCTAGGGTTCCGTGAGATATTCTCAGCTGGTCCAAGCGGTACAGATGCCAAAATGGCATCACACCGAAGGGAGAAAAGCCCAGGCGGGTAGGTTTCTTAAACCTACCCGCCTGGGCTTTTATATTTATTGGGTATAAATTAACCGAGAAAATTAAAGGAGGATTCAGGATATGAAGGTAAGCGTAATTATGGGAAGCATATCAGATAAGCCAATCGGAGACAAGGTAATCCAGGTTCTAGAGGATTTTGGTGTTGAGCATGAGTTAAGGGTTATTTCAGCCCACAGAACACCCTATGTTGCCAAGGAGTTTGCAGAAAAGGCTGAAGAGAACGGAACGGAGGTAATAGTTGCAATTGCAGGCAAGGCTGCACATCTTGCAGGGGTCTTGGCAGGACTGTCACCCCTTCCTGTAGTGGGAATACCTGCAAAGTCATCCACAATGGATGGGTTGGATTCACTTCTTTCAGTGGTTCAGATGCCCAAGGGAGTCCCGGTAGCCACAGTTGCAATAGACGGTGGACAAAACGGAGGTCTTTTGGCGTTGCAGATACTATCTGTCAAATATCCGGAGCTGAGAGAAAAATTCAAGGCCTACAAGGTGAAGATGGCTCAGGATACCATAGCTGCAGATCAGCAGCTTAACGGATAAGGGGAGGTTACTTGATGAGTGGTGTTGTCGGAGTTTTCAGCAGTACAAATGAACACGTATCCCCTTATGTCTACTACGGTCTTTATGCAATCCAGCACAGGGGTCAGATCAGCTCAGGTATAGCTGTAAACAACAACGGATTTGTGGACTATGTTAAGGAACTTGGGCTTGTAAATGAGGTATTCAACAATGAGACAATAGATAGGCTGAGGGGAAACATTGCAATCGGTCATGTAAGATATGCAGCCCATTTCGAGGCCAAGAACAAGGCCAACGCCCAGCCCCTAGTGGTTGGCTACAGAAGGGGAGCCCTTGGAATTTGCCTTGACGGAAGCATAGTGAACTTCATGAAGATAAGGGAGGATATGGAGGATGCAGGAGCGATCTTCCAGACCGACCTTGATACTGAGGTGATTGCAACCCTTATAGCCAAGTACCATAAGAATGATTTCAATCAGGCAATGATAGATGCCCTTAAGGATGTGGAGGGTTCCTACGCCCTGGTTGCAATGACCAATGACAGACTTGTGGCCGCAAGGGATCCCCACGGGCTCAAGCCCCTGTCAATAGGTAAAATCGGAGATGACTACATAGTGGCTTCGGAGACAGTTGCCTTTGACACCATTGGGGCAGAGCTGGTAAGGGATGTGGAGCCTGGTGAAATTGTGATGATAGACAAGGATGGACTTACTACCATCCATAAGGATTCTCAAAAAAGAAGCCTTTGCATTTTCGAGCTTGTATACCTTGCAAGACCTGACAGCATAATCGATGACAAAAGCGTTTATATTTCAAGGTCTGAAGCAGGCAAGCAGCTGTACAGGGAGCATCCAACAAAGGCGGACATAGTTATCGGTGCACCTGACTCTGGAATTGTTGCAGCCATTGGATATGCAGAAGCATCTGGAATTCCCTACACTGAAGGGATAATAAAGAACAGGTACGTGGGAAGGACCTTTATAGAGCCCACCCAGGAAATACGGGAGCAGGGTGTAAGGATCAAGCTGAATGCATTGAGGGAAAATATAAAAGGTAAGAGCCTGGTGCTAGTTGATGACTCCATAGTAAGGGGTACAACCATCAAAAGGACGGTCAAAATGCTTAAGGATGCAGGGGCCAGGGAGGTTCATGTGAGGATTTCTTCACCTCCTGTGACTCACAGCTGTTATCTGGGTGTGGATACCCCGTCAGAGGAAAATCTTATTGCAAGCTATATGAGTGTAGAAGAGATCAGGGAAGAGATTGGTGCGGATTCCTTATACTTCATATCCCTGGAAGGTCTTATCAAGGCTGCAGGTGAAGAAAACGGATTCTGTAGGGGATGTTTCTCGGGCAACTACCCTGTTGCCAAGGTGGAATAGAAATTTTAGGAGGGGCTGTTCATGTCTTTAACGTATAAGGATTCTGGAGTTGACAAGGAAGCTGGATATAAAGAGGTCCAGATGATCAAGAAATTTATCGAAAAAACCCATATACCGGGGGTGCTTTCACACCTTGGAGGATTTTCAGGAATGTTTCAATTGGATATTAGTGAAATGAAGGAGCCGGTTTTGGTTTCAGGTACAGATGGGGTTGGAACAAAGCTGAAGCTGGCATTTATGATGGACAGGCACGATACCATAGGTGAGGACTGCGTTGCAATGTGTGCCAACGACATCCTATGTCAAGGAGCCAAGCCACTGTTCTTTCTTGATTATATCGCAACCGGTAAGCTCCTTCCCGAAAAGATGGCCAGTATTGTTGAAGGCGTAGCCAATGGATGCGTCAAGGCGGGCTGCGCCCTTGTAGGTGGTGAAACGGCTGAGATGCCTGGATTCTACCAGGAAGGGGAATACGATGTTGCAGGCTTTGTTGTAGGGGCGGTTGACAAGAGCAGAATCATAACTGGAGAAACCATCCGTCCAGGAGATGTGATTCTGGGACTGCCTTCAAGCGGATTGCACAGCAACGGTTTTTCACTTGTGAGGAAAATTGTCTTTGACAGGATGGGTTATTCAGTGGATACCTATGTGGAGGAACTGGAAAAGACAATTGGTGAGGAGCTTCTTGTACCAACCAGGATCTACAGTAAACAGGTTCTTCCATTGCTCAAAGAATTTGATATTAAAGGCTTAAGTCATATCACAGGCGGAGGCTTCTTCGAGAACATTCCAAGGATGCTGCCTGAAGGGACTATGGCAAAGGTGGATACAGGAGTGATCAAGACTCCGAAAATCTTTAAGCTTCTGCAGGAATGGGGACAGATTGAAGAGGAGGAGATGTATGGGACCTTCAACATGGGTGTTGGCATGGTCCTTGTGGCAGATCCTGATGAGGCGGAAAGAATAGCACATCATCTTGTGGAAAAGGATGAGGAGTTCTATGTCCTTGGAGAGGTTGTTGAAGGAGAAAAGGGAGTAGAGATATGGAAGGTGTAAGGATTGGTGTTCTGGTCTCCGGAGGGGGTACCAACCTGCAAGCCATAATAGATGCCTGCCAGGAAGGTGACATAAAGGGCAGGATTGTTCTTGTGATTTCAAACAAGAAGGATGCCTATGCCATTGAAAGAGCCGCGGAAGGGGGCATAAGGAGCGAGTTTGTGAGCCCTTCGATCTTTAAGGGTGAGGACTATGACAGAAGGCTTATGGAGCTTTTTGAGGAAGAGGGGGTCCAACTGGTTGTTCTTGCAGGCTATCTCAGGGTACTGTCACCACTTTTTATTGATGGATTCAGAAATAGGATAATTAATATCCACCCCTCCCTTATTCCTAAATTCTGTGGCAAAGGCTTCTATGGAGAAAGGGTCCACAGTGCTGTTCTTGAATCTGGAGACAGGGAGACTGGAGCCACTGTTCACATTGTTGATGAGGGAACTGATACAGGGCCCATACTCTTGCAGGAAGTGGTTCCCGTTAGGAAGGATGATACTGTGGAGACACTTAAGAAAAGGGTGCTCCAGGTGGAACATAGAATCCTAGTTAAGGCCCTTGGAGATATGTGCCTTAAGCTTGGAAATGAAAACAATGGAGGTAACCATGAAGCGAGCATTGATTAGCGTATACGACAAGAGAGGAATAGTCGAATTTGCGGAAAAATTGATCCAGATGGATTGGGAGATAATATCCACTGGAGGGACCTACAAGCTCCTGTTGGAGAACGGGATTGAAGCCAGGGAGATAGATGAGATCACAAAGTTTCCAGAAATACTTGATGGAAGGGTCAAGACCCTCAATCCCAGAATACATGGGGGCATTCTTTTTAGGCGGGACAAGGAAGAGCACAGAAGGGTAATCGAGGAAATGGGAATATTCCCAATCCATATGGTTGTTAACAACCTTTATCCCTTTGAGGAGACTGTTGCAAAAAAGGGTGTAGGCATGGAGGAGGCCATTGAGAACATTGACATAGGAGGACCTTCCATGATACGGGCAGCTGCAAAGAATTTCCAGGATGTCACCGTTGTGATAGACCCTGCCGACTACAACCAGGTACTCCTTGAGCTTAGGCAAGGGGGCAACACAAAGCCTGAAACAAGACTGGAGCTGGCAAGGAAGGTCTTCAACTACACAGCCTACTACGATGCCCTCATAGCCCAGTACTTCAATGAGCTTTGCCAGGAGACCTTCCCTGAGTACCTTACCTTGCCATATAAGAAGAAGGATCAGCTAAGATACGGTGAAAATCCACATCAGAAGGCTGCTTTCTATACTGACTACAACCAAACCGAGGGAACCATTGCAGGTGCAGAGCAGCTTCATGGGAAGGAATTGTCCTACAACAACATAAATGATGGAAACGGAGCTATCTCAATTGTGAAGGAATTTGACGAGCCTGCAGCCATTGCGGTCAAGCATGGCAATCCCTGTGGTGCAGGAGTTGGAAAAACAATTGTGGAGGCCTTTGAAAAGGCTTATGAATCAGATACAGAGTCCATATTTGGGGGGATAGTGGCCCTTAACAGGGAGGTAACAAGGGAGCTTGCAGAAAGGCTGTCGAAAATATTCCTTGAGATAATCATAGCACCATCATTTTCAGATGAAGCTCTTGAAATACTTAAGGAAAAAAAGAATGTAAGGCTTTTGCAGATACCGGAGCTGTCAGAATCAAGCTACACCAAGCCCATGACAAAGCAGGTTGAGGGCGGCATGCTCCTGCAGGATAGAAACAGGCTTCTTCTCCAGGATGATATGGAGATAACCACCAAGAGATTCCCCGAGGAGGATGAGCTTGACGACATGGTATTCGCATGGAAGATTGCCAAGCACATATCATCAAACGGGGTTGTCATAGCAAAAAATGGAGCAACCCTGGGAATTGGCCTTGGTGAGGTCAACAGGTTCTGGGCTGTTCAGAAGGCAATAGAAAGGGCTGGAGAGAAGACAAGGGGAGCGGTGCTTGCTTCAGATGGCTTCTTTCCATTCAAGGATTCAATTGAAGCATTGGCCCAGGCTGGAATCTCGTCGGTAATTCAGCCAGGAGGCTCTGTAAGGGATTCGGAGGTTGTAAAGGAAGCAGATCTGAACAAGATGGCCATGGTATTCACTGGAATCAGGCATTTCAGACATTAGGAGGGATTTGATGAAGGTATTGGTAATAGGAAGCGGAGGTAGGGAGCACGCCCTCTGCTGGAAACTGGCTCAGTCAAGAGAAATTGAGGAGCTTTATTGTGCACCTGGAAATGGTGGAACCTCCCTTGTGGCAACAAATGTTCCAATCCAGTCCAATGATCTGGAAAGACTTCTGGAGTTTTCAAAGACCCTTGAAATAGACCTTGTGGTGGTTGGCCCTGAGGAGCCTTTGGTTCTTGGGATAACTGACATGTTTGAGGAGGAAGGTATCAGCGTTTTTGGGCCCGACGCCTTCAGTGCAAGGCTTGAGGGAAGCAAGGATTTTGCTAAGGATTTCATGGTAAGGCACAATATACCCACGGCAAAGTACAAGACATTCACAGAGTACAACAAGGCAATTGAAGGACTCTCGGAATTCTCATATCCCTTGGTGATTAAGGCTGATGGCCTTTGCCTTGGCAAGGGTGTTGTGATATGTGAAAACAAGGAAATAGCCCAACAGACCCTTAAGGAGGTACTGGTGGATAGGATTTTCGGAGATGAGGGACAAAGGGTTGTAATTGAGGAATTTCTTGAGGGCACTGAGGCTTCCCTTCTATGCTTTGTATCCCACAACAGGCTATTTCCAATGGAAAGTGCAAAGGACTACAAGCAGATCTTCGAGGATGACAAGGGACCCAACACAGGAGGTGTGGGCTGCTATTCACCAAGCCCATTTTTCAATGAGGAGTTCAACAGGAAGATAAGGTTGGAGGTGCTTGACAGGATAGAAGAGGGGCTGGAAGCGGATGGGCACAACTTCACGGGGATTCTTTTCATCGGCTTTATGATAAGCCAGGAAGGCCCTAAGGTACTTGAATTCAATGTAAGATTCGGAGACCCAGAGACAGAGGTGGTCCTTCCAAGGCTGGAATCAGACCTGCTGGAGATTTTCATCCACTCAATAGTTGGAGACCTTAAGGAAGACCACATGACCTGGAAGGAGGAAGCCTGCATGACTGTGGTATTGACATCAGGTGGCTATCCGGGCTACTATAAGAAGGGCTACAGAATCTATGGCCTGCCTTATCCTGATGAGGATATCATGGTATTTCACAATGGAACAAAAATAGAAGGTGAGCATTTTGTAACCAATGGCGGCAGGGTGCTTTCAGTTACCTGCACTGGAGAAATGAGCCATGCCAGGGAGAAGATATACCAGGCGATCGAAGGGATCTCCTTCAAGGACATGGGTTATAGACGGGACATTGGTCTGTTCAAGTAATTAGTAAATTATTTAACAATTAAAAATATTTCAAATTCAGCTCATATCTGCTATAATAGTAGTAGTATGAGCTTTTTCCATTCCAAATTAAAAACATTCCAGCTATAAACTTATGCTCTGGTGGGTATAAATATAAGAGTTGGACATACTACAATTAAGAGGGGGAATTTTTTTGAAAACAGATGTTCAGATAGCACAGGCGGCCAATATGATTCCAATAAAGGACGTAGCGGCAAACTTAGGCATTGGAGAAGATGACATAGTAAACTATGGTAAATACAAGGCTAAGGTTTCATTGGATGTATTCAAGAGCATGAAGGATAAGCCAAACGGAAAACTTATTCTTGTTACCGCAATAAATCCAACTCCAGCAGGAGAAGGAAAGACCACAACAAACATTGGTCTTTCAATGGGACTTAACAAAATCGGAAAAAAGGCAATTACAACATTGAGAGAGCCTTCCTTGGGACCAAGCTTCGGAGTTAAGGGTGGAGCAGCAGGTGGAGGATACGCACAGGTAGTTCCCATGGAGGATATCAACCTTCACTTTACAGGTGACTTCCACGCAATCACAACTGCCAACAACCTAATTTCAGCACTGCTGGACAACCACATACATCAGGGAAACAAGCTTGGGATAGATCCAAGAAGGATTGTCTGGAAGAGAGTTATGGACATGAATGACAGAGCTTTGAGAAATGTTGTTGTAGGACTTGGTGGAAAGCCAAACGGAATGCCAAGGGAAGACGGCTTTGATATTTCGGTTGCATCAGAGATAATGGCCATATTCTGTCTTGCAGAGGACCTTGAGGACCTTAAGAGAAGAGTTGGAGATGTAATTGTAGCCTACAAGTTCGACGGTAGTCCAGTACATGCAAAGGATCTAAACGCACAGGGAGCAGTAGCACTTCTTATGAAGGATGCAATAGCTCCAAACCTTGTACAGACTCTTGAAAATACACCTGCATTGATCCATGGCGGACCATTTGCAAACATAGCTCATGGCTGTAACTCAATGCTTGCTACAAAGCTTGCTCTTAAGCTTGCAGATTACACAGTTACAGAGGCTGGCTTCGGTGCTGACCTTGGAGCTGAGAAGTTCTTTGACATCAAGGCCAGATTCGGTGACCTTAAACCGGATGCAGCAGTAATCGTAGCAACTGTAAGAGCTCTTAAGCACCACGGGGGAGCAAAGAAGGATGAGCTTGGAACTGAGAATCTTGACCAGCTTGCAAAGGGCTTTGAAAACCTTGAAAAGCACATCGAGAACGTTAAGAAATTTGGAGTTCCAGCTGTTGTTGCAGTAAACAACTTCCCAACAGACACACAGGCAGAGCTTGACTTCGTCCTGAACAAGTGTGAAGAGCTTGGTGCAACTGCTGTTCTTTCAGAGGTATGGGCAAAAGGTGGAGAAGGTGGAGCTGAGCTTGCCAAGAAGGTAGTTGAGGTTGTAGAGAGGGGCGAAGCGAACTTCAAGCCACTTTATGATGTAAACGCGCCAATAATGGAGAAGATAGAGACAATTGCAAGAGAAATCTATGGAGCAGACGGCGTTGACTTTACAAAGGGATGCCAGAAGCAGATTGCTAACATCGAAAAGATGGGCTTTGACAAGATGCCGATCTGTATGGCAAAGACCCAGTACTCAATGTCAGATGACCCGACACTTTTGGGTAGACCATCAGGCTTCAAGATAACTGTAAGAGACATAAAGGTCTCAAAGGGAGCAGGATTCCTAGTGGCCCTTACAGGAGATATCATGACAATGCCAGGACTTCCAAAGGTTCCTTCAGCGGACAACATAGATATTCTAGAGTCAGGTGAGATCGTAGGATTGTTCTAGATAAAAAAAAGCTGGGTGAAAATCCCAGCTTTTTGTTTACAAGTCCACTTTTATACAGTAATATATAAGTATATTAAACCAAAGATAGGAGAGGATAAAATGGTCTATAACTCAAAAATCAAGAGTAAGCAGGCAGACAGTTTGTTTGAGGCTATATTGCAGCTGGAGAATATGGACGAATGTTACCGCTTTTTCGAGGATATCTGTACAATAAAGGAAGTTCAGGCAATTGCGCAGAGACTTGAAGTTGCTAAGCTCTTGAAGGCCAACAAGACCTATAATGAGATTGAAGAGGAAACAGGCGCTTCCACCGCAACAATCAGCCGTATCAACAGGTCGCTTAATTATGGAGCAGACGGCTACAAGGTTGTATTTGAAAAGCTTGGTCTAATTGAAAAGGAATAATCATAAAGGATTTCTCAGCTGAGAAATCCTTTTCCTGTTTATTACGAATAGGAAATTTCTATTTTTTTGTATCATTCTTGTATTAAGAAATTTCCGTTGATGAGTATCATAAAAAGCTCCCTTAATGCATCTTGATATGCTTTATTTATAACTGTTTATCCTATTCTGGAATGAAGCTGTCAAATATAAGGATATCAAAGCGAGTCCTGTTTCTGTCCAGCTCCTTCTGGGATTTAAGAGTGTATGCAACAGTGGTTATTCCGAAGAGCCTAGTGTTTATGAAAAGAGACAGGTTGTTTCCATAAATGTGATTGTAGGCAATAAAATCCGGCTTAACCAGGAAATTGAACAGAAGATACTGAAGGGACAGGTTAAGAAGCAGACCCTTCTTGCCCTCCTTCAGATGATTTGTGGACAGCTGACCCCTGATAACGGAGGGTCTATTTTTTTTGTACCAGATCATAAGTACTGGATTAAAGGATTCAACCATGTAGTCCCCATTGTAATCATCAAGGACTGGGGACACGACATCACATATTGTTGTGTCTCCGCCTCCATCCTGCTTTAGTTCAACAATGATGGGAACCCTTCCATCAACTAGATTTAGCACATCATGGAGGGTTGGAATTTCCTCCTGGGAGTGGAACAATGTAATTTCCCTAAGCTCATCAAAGGTCATTTCAGTCACTAGTTTATTCATCCCTGCAGCTCTCTGGAGCCTGTTGTCATGTATCACCACTAGAATCTTGTCCCTTGTAATTCTAACATCAAATTCAACCCCATAGCCTTGTTCCACTGCAAGGGAGATTGCATTAAGGGAGTTTTCAGGTGCATCTGAACTGTTGTCGAACAATCCCCTGTGGGCATAGTACCTTCCAAGAAAGGGCTTTAGGTTTTTCTTGCTGGGAGAATTAGGCTTTATAGCATAAAGGTATAAGGCCAGCAATCCCCCTATGAGTGCTATCAACATGGAATCCTCCTTTAATCGTCAACATCGAAATGGTCAAGTGTGCTACCCTTCTTTGGTGGTCTTGAATCCCCGTGCTTAACCATCAACATGGTTACAAGGGATGCCAGGGAAAAGAATACGGAATATGGAAACAGTGTCCTGTAGCCAACATTTTCAAGGAAAAAGCCTGAAAGTATTGGAGTGAAAATCTGGGCTGACATGGAAAATGTGTAGTAGAGACCTGTGTACTTGCCAACATCTGCGCTTTTGCTCATCTCCACAACCATTGGGTATGAGTTCACGCTTATGGCAGCCCAACCAATTCCTGTTAGGGCAAACACGGCGTTAATTGCTGGAGAATACTCTACAAATAGGAAGCCCAGGAAATATGAAGTGCTCATAAAGAGGATGCCTGCAATTATTGTCTTTTTTCTCCCTATCCTGCTGGCGATTATACCGATTGGGATATAGCTAAGAATTGCTGCTCCCGTTGCTACCAAGAGGGCATTTGCAAAGCTTCCACCCTGAAGCCCCCAAACACGTCCTGCATATCTTGAAAATGCTGTTGTGACAGCATTGTATGCCGTGAACCACAGGAAAATGGAAGCAAGAATGAAATAGAGACTCCTTTTCACATCAGGAGGCATATCCCCACCCTTACCATTGGCCTCATCATCCTCCAGATCCTGTGAATCATTGAACTCCTTCATCTCTGCTGACAGCTTCTTCTCATTGATTGTCCTTACAAGAACAATGACAGAAAAGACCATCAAAAGTGCTATTACCAGAAAGACACTGAAATAGCTGGGGTTTGGATCATCTGGAACCAGGATGGCAATGACTGCAAGGGCGAAGATTGCACCGACAGCTCCCATAAGGTTGATTATGGCGTTTGCCTTGCTTCTTAGGGGCTTTGGAGTCAGGTCAGGCATAAGGGCAACAGCAGGGGACCTGTAGGTGCTCATGGCCAAAAGAACTGCCCCAAGGGAAATGAAGAAGAGGGGAAAGCTCTGGAGATTATCTGAAATAGGGATCAGGAGCATAAAGGAAACTGCACCTATTGTGCCCAGGACAATAAAAGGAGTCCTCTTTCCAAACCTTGTGTCAACCCTATCAGACAGGGCGCCGAAAAACGGCAGCAGGAAAAGTGCCAACAGATTGTCCAGGGCCATGATGGTCCCCGTAAAGGTTTCCCCCACACCAAATGTGTTCTGGAGAATCAGTGGGATGATATTATCGTAAAGCTGCCAGAATGATGCAATGGACATAAATGCAAGACCTATGAAAAAAGTACGTTTATTGTTGAGCTTCAAGTGGGCACCTCCTAGGAATGTATAATCTAATTATACAGTATCAGGACAGAGTTTAAATTATTTTATTAAAAATACATAATATTTTACATGAGCATGGACTGACCGTGATATAATTAATAGCATTAATAATTAATGGGGTTAACTATGGGGGGATGAGGATGGATGATTACAGACTTAAGAACCAGCTTATAGAAGCACTTGGCAAGGTATACTACATGGAGGCTTTTTCCCAGCTTGTGGAGTTCCTGCAAGGGGAGCTCTATGTCCTGTATTATCTTGCAGGGAGTGACGAAATGGAAACAAGTCCTTCGGAGATAAGCGAAAAGCTACATATGTCAAGGCCAAGGACTACAGCGACACTTACAGCTCTAAGGAAAAAGGGCTTTGTGGTTACAAGGTCAAACGAAAAGGACAGGCGTAGGGTGGATGTTATGATAACTGGGAAGGGTAAGGAGCATCTGGAAATGAAGAAGGATGCAGTAAACCATAATCTTGACCTTTTCATTGAGGGGATCGGAAGTGAGGAAGCCCTCCATCTGATAAGAATAATCAACAAGGCAGCAGGGCTGATGGAGACTGAGAGGAGCAACTGATGAAGGACTTTGTATTGCTTGAAAATGTATCTAAATACTATTACATGGGAAACCACAAGATTGAAGCTGCCAACAATATCAGCTTCACCATAAACAAGGGAGAATTCTGTGTTATCGTAGGCCCCTCAGGTGCCGGCAAGACAACTGTGCTGAATATCCTCGGTGGGATGGATTCCTGTGATGGTGGGACCATAATGCTTGATGGTCTCCTTGTGAGTAGCCTTAATGAACGCCAGCTCACTGACTACAGAAGGTATGACGTGGGGTTTGTGTTTCAGTTCTACAACCTGGTCCAGAACCTTACGGCCCTTGAAAATGTTGAGCTTGCATCCCAGATTTGCAGGGATCCCCTTGATCCTGCCACTGTGCTGTCCCAGGTTGGTTTAGGGGAGCGCATGGACAATTTCCCCGCACAGCTTTCAGGTGGGGAACAGCAAAGGGTCTCAATAGCAAGGGCTCTTGCAAAGAATCCCAAGATACTCCTATGTGATGAGCCAACCGGTGCCCTTGACTATGAAACAGGAAAGAATATATTGAAGCTTCTTCAGGACAGCTGCAGGAAGTTTGGAAAGACCGTTATCCTTATTACCCACAATCAGGCCATATCCCAGATGGCTGACAGGGTTATTCACCTAAAGAACGGAAAGGTGTCTGAACTGAGCACCAATCCTTCACCTTTGCCCATTGAAAGGATTGAATGGTAGTGAAAAACGCTTACGGGAAGATTGTATCCAGAGAATTTATTCAAAGCTTCGGACGCTTTGCAGCCATATTCGGAATAGTTGCCCTGGGTGTGGGCTTTCTGTCAGGACTGCTTGTAACAACACCGGATATGCACAATTCAGTGGATGAGTACTATGACAGCAACAATATGGCTGACATCTTCATAAAGGGTACCATGGGTATCACAGATGATGATCTTCAAAGGGTTCTACACCTGGAGGAGGTCAACGAAGTCATGCCCGCATATGTAATGGATATGATTATGGATACATCCCAGAATGGGACCTTGGTTACCCGAATCTATGGCTTGCCCTTGATGGATGGAGAAGCAAACATCAACAGGCTGGAGCTTCTTGAGGGAAGGATGCCCCAAAAGGCCAATGAAGTTCTGGTGGAAAGAAGCGGGACATACCTGGCTGACATACCTTTGGGATCAACAATAGCCATTTCACCGGAAAATGAGGACTATGATGACATCCGGGACTACTTTGAGGTACTCACCTATGAGGTTGTGGGAGTTGTGGGAAACACCTTCCATTTCTCCACGGAGCGTGAAGTGACCAATGTTGGAAGCGGTAGACTGGGGGCAATCATATACACAGATCATTCAAGCTATGCACTGGAAAACTGGACGGACCTATATATCACAGCGGAGGGTGCCCTTCAAATGAGTCCATTTTCAAATGAATATGATGTTAAGATTAAGCGTTTGGTCCAAAAGCTTGAGGATATATCTAAAGAGAGATCCCTTGTAAGATATGAGGAAGTCCTAATGAAGGCAGAGGAGGAGCTTGCCGATGGCTGGGAGGAATATAATGATGGGAAGGCAGAGGCTGAACAGGAGCTCGCCGATGCATGGGCTGAAATCCTGGACGGGAGAAAAGAGCTTGCCGATGGATTGATTGAGCTCCAGGACGGAGAAAATGAGCTCGCCGATGCAAGAATTACCCTAAGGGACGAGGTTGCGGATGCAGAGAGGGAAATAGCTGATGGAGACCAGGAGTTGGCTGATGCCCTTATTGAGCTTAAGGATGGTGAAAAGGAGCTTGCCGATGCCCTTGTTGAGCTTCAGGACGGAGAAAAGGATTACTACGAAGGCTATCTGGAATTCCTGGATGGAAAAAGGGAATACGAGGATGGACTCAAGAAGTACCAGGATGGGGAAGATGAGTACCAGAAGGGCCTTGAAAAGCTGGAGGATGGAAAAAGAGAACTTGCCAAGGGTGAAAGAGACCTGCAGCGCGGTAGAAGAGAGCTTGAAGCTGGCGAGGACGAGTACGCAGCCGGGGTAGTGGAGCTTCAGGAAGGTAAGGACCAGCTGCTTGCAGGAGTGTCTCAGATTGCAGATAATTTCGGCATACAGGGCTTCTCCTCCCAGGAGTTGGTGGGTACGGCTTCCGGACAAGCTGTTCTAAGGGGTACGATTGATGGAGCCAAGGACCAGCTTGAGGAAGGCATGTCGCAGATAAAAATCGGGAGTTCACTACTTGAGGACAATCTTGATAAAGCTAGGGCAGGCAAGGGCCAGCTGGAGTTGCAGCTACAGGCTCTAATTGAAGATCCGGAAAGCAACCAGGAGGCAATTGAAGCCATTGAGCTTGAAATAAGGACTTTGGATTCACAAATCGCAGCCATGGAACAGGAACTGAGGTCTCTGGAACAAGAGCTTCAGGGTCTTGAAGCACAGCTTGCCCAGCTTCCAAACCCAGATCAGCTTATTGGAGCCTGGAATCAGATCCTTTCAGGGGAAAGGGAGCTGGAGTATGCCAGAAGACAGTTGGATAACGGTTGGGACAAATACTACGATGGAAGAGCCCAGCTAAGGGATGCCCAGAAGGAAATTGAGGAAGGTGAAAAGGAGCTTGCAGATGGGAGAAAAGAGCTTGATGATGCAAGGGTGGAGCTCTTGGATGCAGAAAAAGAGATAAGAGAGGGAGAGAAGGAGCTGGCCGATGGAAGAATGGAGCTTGATGATGGCTGGAAGGAGTATAACGAAGGCCTGGTTGAGCTTTCAGACGGCTGGAAGGAATACGAGGATGGACTGGTGGAGCTTGCCGATGCCAGAGTGACCCTTGCACAGGAGGTAAGGGATGCAGAAAGGGAAATAGCTGATGCGGAAATTGAAATAAGGGATGGTTGGAAGGAATATAATGATGGACTTCTAGAGCTCAAGGACGGGGAAGAGGAATATTTCTCTGAGAAGAACAAGGCTGATGAGGAGCTTGCCCAGGCATATGCAGACCTTGTAGATGCTGAAAGGGAGCTTGCAGACCTGGAGGTGCCTGAGTGGTATGTTTTGGATAGGGAATCAAACATGAGCTTTGCAAACTTCCAATTGAACGCAGAGAAGGTAGCCGCCATCGCCAAATTTTTCCCGATATTTTTCTACCTTGTGGCTGCCCTGGTCTCATTGACGACAATGACCAGAATGGTGGAGGAGGAACGAACTCAAATCGGGATACTGAAGGCTCTCGGCTTCAGGAAGATGTCCATTATCGGAAAATATGTTGTCTATTGCGGTTTGGCGAGTATCCTTGGCAGTGCCGCAGGCCAACTGGTGGGATTTAGATTGCTTCCAAGGGTTATTTGGAATGCCTACGGAGTGATGTTCCATTTGCCGCCTTTTGTTTCGGAATACAATGCCAGGATAGCTTTTATGGCATCTGGAATAGCCGTTTTGAGTACGGTTGCAGTCACCGTTTATGCAGCAAATGAAGCTCTTGGTGAGAAGCCTGCAACCCTTATGCTTCCAAGGGCACCAAAGGCAGGCAAGAGGATTCTCCTGGAAAGGGTTGGACCGGTATGGCGTAAAATGAGCTTCAATATGAAATCCACAGCCAGAAACATATTCAGGTATAAGAAGCATTTCTATATGACAGTTGTTGGAATATCAGGATGTACAGCCTTGCTGATGCTTGGATTTGGCATGAGGGACTCAATTCGTGATTTTGCAGGCACACAATTTGACCATATCTTCAGGTATCAAGTAAGGCTGGAGCTTGATGAGGAGGACTTCAAGGAAGGTTCCCTTGATCAGTTGGTCCTAGATCTTGGGAATGTTCAATCCTATGGGGGAATATATTCCGATAAGGGAGCCATAAGGTATGGCAATGATCTCCTGGATGCGAATGCCATAGTATTTAGCGACTCACAGCAGCTATCGGATTTTATCCTTGTTAGGAATCGGGAATCAGGGGAAATCATTGTACCAGGAACAGAGTATGTGATAATAACAGAAAAGCTGTCTGAGGTTCTTGGCATATCCGTCGGTGAAGCCATTATATATGAGGATTCAGATGAAAACCTGGGAGAATTAAGGGTCACCCATATTACAGAGAACTACCTGGGCAACTATATGTATGTGGATTCAGCCCAGTATGAGTCTGTTTTTGGAGCTTCACCTGTCAACAGTGCCCTTGTAAGGACTGATGATTTGACTGCTGAGGAGGAAGACGGCCTTGTGGAAATGCTTCTCTTGGAGGAATCAGTTCTTAATGCTGAACTGGTGAGCCAGACCAGAAGGAGCTTTGACAATCTCATAAGGAGCATGGATTACATTGTCTTTGTAATCATCGTTGCATCCGGATTGCTTGCATTTATCGTTTTGTACAATCTGACCAATATAAATATTAATGAAAGGAAAAAGGAGCTGGCAACCTTGAAGGTTCTAGGTTTCCACAATGAGGAGGTTTCATCCCATATCTTCAGGGAGATTACAATACTCACCCTGATCGGGGTTCTTGTGGGATTGCTGCTTGGTACCTATATGCATGAGTTTATCATCAAGACCATTGAGGATCCGGATTCCATGTTTGGTAGGGATATCAGGCTGATGAGCTATGTGCTTTCTGCAGCTATAACTCTGGTGTTCTCACTGATAGTGAATCTCTTTATGGGAAGGAAGATAAGAAACATTGAAATGGTTGAGTCAATGAAAGCGAATGATTAGGACAATTCTTACACTCTCAATGGAATATCTAGAAATCTTGGATTTCTAGATATTTATATTGTCGGGTACTGGCAATTCACAAATCTCAATACACAATTGATTAGGTCAGGCTCTGGGGTCAAAGATACTTTCCTTACGCTTAGTATGAAAATAGCCGGCACCTATGACAGGGTGTCATTAGCCCGATAGGTGCTTTGCAAAGCGGTTCATATGAAAGAACGACTTTAAAATCCAAAGAGGATTTCGTAGTGATTTGATTCCTCCAAGCGAAGCGGCATAGGAATCAGTGGAGAAAACGAGTTGATGATTTTAATCGGACTTGAATCTAGAACTGCGTGTAAACACCTGAGGGCTGTGGTAATAATAAGGCGAATGAGACTCCATCATCCCTTTCCACTTTCCACCTTCCACTATCTAAAACTTACTGAAAATTGCAACAAACGGACAAATTTTGTATAATAATTGTATGGAGAGTGATAAATATGAATGGTTACAATGGAAAATTTTTATTTGTGGACTTAAGCAAAAAGGAAATTACCACAGAAGGCTTTGATGAAAAGTTTGTCAGGGACTACATAGGAGGCTACGGCTTTGGAGCCAAGATTCTCTATGACAGGATGCCGGCAGGTGCGGATCCACTTGGAGAGGAGAACATCCTTGGATTTATCACCGGAATTACCAATGGAACAGGTGCAATGTACGGTGGCAGGTTCACCATGGTCCATAAGTCTCCAGTGACAGGAGGCTGGAACGACTCAAACTCAGGAGGCTTTTTCGGTCCTGAACTGAAGAAGGCTGGATTTGATGCACTTTTTATCAGTGGCAAGGCAGAAGAGCCGGTATACATATGGATCAAGGATGGAGAGGTGGAAATCAAGGACGCAAAGCATATTTGGGGAATGGACACAAAAGAGGTTTGGGAGGCCTTGAAGGAGGAGCACGACCAGCCAGCTGCAAAGATTGTTGCAATCGGACCTTCCGGGGAGAGGCAATCCCTTCTTGCATGTCCAATAAACGATGGGCATAGGGCGCCTGGAAGAGGCGGTGGAGGAGCCGTCATGGGTTCAAAGAACCTGAAGGCCATCCTGGTCAAGGGTACCGGCAATGTTCCTGTGGGAGATCCGGAGAAGCTTAAGGAGGTCAACAAGCTGGTCCTTAAGACAATGAAGGAAAACAAGGGTACAAAAAGGTTCAGCGACATGGGAACAGGAGGAGGAACCCCTGCAGCTGCACTGAGTGGAGACAGCCCTGTCATGAACTGGAAGGGCGTAGGCATAATAGACTATGGTGAGGAAGCTGCACAGGCACTTGGTGCGGAAGCCATGGACAAGTACAAGACCAAGAAGTATGCCTGCTCAAGCTGTCCACTGGGCTGCGGAGCGGAGTACGAGGTAAGGGAAGGCAGATGGCCCGTTGGAACAACCGACAGACCGGAGTATGAAACTGCATCAGCCTTTGGCTCAACATTGCTGTGTGATGAGGTGGATGCACTTATAAAGGCCAATGACATATGCAACAGATATGGTATTGACACCATCTCAACAGGTATGACAATAGCCTGGGCAATGGAGTGCTATGAGGAGGGCGTTCTGTCACAAGAGGAGCTTGATGGGATAGACCTTAAGTGGGGAAACGGAGAGGCCATAGTTGCCTTGACCCAGAAAATCGCTGATGGAGAGGGCTGTGGGGAAATACTTGCAAATGGATCGGCCTATGCAGCTGACCAGTACAAGAAGGGACATGAATACCTTCAAACCGCATCTGGTATTGAGCTGCCCATGCACGACCCGAGATTTGCACCTGGTCTTGCCAGAACCTACCAGTTTGACCCAACACCAGGAAGACACGTAAAGGGCGGACTTGGAAACATTCAGATGGGAGGAAAGGAAACAAGGCCAAAATACGACTACACCGGAACCGGTGACCAGGACGTTGACCTTACATCAAAAAGGGAGGTTATGAACGTTGCAGGAATCTGCATGTTCTCAAGGTTTGGAACACCACCTGAGGGAATTGTGGACAGCTATGTAGAGGCGATTGGAGGCTTCCCCTTTGGAGAGGCAGAAAGCTTCAAGGCAGGCCTGAGGATATATGCAATGAGACACGCATTCAACCTGAGGGAAGGCATCACACCCAAGGATATGGAGATTACACAGAGAGCGGTGGGAAAACCGCCTTTGGAGGCAGGTCCCCTTGAAGGAGTTGAAATTGACAACCAGCTTCTTGGGAAGAACTTTTTTGATGAGCTGGGATGGGATTATGAAACCGGATTACCTTCAGAGAAATTCCTGAAAGAAATTGGGGCCCTGGAATATCTTCTTAAGGATCTTTACGGTGACAAGTAAAGGAGGTCAGCAGCTTGAACCTGGAAAACAGATACGATAGAAACAAGTCATTGATTTCCCAGGAGGACCAGGAGCTTCTTGGGAAAAAAACCGTCGCCGTCATTGGTGCGGGAGGTCTGGGTGGATACCTGGCGGAGCTGTCCGCAAGGCTTGGAGTCGGTAGGCTTATCATAATCGATGGAGATGTGTTTGAGGAGAGCAACCTTAACAGACAGAGATTTTCCAATGAACACAACCTTGGAAACCCAAAGGCATATGAGGCTAAAAGGGAGCTTGAAAGAATAAACTCCCAGGTTGAAATCACTGCAGTCCATGACAGGATCTCTGCCGAGAATGGACGGGAGCTTCTGGATGGTGCGGATTTGGTTCTTGATGGAGTGGACAATGCAAGGACCAGGCTTCTACTCCAGGATATATGCAAGCAGCTCCAGATACCCCTTGTGCACGGTGCAATAGGGGGATGGTATGGGCAGGTATCCGTGGTTATGCCAGGAGATGACACCCTGTCAACAATCTATTCCGACCCGGACGCAAAGGGAGTTGAGAAGGACCTTGGGAACCCATCCTTCACTCCGGCGCTGATTGCCTCCTACCAGGTGGCAGAGGCCGTGAAGCTGCTTTTGGGAAAAGGAGAGAATCTTAGAAAAAAAATCCTCTACATCGATACCCTTACAAACAGCACAAGTGTAATAGATTTGGAATAATATTAAAAGGACCTCCTCGGAGGTCCTTTCGCATAATAAAGCAAAAATCTTGACAATCACACTGTGTAGTAATAAAATAATGAAGTATTTAAAATATGTCTACCGGAGATGATAAAATGAGAGAAGATTTGTGCTATGTAATTAAGAAGGAAAACCACAACAAGGAGGATTTATTCAAGATTCTTGAAGACAATCCCCAGATCAGGTTCGTCTCCCTTGGTGGCGTGGACTTGATAGGACATGAAACAGAAGAAAAGATTCCAGTTAAGGTATTCAGGGATGATATCGAGCTTTTCCTTCACGGAATAGCAGTTCAGACCGATGGTTCCTCCGTATATCTTCCTGAGATCGCTACCCTTGACAATGCAAAGATAGATATGAAATCAGACGTTGAAGCGAACTGGTTTGTGGATTACAATTACGAGAATGTTCACCTCGAGTCAGGAAGGCCTGTTGGAACCCTTAAAATTCCATGCTTTCTCTACCATGATGGAATACCTGTTGACTCACGACACATACTGAAGGATGCCACGGGATACTTTGAAGACCACATGGAGCAGCTCCTAAAGGACAACCCAGAGCAGACCAAGGCCTATGGCTTCAGCCCCTATGACATAAAGAAGGTTCATGTCACAGCTGCAACTGAGCTGGAGTTCTGGGTCAGGACACCTGATTCAAACAGGGAGCTGCAGGAGCTGACCACCTCCCAGGAGCTGAATGAGCAATATTGGGCAAAGACAAGGGGAGCCGTCAGAACAGCTCTTGAGGATTCCCTGCTGCTTATGGAGCTATATGGAATGGAGCCCGAAATGGGACACAAGGAGGTCGGTGGAGTCAAGGCAAGACTTCAGCATGACGGAAGCTTCTCAGGAATCATGGAGCAGCTTGAAATAGACTGGAAGTATTCCACAACCATGCAGACAGGGGACAATGAGATATTCATAAAGCACATCATCAAGGAAATCTTCAGGGCAAATGGAATGGATGTAACCTTTCTGGCAAAGCCCATTCCTGGAGTTGCGGGAAGTGGAGAGCACACCCATATGGGAGTTGCCGTGGAGCTCAAGTCGGGGAAAAGGATAAATCTCTTCCATCCATATAGGAAGCACTTTATGAGCCCGGTTGGCTACGGAGCCTTGATGGGTATATTGAAAAACTACGAGATAATGAACCCCTTCATAACATCTTCAAACGAATCATTCAAGAGGCTAAAGCCTGGATTTGAAGCTCCTGTTTGCATAGTTACATCCCTGGGAAGAAGTGTGGATGTTCCTTCCAGAAACAGGACCATTCTAATAGGTCTTATCCGGGATGAAAACAATCCCCTGGCAACCAGGTTTGAGCTTAGGAGTCCAAATCCCCATACAAACTCCTTCCTTTGCATGAGCTCAATGCTTATGGCTATGGACGATGGAATAAATCATGTACTGAAGGAAAACAGGGATGAGGACAGTCTGTTGGAGGAATTGTCAAAGACTCCGGAGGATGATGGAATCTATCTGCAGAAGGGAAGAGCCTACAGAAGTGAGGTAAATGTATTCGAGGACTATACGGATGCGGAAAGGGACAGGATTTTTGGAAAGGTTCCTGCAACCGTCTATGAGAACATTAAGGCTTTTCACATCTATCCTGATAAGCTGGCAATTCTCAAGAATGGCGATGTCTTTAGGGGCAGCATTATTGAAAGCTACCAGTCGGCGGTTCTCAACAAGTGGGTTACAGAGATTCAGCACAGGATAATGCCGGACCTGATGAGGGAAATCAGAGGCTATAGGCTTCTTCATGATCCTGCAAACGCATCGGATCTGGATATATCCAACTGGCTTGCAATCCGTGACCTGAGGGTTGAGCTGATGAAGGACAGCCTGAACAGAACCTCCATGTTCACCCAGATAAAGGAGGCACTTGATAAGGAAAACTACGATCTTGCATCACAGCTGCAAAAGGATATATACATTAAAATGGATAACTTGAGAATGCTTTATAGCCTGTACAAGAAAAATCTTCTGGATATTTAAAAGATTGCCGCCGCTTGAAATTAAGTGGCGGCTTTTTTCACAGAATTTAAAGATTAAATGGAAAAAATAAACAGATGGAACCATTGAAATATGGGCATCTCTTTTGAACATATGTCACATACGTTGAAATATCAACATTTGAACCACAAAAAAAGTTGAACGCTTTACCAGGATATGATATATTTGATAATAAGATAACGTTAATTTAATTACAATAAAAGGAGATGAGTCATTTGAAAAAGCTGTTGGTTTTACTATTGGCATTTGCCATGGCATTTGGCATGGCGGCGTGTTCATCCACTCCTCAGGAGGAGGAGCCTGCTGATGCCGTTACTCTTACAGGTGTAGGAGAGGGATTTGGTGGACCGATTGAAGTCAAGGTTATGATGGCAGGTGACACAATAACAGGTGTTGAAGTGGTTTCACACAGCGAAACTGCTGGAATCAGCGATCCTGCAATCGAGGGGATACCAGCTGCAATAGTGGAGGCAAACTCCACCGAGGTTGATGTTGTTTCTGGAGCTACATACACAAGCGATGGTATCATCTACGCTGTGAACAATGCAATTGATCCAGATACATATCCTGCACCGGTTGAAGAGGAACCTGAAGAGGCAGGAGAGGTTACAGCTTCAGATGTATATCTTGGATTTGGAATTTCCAACCTTGGGAGAAAGGGTCCTGGAGCCGACAATGAAGAGGTTCAGGTGTGGAGTATAAACCAGGTTCTGGCCAGTGTTCTTTTTGACGGTGAGGGAAGAATACTAGAGATGAATGTTGATCAGCTGGAGGTTGCAACTCCAAACTACGATGGAGAAGGAATGCCACACTTCAGCGGATTCCCAGGACAGGGCGGCTACAACTGGGATGAGAACCATGACGAGGTTGTAGATGGAAAGACTCCTGATACAGAGGAGAACTTCTTTGCTGAAATCGATGGATGGATGACAAAGAGGGAAAGAGGAGACTCCTATGTAATGGGCAATGGAAAAACATGGACTGAGCATATGAACGGATTCCAGAAGGCTTTTGCCGGTATGACAGTGGAAGAGGTCAGGGATTGGTTTGAGAACTACACATCCGACAGAAACGGAAGACCCTTGAAGGCTGGATCGGAGGATGCACAGGACAAGGCTAAATATGACGCTCTAACTGATGATGAGAAGGCAATGCTTGCAGATGTTACATCAGCTGCAACAATGAGCCTTAATGATTCACACGGGGACATCGTAGCGGCCATTGAGAAGGCATATGAGAACAGAAAGCCGCTTGAGATCCAGGAGGCTTCAGCATACGGTCTAGGAATTGCAAGCATGGGCAGAAAGGGACCTGGTGCTGATAATGAAGGCGTACAGGTATGGAGCATAAACCAGGTGGTGGCAAATTCGCTGTTTGATGATGAAGGAAGGCTTGTTGCACTTCATGTCGATCAAATGGAAATTGCAACACCTAACTACGATGGGGAAGGAATGCCACACTTCAGCGGATTCCCAGGTCAGGGCGGCTACAACTGGGATGAGAACCATGACGAGGTTGTAGATGGAAAGACTCCTGATACAGAGGAGAACTTCTTTGCTGAAATCGATGGATGGATGACAAAGAGGGAAAGAGGAGACTCCTATGTTATGGGTAACGGAAAAACATGGGTTGAGCATATGGACAGATTCGAAGAGACCTTTATTGGAATGACGATTGATGAAATTGAAGAGTGGTTCCAAAAGTACACATCCGACAGAAACGGAAGACCCTTGAAGGATGGATCGGAGGATGCACAGGACAAGGCCAAGTATGATGCTCTTTCTGATGATGAGAAGTCAATGCTTGCGGATGTAACATCAGCGGCAACAATGAGCCTTAATGATTCACATGGAGACATAATAGCTGCAATAAGGGCATCCTTTGAAAACAAGAAGGATATCAGCCTTACAATAGAGTAGTTTCCCCTATCTTTGAAAACCCTGGATTTCTTTATCCAGGGTTTTCAAAATAACACAAAAAGAACCGGAACCATTGCGTTATTTCTACTTGAATGATAATATAAATTTGGGAGGTGAAATGATGCCAAGAAAACCTAGAAGACAAAGCAGCACAGGTTATTACCACGCAATGGCAAGAGGAAACAGCAAGGAGAATGTTTTTCAGAACGACAACCTCAAGAAGCTGTACATAAAAACAATAAATGAAATTGCTTCGGAAGAGGAGGTCTCCATAGTAGCTTATTGTATTATGAGCAATCATGTTCATCTGCTACTTAAGACAGAGATTAATAGCCTGACAGATTTTTTCAAAAGAATCAATATCAGGTATGCCAGCAATTATAATCTTATCAATGATCGAATTGGACATGTTTTTCAAGACAGGTTTAGAAGCGAGCCCGTAGAGGATGATACATATCTTGTACAGGTTGTCAGATATATACACAATAATCCTGTAAAGGCTGGCATTGTATCAAGCCCTGGGGAATACCAATGGAGCAGCTATAATGAATACACAGGGGAGAAAACATTCATATTGGGCAAGACCCAGAAGAAGATAGTAATGGAGTTTTTTTCAAATAAAATTACGAGCTTCGAAAAATTTCATCAAGTTAGTGATTTTAATGTATACCTGGATATTAAAGAAGAGCAGCAGGAAATTATGTATAAGCATGCACAGTCTATTATAGAGAAACATTTTATGAAACATGGCTTGGACACCTTGGATCAGTTAAAGAAAAAGAAGGATTTACTGGAAGATATTATAAATGAAATATATGAAAAGACAGGTCTTAGTACTAGAAATATAGCTAAACTACTTGATGTTGGGGATATGATTGTGAGAGGAAAGTTAAAATAACGCAAAAAGAACCGGAACCGTTGAGTTAAAATGTTTTTTTAAAAGTAACCCTTTACAAGAATAAAAACATGGTATATAATTTCAACTAATAATTGAATATCCAACAAATAGCTTTGATGAGAACAGTAGCTTCAAGAAAGTCTTTCAGCGAGTCCCGGTTGGTGGAAGGGGACAGGATATTACTGAAGTGAAGAGGGCCTCAGAGCATTGCACCGATTTTATGTAGGCTGCAACGGGTTCACCCGTTATAGTGATAGAGTATAACACATTTATACATGTGCGTACTTGATGAGGCTTGTATCGTGAGATATAGGCGAATTAGGATGGTAACACGGCATATAACCCGTTCCTTGGAATATATATATTCTTTGGAACGGGTTTTTTATTACCCAAAAATAATAATACATAAATTTTAGGAGGAGAAAAGATGAAGATTGTAAATTCATGGAACGATTTTGACCCACTTAAGCACGTGATTGTAGGTAGAGCAGACAACTGCTGCATACCTCCATCGGAGCCAGCATCAAAGGCAAAGGTGCCCCTTGATTCCCCAATGAGAGGAATGACGGGCCCAAGACCACTTGATACCGTGGAAAAGGCAAATGAGCAGCTTGAGAACCTTGTCAAGGTCCTTGAGGGCCTTGGCATCAAGGTTGACAGACCGGAGGCCCTGCAGTGGAACCAGGCGGTTGTAACACCACATTTCATGACAGGAAGCATGTTCGGCTGCATGCCACCAAGAGACGTACTGCTTACAATTGGAAGCGACATCATATCTGCACCAATGTCCTTCAGATCCAGATTCTTTGAGCATTACGCCTATTCAAAGAACCTCAGAGAGTATTTCGAGAAGGACCCTGAGTTCAAATGGATAGCTGCACCAAGACCTGAGCTTGGGGATGCCAGCTATGATATGCACTACTTTGATGACAAGGTAACCGAGGAGATACTCCTTGAGAGAACTGCCAAGCTCCACATGGTTACTACCGAACATGAGATTCTCTTTGATGCTGCGGATGTTCTGAGATTAGGCAAGGACCTCTTTGTACAGCACGGGCTTACAACAAACAGAAAGGGGATGGAGTGGCTTAGAAGAATGTATCCTGACATGAGAGTGCATGCTGTAAACTTCCCAGGAGACCCATATCCAATCCATATAGATGCAACCTTTGTTCCCCTGAAGCCAGGATTGATACTCAACAATCCACACAGAAAGCTTCCCAAGGAGCAAAGAAAGATATTTGAGGCAAATGACTGGGAGATTGTTGAAGCGGCAATGCCTGCCCACGAGCAGCCACCAGAGCTTTGCTACTCGAGCGTATGGCTGTCAATGAACTGTCTAGTGATTGACCATAAGACGGTGCTTGTGGAGGAAAGTGAGAAGGCTCAGCAAGACCAGATGGACAAGCTTGGAATGAACGTAATCCCAGTTCCATTCAGAGATGCCTATGCATTTGGTGGAGGACTCCACTGTGCAACAGCAGATGTCTACAGAGAAGGGGAATGCCAGGATTACTTCCCAAATCAGGTTGAGGACCCAACCCTTGTAACCTTTGAAGGAAAATAGATGATAATGGGATGGGTGTTTAACCCATCCCCATATGAAAATTGTGGATAAGGAGGAACGAATTATGACAGGATCATGGGCAATAAACGAATTTTTTATTGGATGCATAGTAATCATGGTGGTACCTTTGGCGGTGTACCTTTACAGAGAGATGGTAGTGGTTAACCGAGGTGATACAAGTGATATTTAACTGGATGGTATTTATCCTGGCAGCCGCAGGGATGATAGGTGTTGGGGTATGGTCAAACAAAAAGATAAAATCACAGGCAGCCCAGGGAGGAGAGGGTTTTCTTCTAGGAGGCAAGCAGATAGGTGCCTTTGTTGGAGCGGGAACCCTTATGGCAACCGGCTACAGCGGCTGGGGATTCATTGGCTCGCCGGGAACCGCATATGCCTTTGGTTCCATAGAGATTCTTGCCAATTTCTTCTTTGCTCCGGCAATTGTCTTTGGAACCCTTTTCTTCGCTAATTTCATGAGAAAAAACGCAGAAAAAAGCGGTGGCTTGACCGTACCCGAGTACCTTGCATCAACCCACAGAGGGACTGACGGTCAGAAAAGACTTGTACACTTTTTTGCAGGACTTGCAACCTTCATATTTCTTTCCGTGTACATGATCGGACAGATCCGGGCAGTGGGCCTTGTGGCATCCCAGTGGCTGGACATACCGGAAGTTTATGCATCCATACTGCTGATCACTGTGGTGGCAATTTTTACCATCATGGGAGGACTTCTTGCCGTGGCACTTACTGATACCATAATGTGCATAGGAATGCTCATAGCCTCAGTGATAGTTTTTGGTGTGATCCTTCAGGATGTATCCCTTGCCGAAATGATACGTACGGTTGGTCAGATGAACTCGGAGCTTGTAAATCCAACCACCTCGGCACCCTATGGAAATACCCGGTTCAGCGTATACCTTGTATTTGTTTATGCCTTGCTGTTTACAACCACACTGCCATATATGTCAGTGAGATTCCTCTCCCTTAAGGAGGATATAAAGATACACAAGATGGCACTTTACATGGCACCAATGGGAATCATACTTAGCCTTATACCCTTTGTGGGGATGTACATGTTCTACAAGGACCCAACCCTTGTAAATCCAGACAGTGCAATGCCTGTATTCTTGAATACATTTCTTTCACCTGCAGTTGGGGGAATCATAACATTATTCATTCTCTTTGCAATGCTCTCCACAATCAGCTCCATTCTTCAGGCACTGGCATCATCACTGTCCTATGACATGTATGTATCCCTGGGAAAAAAGCAGGAGGTAAAGAGCGACCTGATCAATCGTGTGGTTGTTGGACTGACAGCCCTGTGGGGACTGTTCCTTACATTTGTAGCACCCCAGGGGATGCTCAACCAGATAGCCTACATAGGAACCGGTGGACTGATCTCCATGTTTGTGGGACCGATCATTATGCGGACCATTGTGGAGGCTGACCTGAAAGCATGCTTTTCTTCCATGCTCACAGGCTTCGCGGTCAACGTGATCCTGGTCCTGGGATTTGATGTTGGATGGGTTGAGGCCCCGATAATTGCAGGACTGGCGGGCTCGGTGGTCTATCTGGCAATGGGTTTTGCAGCAAACAGCTGGAAACGAGTACCTGCTGTGGAATAGAAGACATATATCAAGCCGTACCTATTCAGAATCAAACCTGAACAGGTGTGGCTTTTTTTTTGAAATTGTAATTAGTTCAATAATTTAATGGGAAGAGGTGTATATATAACCTAAAGGGTTTGTAAAACGTTTAAGTATTGACATTTGTTGTGACAAATACGGTAAAAGGGTGGTTTTACTTGTGATGTCCAAAAGAGATGATATTTCCGTAAAGAGAATAATTATTTTTTTATTCATAGCTTCAATGACCATAACCATGGGTCTGGTTGGATTCCTGGTCTATTTCAACTGGCATGCTTCAGCCAGGGAGATCACGGAGAGAATTTCAAACAGCATAAGCACTTCCATCTACAATGAGATAGGTTCATTTATGATTGGGCCTTATCATGTCAATGAAGTAAACCATTTTCATCTTGAAAACGGCGGCTATGACCTGGCTGATACAAGGGCCAGGGAAAGGTTTTTTGCAGGTGTCCTGGAGGCCCATGACGAACACATATACAGCTTCAGCTATGGTAGTGCCGAGGGTGAGTATTACGGAGCCAGGCGGAATGAGATGGGCGAGATTGAGATCATGAGAAACAATGCAACAACCGGAGGTGAGTCCTGGTACTACTCCGTAGGTGAGGACTACACCCCTGGAGAAAGGGTCGTCCAGGCTGGGATTTTCGACCCGAGAACCAGGGATTGGTACAGGGAGTCGGAGGCATCAGGCATTCCAACCTTCTCTCCAATTTACAGGCACTTTGTCATGGATGACCTCTCCATTTCCGCAGCTTGGCCCATATACAACAGCCAAGGCGGCTTTGAGGGAGTATTGGGAACACATATGCTCCTTGGTGAAATAGGCTCCTACCTTAGTGGAACGGTGGAGGAGTTTCAGGGTGATGCAATAATATTTGAAAAGGAGTCAGGCAGATTGATTGCCAATTCAATGGGGGCTGACAATTTTAATGTTCTAGAGGACGGCAGCTTTGAAAGGATTGGAATAGAGGACCTGGGAAACAGTGAGATCCTTGATGCATATGGGGAATACAGGGAGCTTGGAACAGCCAGCTTTGCCTATGAATCAGCGGGGGGAGACCGCCTTGTAAATATCAGGGAACTGAGCCTCCATGGCCTGGAATGGGTCATAATGACAGCCATTCCGGAAGGTCTTCTGATGGAAAGGGTAAACGAGAGCTTGGCCCTGACCCTGTTATTGGTACTTTCGGCATTGGTCATTTCAGGAATCATTTATAATCTTATAACAAACAGGATGTTCAGGCCTGTAGAAGACCTTCTTTCAGCAGCTGAAAAGCTATCTGCAGGGGATCTGACCCAGAGGGTTGAGATAGTCAGAAAGGACGAGATTGGACGGATATCTGAAAGCTTCAACATGGTTGCAGGCAGGATGCAGTACCTGATAAACAATCTGGAGGATGCGGTCAGTGAAAGGACAGTGGAACTTGACCGTGCCTACTCATCCTTGGAGGAGAACAAGGACCATCTTCAGCTGATACTGGATTCAACTGCAGAGGCCATTTTTGGAATCGACCTTGAGGGACGCTGCACCTTCTGCAACAGAAGCAGCCTTGAGCTTTTAGGCTACAGGACCCAGGAGGACCTCATAGGACAGACGCTGCACAGTAAGATTCACCACAGTCACCAAGGTGGCATGCCCTATCACATGGACTATTGCAAAATACTGAAATCTGTTAGGGATGGTGTGGGCGTCACCTCTGAGGATGAGGTCTTCTGGAAGAGGAACGGAACATCCTTCCCCGTTGAGTATCATTCCTTTCCCCAAGTAAAGGATGGTAGGGTGATTGGTGCCGTAGTAACCTTTATGGACATAACAGAAAGGAAGGAACGGGAGAGCAAGATAAAACACCTGACCTACCACGACAATCTTACTGGACTCCTTAATAGACTTGGCTTTGAGGATGTGATGGATTGGCTTGATGTTGGGGACAAGCTTCCCATTTCAATAATTTTTGCCGATATAAACGGGCTTAAATTGACCAATGACATATTCGGACATACAGCTGGTGACAGGCTGATCAGGAAGGCCTCTGAGATTTTGGTCCACTCCACCAGATCCCAGGATACGGTGGCGAGAATTGGCGGGGATGAGTTTGTAATCCTGCTGCCAAGAACAGACAGAAAAAGTGCGGGAGAAGTTGTGTCAAGAATAAGAAAAGGGTTTTCAAATACTACAGTGGAGGCAATTAAATGCAGCATCTCCCTTGGATACGATACAAAGACGACACCTGAGGAATCCATGGAGGAGATAATGGCAAATGCTGAGAACATGATGTACAAGGACAAGACCATAAATAGAAGAGCTGTCAACAAGGGTATGATAAGCAATATTCAGGAAACACTGTATTCAAGCAATCCACGGGAAAAGGGCCACTCCATGAACGTAAGCAGACTGGCAGCAGAGATCGGCGCGGAGTTGGGCTTGAGGGAAGCCGAGCTAAGCAGGCTTAAAAGAGCAGGCTATCTCCATGACATCGGTAAGATAACCTTGGACAAGGATGTTCTGTCCACTGATGCAGCACTTGACGAGGAGGCTGAAATAGTCAAGCAGCACTCGGTAGTAGGCTACCGGCTGCTGAACATGTTTGATGAAACAGTTGATCTTGCGGAATACATCTACAGTCATCATGAGCATTGGGATGGATCAGGCTATCCAAGGGGACTAGCTGGAGAGCAGATTCCTCTCCTATCAAGGATTCTTGCGGTTGCTGAGGTATATGAACGAGTCCTGAACGGTGGAGAGGGACCCCTTGAGCAGAGAAGGAAAGATGCAATTGAGAAAATGAGAAATGGGTCAGGAAGTCAATTTGATCCAAGGGTTGTCAATGCCCTGATCAGGATTGCAGGAAGAGAGTAAGAATTGCTTACCCATTTTTAGAGGGACCGGAGCCGGGTTTTCATTTAAGACCAGGAACCGGTTCTTTTTGTGGAAATCTTCCAGTCAATACTATATAATTGTAGAGAGAATAGTTAGGATGGTGACAAATGGATTATTTAAAAGGACTTAACGATAGGCAAAGGGAGGCGGTTCTTCACGTGGAAGGACCTTTACTTATTATGGCCGGTGCAGGCAGTGGAAAGACCAGGGTGGTAACCCACAAAATTGCCTATCTTATGGACCAGAAAGGGGTATCTCCCTACGAAATACTGGCGATAACCTTTACAAACAAGGCCGCCAACGAAATGAAGGAAAGGGTGGCAAACCTTATAGCCGTGGATGTTGACAGAATGTGGATGGGAACCTTCCACTCCATATGCGTAAGGATGCTTAGACGTGACATTGAGAAGATCGGTTATGACAGAAGTTTCTCCATATACGACAGGGACGACCAGAAGACCCTTATAAAGGAATGCATGAAGGAATTGAATCTTGACAAGGAGATGTACAAGGAAAACAGCCTTCTTGCAAAAATCGGTGAACTGAAGAATACTCAGGTATCCCCTGATGAATATATCAATGACAACTATGGAGACTTCAGGGAAAGAAATATCGGAGAGGCATACGCCCTCTACCAGAAGAAGCTACGATTCTACAATGCCCTTGATTTTGACGACCTGCTCATAAAGGGAGTAGACCTTCTTAAGAACAATCCTCCCATACTGAAAAAATACCAGGAGAGGTTCAAGCACATCTTTGTTGACGAGTACCAGGATACAAACAAGATCCAATACCAGTTTGTAAAGCTCCTTTCAGGACATCACAACAACATATGCGTTGTTGGTGATTCTGATCAGGCCATCTATTCCTGGAGGCATGCCGACATAACCAATATCCTGGATTTCGAGAAGGACTTTCCAGGAGCCAGGGTCATACTCCTTGAGCAGAACTACCGTTCAACCGAAGCAATCCTGAGGGTGGCAAACCAGGTTATAAAAAGAAATACACAGAGAAAGCACAAGAATCTGTGGACCGACAAGAATGAAGGAAATCCTGCCATATACACCAGGCTGGAGTATTCTGAAGAGGAGGCCTTTTTTGTTGCAAGGAAGATTCACCATCTCCTCTACAAGGGCTATAAACTGAAGGATATGGCAATCCTCTACAGGACCAATGTTCAGTCCAGACCATTTGAGGAGGCATTTATGGCGGAGGAGCTTCCCTACAAGGTCATAGGAGGACTAAAGTTCTACGACCGAAAGGAAGTCAAGGACATAATCGCATACCTTAAGTTCATTCAGAACCCAAATGACAATATTGCCTTGAAAAGAATCATAAATACTCCCAAAAGGGGAATCGGAAAGGCGACAATAGATAAAATGGAGGCCCATGCAGAGGAGAAGGGGGAATCCCTCTACAGTGCAGTTTTGGAAAGAAGCAGCGTTTCCGGACTTTCCGCCAGGGCAATAAACTCCATTTCACCCTTTGCCGACTCAATGAATATCCTTATGGCAAAGAAGGAACTCATGGGATTAAAGGAATTTATCCAGGAGACCATGGAATCCACAGGATATATAGCGGAGCTTGAAAAGGAAGGTACAATCGAAGCCAAGACAAGAATCGAAAACATCAAGGACTTCCTGTCTGTAGCCTTGAATTTTGAGAACAAGAATCCCGAAGGTACACTGGAGGATTTCCTGGCCAGCGTATCCCTGCTTTCTGATGTGGACAAGACCACCGATGATGAAAATGTCATATCAATGATGACCGTTCACAGTGCCAAGGGGCTGGAGTTTCCCGTTGTCTTCCTTGTGGGCATGGAGGAGGGGCTATTCCCCATCTCCAGGAGCATGGAATCCCTTGAGGAGCTTGAGGAGGAAAGAAGGCTTTGCTATGTTGCAGTGACACGGGCTGAGGAACAGCTTTTCATAACCAGTGCCAAGGCAAGGACAATATACGGCAGAACCGATTATACGATTCCCTCAAGCTTTTTGGATGAAATGGGAGATACATTGGAAATTGATACCTCACAGGAAAAGAAAAAGGAGATAAAGAAGGATCCTTTGGAAGTAAAGAGGACCATGGAGTACAACAAGGACAACTTTGTACCAAAACCGGTGAAAAAGAAGACCTCCAATGTTGAAGTTGCCGTTGGAACCAAGGTCAAGCACGATAAATTCGGAAGTGGAATGATAGTGAGCATTGAAGAGATGAATGACGACAAGAAGATAAGGATTGCCTTTGATGGCGGTGGTCTCAAGACCCTTATGCTGTCCATGGCGCCAATAACAATAATATGATAAAAGGAGAGATTGGCATGGCTGACAAAGAGAGACTGGATGAACTCATTCAGCTCATTGACCGGTACAACTACAGCTACTACACCCTGGACAGTCCGGAAATCAGTGATGCAGAGTACGACAAGCTATATGACCAGCTGGTGCAGCTGGAGAAGGAGCTTGGTATACAGTATGACTACTCACCTACTCAACGTGTGGGGGGAGAGGTTCTGCCAGGGTTTAAGAAGCACATTCACCAGGGTAGGCTTTGGAGCCTTGACAAGAGCCAGAGCGAGGAAGAGCTGAGAGCCTGGGCTGAAAAGATAGCAAGGACAATAAGTGAATACAACAGGGACAATGAGGATAAGCTTCCTGAGCCTGAATTTGTACTGGAATTCAAATTTGATGGTCTCACTGTAAACCTGACCTATCAGGAAGGAAGGCTTGTGCAGGGTGCCACAAGGGGTAATGGTATCCAGGGTGAGGCCATTCTTCCCCAGCTCAAGACAATAAAGTCAATCCCACTGAGGATTGACTTCAAGGGAAAGGTGGAGATTCAGGGAGAGGGTGTAATGCCCCTGTCAGTTCTTGAGAGCTACAATGAAACCGCCGATGAACCTTTAAAAAATGCCAGAAATGCAGCAGCTGGAGCCTTGAGAAATCTTGACCCCAGGGTGACTGAGAAGAGAAGGCTCTCCGCCTTCTTCTACAACACAGGACACATCGAGGGAAAAAGCTTCAGTACGCATATTGAAATGATAGAGTTCCTCAAGGAAAACAGGCTTCCAGTTTTCCCATACATTAAGGTTTATAGATCCATAGATAGGATGATGGAGGAAATTCATAGCCAGCAGGAAAGCAGAAAAAGCCTGGACGTTTTGACTGACGGAATGGTTGTAAAGCTAAACGACCTAAAAACCAGGGAAATTCTTGGGTATACAAACAAGTTCCCCAGATGGGCAATAGCCTACAAGTTCGAGGCCGAGGAGCGCACCACAAGGGTAATAGGGGTGCAATGGAATGTTGGGAGGACTGCAAAGGTAACTCCGACAGCCATATTGGAGCCTGTTGATATCGGAGGTGTGACAGTTAAAAGGGCAACCCTCAACAACTACGATGATATTGAACGGAAGGGCGTCAAGCTGAACGGACGAGTTCTTATCAGGAGATCCAACGATGTCATACCAGAGATTCTGGGGAGCATGCCAACGGAGGAGCCTGTGAGTGAAATTGAAAAGCCCACACATTGTCCAGCCTGTGGAAGTGAGCTGTACCAGAACGGGGTCCATATATTCTGTCCAAACTCACTGTCCTGCAAGCCTCAGCTGGTGTCAAGGCTTGTGCACTTTGCCAGCAGGGATGCCATGAATATCGAGGGCTTTTCAGAGAAGACAGCGGAACTTTTTGTTGAAAAGCTCCACATAAAGGACCTGCCGGATATTTACGAGCTGAAATACAGTGATATAATAGAGCTAGAGGGCTTTAAGGAGAAGAAGACAAGAAACCTTGTGGATGCAATTGAAAAGAGCAAAAGTGTAAGTCTCCATTCATTCATCTATGCCCTTGGAGTTCCAAATGTTGGAATCAAGACCGCCAGGGATCTGGCACAGAAGTACGGTTCCCTTCAGGGACTGATAAAGGCCACCCAGGAAGACCTGGTGGGAATCCCTGACATTGGGGAGATAGTCGCAAAATCCATTGTGGAGTTTTTCCAGGATGAAAGGATCAGAAGGGGAATAGATAAGCTCCTTGATGAGGGGGTTGCCCCCCATCATCAGCAGATGGAGGTGGCGGAGGAATCGGTATTCACCGGAAAGACCGTCGTAATAACAGGGACTATTGAGGGTATGACCAGGAATGAAATCAAGGAAGAGGTAATCCGGCTGGGTGGAACCGTCACGGGATCTGTAAGCAAGAAGACGGACTATGTGATAGTTGGAGAAGATGCCGGAAGCAAGCTTAAAAAGGCACAAGACCTTAATATCCCAATAATCGGGGAGGAAGAGCTTAAGAATATATTGAAATAGAGCTAAGGAGGAGATGCAGTGATTACCAGAGACCAGATTGTTCATATTGCAGGCATGGCAAAGCTTAAATTCACGGACGAGGAGCTTGATGAATTCGAGGAAAAGTTCGGACAGGTAATGGGCTTTGTTGAAAAGATCAAAGAGGTGGACACGGAAAATGTGGAGCCAACCTTCACAATCAATGACGAAGAGGGAACCATGAAGGAGAACGGTGAAAGCCAGACCCTATCGCGGGAAGAGGTTCTGGAAAACACTGTTGAGTCCCAGTACGGATACTTCAAGATACTTAAGGTTGTAGAATAGGGGGGAGAATATGGATATAACCAGCTTAAAAGGATGGGAGATGAAGGAAAGGCTCCTGAAAAAGGAAATTTCCTCTACGGAGATACTAAATGCCCATCTGGATGTTATAGATAAGATGGAAAAGGACCTGAATGCCTTTATCACCCTGGACAGGGATGGGGCAAGGGAGGCAGCAAAAAGGGTTGATGAGAAGCTACAAAGGGGAGAAAGCCTGGGAGCTCTTGCAGGGTTGCCAGTGGGGCTTAAGGACAATATACTCACAAAGGACCTCAGGACCACCTGCGGATCCAGGATGCTAGAAAACTTCAATCCTCCCTACGATGCGACAGTGGTTAAGAAAATCAGGGAAGCAGATGGTGTAATCCTTGGAAAGACAAATATGGATGAGTTTGCCATGGGAGGGTCAACTGAGACCTCCTATTATGGCAACACCAGAAATCCCAAGGACCTGTCAAGGGTTCCAGGTGGATCATCAGGAGGATCTGCTGCAGCGGTTGCAGGACATGAGGCACCACTGGCCCTTGGATCTGATACCGGAGGCTCTGTAAGGCAGCCGGCCAGCTTTTGTGGAATAGTTGGGATGAAGCCAACCTACGGAATAGTATCAAGGTATGGGGTTGTTCCAATGTCAAATTCCCTTGACCAGATTGGAGTATTTGGAAGGGACGTTAAGGATGCCCATATGATGCTGACAAGCGTATCAGGGTATGATCCCCTGGATGCAACATCCTCCAAAAAGGCGGACAGGGACATTTCCATAGAGGGAGTGGACTCCCTAAAGGGGCTCAGGGTTGCTTTGCCTGAGCAGTATAGGAACCTGAGGATCACAGGTGATGAAAAGATCCAGGAAAGATTCAGGGAGACGGTGAAGGTTTTTGAGGATGCAGGAGCCATAATCGACTATGTTTCTCTTCCATCCCTTGAATATTCACTTGAAACCTACTATATAATCATGTCCTCTGAGGTTAGCACAAACCTATCAAGATTTGACGGAATCCGTTTTGGATACAGGACTGAAAACTACGAAACGCTGGATGAACTTTACACAAACTCAAGGACTGAAGCCTTTGGTGAGGAAACAAAGAGAAGGATAATGCTTGGGACATATTCCTTGAGTGCCGGGTACCAGACTGAAAACTACAAGAAGGCACTGAGGGTAAGGACCCTTATAAAGCAGGATTATGAGAATGCCTTCAGGGATCACGATGTGATTCTGTCCTTGACCGCTCCAATGCTTCCATTTGAGATTGATTCAATGATAAATTCACCTGTGGATATGTACAAGGCGGACCTTTATACAGTACCGGTAAACCTTGCAGGTCTTTGCGCAATTTCCGTGCCCATGGGAGATGTTGATGGACTGCCGGTAGGGCTGCAAATAACAGGTCCAAGATTTGGGGACTCAACAATACTCAAAGCCGGCCTTGGCTATGAAAGGGTGGTGAGATAATGGCTATTAAGACTTTGATAGGTCTAGAGATACATGTGGAGCTTTCAACGGAAAAGAAGATGTTCTGCAACTGCAAAAACCAGTATGGAGCAGATGTTAATACACTTGTGTGCCCGGTTTGTCTAGGTCTCCCAGGAGCACTGCCTGTAATCGACAAACAGGCTGTTGAGTATGCCCTTAAGGCTGGTCTTGCTTTTGACTGCCAAATTGCAGATACAATAAGAATGGACAGGAAGAACTATTTCTATCCGGACCTTACAAAAGGCTATCAGATTTCACAGTCAGACCATCCCCTGTGCTCAGGAGGCTATCTTGAGATAGAGCCGGAGGCAGGCCCCAAGAGGATAACCCTGGATAGGATCCATATTGAGGAGGATACAGGCAAGCAGCTTCATACAGAGGATGGAACATCCCTTTTGGACTTCAACAGGTCTGGGGTTCCCCTGGTTGAGATAGTCTCAAACCCTGACATGAACTCTGCTGAAGAGGCTAAGCTGTTTCTTGAGAAGCTTAGAAATACCCTTAAATACATTGGGATATCAGATGTCAGGATGGAGGAGGGCTCCTTAAGATGTGATATCAACATCAACGTTGTGGATGAGGAAAAGGGCGTAAAGACCAGTGTGACAGAGGTGAAGAACCTAAATTCCTTCAGATCCGCGGTTAAGGCCATAGAGTATGAGGAAGCAAGGCATATGAAGCTTCTCAATGAGGCTGAAGGAAATGTAAAGGAAACCAGGAGATGGGATGAGGTAGCTGGTGAGACCATCATCATGAGAAGGAAGTATACAGCTGATGACTACCGATTTGCAAACGAGGCAGACATAACTCCAGTCCCTGTGGACAGGAATTGGATCGAGGAGATAAGAAAGAGTCTACCTGAGCTTCCCCATGCAAAGAAAATGAGATTTATGGAGGAATACAGCTTAAGTGAGTACGATGCAGGCGTCCTCACCCAATCACAGGAGCTCGCCCATTTCTTTGAGGAGACCTTGGAGCATGTGAAGGATGCCAAGCTTCTTGGAAACTGGATGATGGGAGATGTCCTCAGGAGACTTAAGGATGAGGACAAGGACTTTGAAGATATGCCAATTTCATCAGGGGACCTGGGAGAGCTTATAAACCTTGTGAAGGAAGAAAAGATAAACAACAATACGGGCAAGAAGGTTTTAAGGGAGATGTTTGAAACCGGAAAGGCACCGGGGGATATTGTCAAGGAGAAGGGTCTGATACAGATTTCAGACGAAGGGGAGCTTGAGAAGATCGTCATGGAGACCCTGGACAAGAATCCTCAATCCATTGAGGACTTCAAGAACGGAAAGGACAGAGCCATTGGTTTCCTAGTTGGACAAATCATGAAGGCCACAAAGGGAAAGGCAAATCCACAGCTGGTAAACAAGCTGCTGACAGAAAGAATTAAAGAGAGATAATTGCATAAATTTGGTGATTTTAGGCAGAGACTGGTCTCTGCCTTGTTTTTTGCTTTGACATTCTAAAGTATTAATCATATAATAGATGTAATATAATGGAAGGGGGAAAAAATATGCAAAAAGGTAAATATGGACTGACCACAAAGGTCCTGATGGCACTGGTAGCAGGTATTATTGTAGGTATTTTGGTATATTCTATGCCGTCGGGAACCTTGAAGGACACAGTACTTGTTGATGGAATATTCCTGTTCCTTGGACAGGTGTTCCTGCGGGGCATAATGATGCTGGTAGTTCCACTGGTATTTATTTCACTGGTGAATGGTGCCGCAAACATGGGGGATGTTACCAAGCTTGGTAGGATAGGCTCAAAGACGATCCTGTTCTACATGACGACAACAGCAATTGCCATTGTGATTGCACTGACTCTTGGAGTGTTTCTAAAGCCGGGAATCGGTCTTGACATGGGAGCTGTTGAGGCGGTTGAGGTAACTGCAAGGGAGACAGTGCCGCTGGTACAGATATTCTACGAGATGATTCCAAACAACATCGTAGGTGCAATGGCAGCTGGAAGCATGCTGCAGATCATAGTTTTCGCACTTTTAACAGGGGTTGGAATTTCATTGCTAGGTGAAAAGGGAGAGTATCTTTCAACACTTTTCGAAAAGCTGAACGACCTTATCATGAAGCTGGTTGAGATTATAATGATATTCGCGCCAATAGGTGTGTTTGGACTTATAGCAAGGACCTTCTCCACAGTTGGCTACTCGGCCATGATACCCCTAATGAAGTACATAGGTACGGTATACATCGGCCTATTGATCCATGCAACTGTTGTATACGGGTCAATGTTCAAGATTTTTGCTGGACTTAGCCTTAGGAAGTTCTACAAGAAGTTCCTTCCTGCAATGTCAGTTGCATTTTCAACTGCAAGCTCAGGAGCAACAATTCCTGTAACCCTTGAAATAACCGAGAGGGACATGGGAGTATCAAAGGAGGTTTCTTCATTTACAGTACCACTTGGCGCGACCATAAACATGGATGGAACGGCAATAATGCAGGGTGTTGCGTCACTGTTTGTAGCACAGGTGTATGGGATTGAAATGACACTCCCAATGATGCTTACAATAGTTCTGACAGCTACCCTGGCTTCCATAGGTACAGCTGGAGTTCCTGGTGCGGGAGCAATAATGCTTACAATGGTGCTTCAATCAGTTGGACTGCCACTTGAGGGTATCGGACTGATCATGGGAATAGACAGACTTGTGGACATGGCTAGAACAGCCATCAACGTAACCGGTGATGCCGTTTGTACAACAATTATCGCAAAATCTGAAGGAGGATTGAACGAGGAAATCTTCAACTCCTAGGAAAAGAGGCCCTGACCTAAGTCAGGGCTTTTAATTTTGGGATTTATCTGTTACCATAGGGTTAGGGAGGCGAGATGGTTGGAGATAGGAAAAGTACCAAATGAATTGCTTGAAAAAATTGTTTTTGAAAATATATCCCTCAGACGTGAGGAGGTCCTTGTAAGGGCAAGTATAGGTGAGGATACTGGGGTAATGGATCTTGGAGGAGACCTTTGCGTAGTGAGCACAGATCCCATAACAGGGGCAACAAAGGAGCTTGGAGCCCTGGCTGTGCACGTATCCTGCAATGATGCTGCAACAAAGGGAGCGGAGCCAGTGGGGCTGCTGTTGACCATCCTGTGCCCCGAGGGGACAAGTGAAGATGAGCTTGAACAGGTTATGAAGCAGGCGGGGAAGGCAGCAGCTGATGTGAACGTTGAAATAATAGGAGGCCACACGGAAGTTACCGACGCAGTGAACAGAATGGTTCTAAGTACAACTGTAATAGCCAGAATGAAGAGGGAAAACCTGTATACCTATGAATCCATAAGAAAGGGCGACAAGGTTATCATATCAAAGTGGATAGGACTTGAGGGAACCCATATCCTTGCCAGTGAACTTAGGGAGATTCTCTTGGACCATTTCACAGAAGGTGAGATTCAGGAGGCACTGGACCTTGGAAGGTACCTGAGTGTCGTAAGGGAGGGACTCCTTGCCAAGGACTATGGTGTGAAATACATGCATGATATAACAGAAGGTGGAATCTACGGAGCGATCTGGGAAACCGGGAAGGCAATAGGCAAGGGGATTGACCTTTATGAGGACAGGCTTCCCATCCAGGATATCACCAGGAGAATCTGTGAACACCTTGAGATTGACGTGAGAAAGCTTATATCCAGCGGCAGTATGATAATGGTTGTGCCAAGGGAAAGGGCAGATGAACTGGTTCATGCCCTTGAAGAGATTCAGATACCGGCAACAGTGATTGCAGAGGTTACAGAAGCAGAAATCTACAGTGTTTCAAATGGAAGCAGGACCCAGATACAATCTCCTGGAAGCGACGAGCTTTACAGGGCTCTTGAGGTGTAAGGGACCATATTACATTATGGTTACATTGTCCCCGACGATATTGTATGAAAGCCTTTAAAATGATATAAATATCCTAGGTAGAGTTGTATTTTTTGAAGCGGGGGAGATACTTATGAGACGGACTATTTTGACAGCAATAATGATTATGCTTTTTATAACCCTGTTTTCAATTTCCTTTGGAAACAGCATAGTGGATATAAACGTTAACGGCAGCCCAATGGCGGTACCTCAGGTGGCAGTGGTGATGGATGGAAGGCCTGCAAATTCGCAGTTTCCGTCATTTATAATGGGTGATAGGACCCTTGTGCCCATAAGATTCGTGGCTGAAAGCTTCGGAGCCCAGGTTGACTGGGATGCTGCAACAAAGACGGCATCAGTAATCCACCAGGGAAACCGTTTGGACCTAACAATTGACAGCAATGTGGTTCTATTAAACGGAAGCCCCATGAGTCTTGAGGAGAATTCAATCCCCAAGCTGGTTGTCTATACCTCGCTTAACGAAGCAAAGACCATGGTACCGGTAAGGTTTGTTTCAGAAATCATGGGCTATGAGGTAGGCTGGGATGCAGCAAGCTACACTGCCCTGATAAACACCCCTAAGGGGAATGAAGGAAAGGATATGGTTACCATTTCAGGCATTTCAGCCGAAAAAGGAACAAATGGAGACCATAGAATAAGAATAAAAACCGATGGAGACATAAAATACACCACGATGTTCCTTCCCGCATCAAACAAGCTGGTGGTGGACATTGAAAACGCCAGGTTGGATGTTGAGGGAAGCAGAGACCGTCCCGGAGATTTCTTTGTGGATGGAGAGGTACTTACAAGACTCCAGTACTCACAATTTACAATCAGTCCATATACAACTCGAATTGTGATGACCTTGGTTGAACAGAAGGACTTCAGACTAGTTCAAGAGGATAAGGAGGCATTTATCCTATTTGGGGACGATCGATTGGAAGCCCCTGAAGGGCCTGAAGCAGTTGAAAAGCCCGAGGATAATGAAGATGACCGTGATGATGTGGATAAGGGTCCAAAAATGATAAGACAGGAGATAGTGAACGGAAGAAATGCAATTGTCATATATGGAATAGATCCAACTGACTATAAGGTCACAAAGTTAACAGATCCAACAAGGCTTGTGGTTGATATAATGGATTCAAAGATAGTGGGAGAGCTATACCAGGAGTACGATTTCCAGTTTGGCTTCATCAAGAGAGTAAGGGCTTCCCAGTATGTTGGAGACAAAAACTACGGACCTGACAGGGACGTTGTCAGAGTCGTACTGGATGTAATGGAGGGAGCAAGGGATCCTGGAATAATTGTCCTGCCAGAAAGGGACAGATTGGTCATCCTGCCTGAGGAGAATGCTTGGGATGCACTTCAATACAAGAATAGGGGGACTGAAAGCAGCTTTGATTTCAGGAATCTTTTCCCAACACAGTATGAAGTGAATTACCATGAACTTAGAAAAGAAATTACAGTGACATTGCCTGTAACGGCAACAGATCTACCGGATGGAACCCTGCAGATTGGAGACCAGCTTGTAAGGGATATTTCCGTTGAAAGAGGAAGAAATGACACTGTAATCACAATACGCTTTAGAAGAGGGGTTGTGTATAGTGTGCTTTCAAGACCTGGAGACCAGGTCATAAGCATACAGGCAATAAGAAACGAGGAAGTGCTGCCACAGAATATAACAATTGTTTTGGATGCCGGTCACGGCGGTAAGGATCCTGGAGCAGTAAGCGGATCAACTAAGGAGAAGGACATAAACCTTCAAACAACCCTCAAGCTGAGGGACGCTCTGGTTGCAAGAGGCTACAATGTAATTTTGACAAGGGAAACAGATGTATTTATAGATCTTTACAGCAGACCTAGAATTGCAAATGAAAACAATGCAGACCTCTTTATAAGCATGCATGCAAATGCAACCCTGAGCACGTCCATAAAGGGTCTGGAAATACTATATTGTCCTTCATATGGAAGCGACAAGAAGATAGACGACCAGTTCCCCTTTGCTGAATTTATATATAACAGCATACTTCAACAGACTGGAAGAACCGGGAGAGGAATAATTAAAAGACCTGAGCTTGTGGTTCTAAGGGAAACAGAAATGCCGGCTGTATTGGTTGAAACAGGATATATGACAAATCCAGAGGAGCTTTCCCTGGTGGTCTCAGACCACTACCAGAACCAGGTTGTCAAAGGAATCGTAAACGCAGTTGATCAGTATTTTAAAGAGTATTGATAAATGGGGAAGGTTAAGCCTTCCCTTGCATTTGTTTGAAAGGAGAATTATTTGATGGAATTACTTATGGGATATTTGCTGATATTCTTTGCAAGAATGCTGGACATGTCTTTGGCTACAGTGAGAACCCTTATGGTCATGCAGGGCAGAAAGTTTCAGTCAGCATTAATCGGATTCTTCGAGGTGGGAATATATGTCACTGTCCTTGGAAAGGTTGTAAACTCACTTGATAATCCAATGAACCTTCTTGCCTATTGTCTTGGATTTGCGGCAGGGAATTATGTTGGAATAATGCTTGAGAACAAGATTGCACTTGGGAATCTCTCAGCTCAGATAATCTTGAAGACAGCCAACAACGATATTCTAATAGATACCCTAAGAAAAGAGAAGTTCGGGGTCACAAGCTATGAAGGCCAGGGAATAGAAGGGCCAAGGGAAATGCTGACAGTTGCCTTAAACAGAAAGGACATGGCCAGGCTAAAGAAAATAGTGGACTCAATAGACCCAAATGCATTTATAACAGTCAACAGCATCAGCCCAATCCGTGGAGGATACTTCACAAAGATGAAAAAATGATTTTTACCCCTGCAAAGGGGTTTTTTGTTGCCTTGTTGTATGAATAAGGGTCAATGTTTGATAGAATGGAAGTATGAATAATATAGAGGAGTTGTTTAGATGAGAATAGACAATAGGAAGCACGATGAGATGAGACCTGTGAACATAGAAAGAGATTACCTTCTTCACCCCTATGGATCAGTTCTTATACAGATGGGTGATACCAAGGTCATATGCACGGCAATGGTAGAGGACAAGGTTCCACACTTTCTTAAGAATACCGGGACAGGCTGGGTGACAGCAGAGTATTCAATGCTTCCTGGAAGCACAATGACAAGGAAGATGAGGGATTCAACCAAGGGAAGGATAGACGGGAGAAACCAGGAGATTCAGAGGCTAATAGGAAGAAGCCTAAGGTCTGTTGTTGATCTGAAAAAGCTTGGTGAGAGGACTGTATGGATAGACTGTGATGTGATTCAGGCAGACGGGGGAACCAGGACAGCATCCATAACAGGAGCCTACATCGCCCTTGTGGACGCGCTTCATAAGCTGTACAGCCAGGAGGAAATGAAGGAGTTTCCGATTACAGGATACCTTTCCGCAATAAGCGTCGGGGTTGGAGAAGAAGGGCCAATTCTTGACCTTTGCTACCAGGAGGACCACAAAGCCAAGGTGGACATGAATGTGGTGATGGGGGATGAAGGACAATATGTAGAGGTTCAGGGTACAGGAGAAAATGCAACCTTCTCAAGACAGGAGCTGGATCAGCTTCTGAATCTGGCAGAGAAGGGTACAGGTGAGCTTATAAAGCTTCAGAAGGAGCTTCTTGGTCCAATAACAGAGCTTATTTAGTGAGGTAGAAACATGAGAAAACTTATACTTTCAACGGATAATAAGAACAAGGCAAAGGAATTGAGGGAGATACTCAAGGATCTTCCCCTGGAGATACTCACCAAGAAGGAAGCCGGTGTGGAGAATCTACAGGTTGTGGAGGATGGAGACACCCTGGAGCACAACAGCCTTAAGAAGGCAAGGGAGCTTGCTGAGCTGGTTGACCATATGGTAATGGCAGATGACTCCGGACTCTTTGTGGACGCACTTGACGGTGCACCTGGGGTGTATTCATCAAGGTATGGCGGAGAAGACGGAAATGATTCCCTCAACAACAAGACCCTTCTTAAGAATCTTCAGGGCAAGGAAAGAACTGCAGCCTTCAGGACCGTAATAGCACTGATAACGGAGGATGGCAGGGAAATGACTGTCCAGGGTGAATGCAGGGGGGAAATACTTGAGGAGCCAAGGGGGGAGAATGGCTTTGGCTATGACCCACTCTTTGTTCCAAGTGGATATTCGGAGACCTTTGCCCAGCTGCCGTCAGAAATCAAGAATTCAATAAGCCATAGGAGAAGGGCAATAGATGCATTAAGGGAAAAACTGGAGGAGATTTTAAGTGAGTAGCATTAAGTTGATTGTAGTTGCTGATACTCATCATGTCACGCAGCCAATAATCCAGGCTTTAAAGAATGAAAGGGATGCGGGAGGCTTTGTGTTTCTGGGAGACCATGTGGAGGATGGAGAAAAGATCAAGGACTCTCTTAGGCTCCCTTCATATATCATCGGGGGAAATGGTGACTGGTCCACCTACTACAAGAGGGAAATGGTGTTGAATTTGGGAGGCAAGAGGATACTTCTTATCCACGGTCACAAGCAGGGTGTCAAGAACGGCCTTCAAAGGCTTTACTATCATGCCCTGGAGAACAGGGCCGATGCAGTCCTCTTCGGTCATACCCACATACCCGAAATGAAGAGGGAAGGAGACCTTTTTATGATGAATCCTGGAAGTCCTTCCTTTCCAAGGGGAGGACATACCCAGGGAACCTATGGAATCCTTCACATAGGTGAAAAGATAACCGGGGAGATTAAGAGAATCAGGTAGGAGAGGTATTAATGGAAACATCACTGGACTTTCTACATCTTGATATGGATGCCTTCTTTGCAGCCGTTGAGGAAAAGGACAACCCAAAGCTTAAGGGACATCCTGTCATTGTAGGCGGAAGAAGCGACAGGGGCATTGTGACCACCTGTAATTACGAAGCAAGAAAGTATGGAATACATTCAGCCATGCCAATTTTTATGGCCAAGGAAAGATGCCCCCATGGGATTTATGTCCCAGGGAGAATGAAAAGGTATCAGGAGATATCAAAACAGGTGTTTCAGGTTTTAAGGGGCATAACAGACAGGATCGAGCCCCTTTCAATCGATGAGGCCTATATGGACATATCCGGGATGGAAAAATCCCCCGAGGAGATTGCTGCTCTAATAAAGGCAAGGGTTATGACGGAAACGGGACTCACCCTGTCAATTGGGGTATCCTTCAACAAGTTTCTGGCAAAGCTTGCCTCGGACTGGAACAAGCCTGATGGATTCATGAAGATAACCCAGGAAATGATGCCTGAAATCCTGTTTCCCCTTCCTGTCAGCAAGGTGTATGGAATAGGAAGCAAGTCGAGAAAGCGCCTCAATGACATTGGAATATACACAGTGGAAGAGCTTTACAGACTGCCGGAGGACTTCCTTATGGACATGTTTGGAAGAGGCGGCAAGGAAATTTACGACAGGATAAGGGGAGTTGACAGGAGGATTGTAACCACAACCAGGGAAAGGAAATCCATGGGTGTGGAAAGGACCTTCAGGGAGACAAGGGACAAAAAGCTTCTTATGGAAAGGCTTAGAGAGTATTCCATGGAGCTTGAAAAGGACCTTGAAAGCAGAAATATCCACGGAAGAACCCTGACGGTGAAGATCAAGGATGAGGACTTTCATAGCCACACTAGGAGCAGGACCTTCAACCACTACATATCCCATGGTGAGGAAATATTCAATCTTGCAGGCATCCTCTTTAATGAGATGGAATGGGAAAAGAGCCTAAGACTACTTGGTGTATCCCTAAGCAACCTTATGGATAGGAGCATGGAGCAGCTATCCTTTCTAGGGGAGGAAAAAATCCAATAATCTTCAACTAAATTATTGACATGATATTTTAGAACTGTTATAATCATATAAGTCAGCGGTTAATCCGCTTACGGAGTGCGGAGTAAATTTGAGTGTCTTCAGCAGTACTTAAAGTGTTGCTGCGGGTGTAGCTCAGTGGTAGAGCACTGGCTTCCCAAGCCAGCTGCGAGGGTTCGATTCCCTTCACCCGCTCCAAGAAAAAACATGGTGGATATGGCCTAGTTGGTTAGGGCGCCAGATTGTGGCTCTGGAGGTCGTGGGTTCGAATCCCATTATCCACCCCATTTTATTTTGACCCATTAGCTCAGTTGGCAGAGCACCTGACTTTTAATCAGGGTGTCCCGCGTTCGAGTCGCGGATGGGTCACCATTTGCGGGAATGGCGGAATTGGCAGACGCGCTAGACTTAGGATCTAGTGTCATTGACGTGGGGGTTCAAGTCCTCTTTCCCGCACCATTTAAAAAGTGCTTCGGATGCTTTACTTAAAAGGCAGTCGGGGCATTTTTGCTTTACAAACACAAACATCCGGGACGGTTCTTTTTGTTTGCCTGATCAAAAAATGATACTTAGGTGGGATACCATGCTAAAGCTTGAAATACAGGGATATGAAGATCCCCTTGAAATTGAAAATATTGTGTTTGACTACAACGGAACCCTTGCAGTGGATGGAAGGATGTCAAGGGAGACAAGAGAAGGCATAAGTAGGCTGGGATCCGCAGGATTTAATCTTACTGTTCTGACCGCAGACACCTTTGGAACGGTAAAGGATGAATGCTCAGGTTTGCCGGTGGAGGTTAGAGTGTTTGACAAGGGAAATGCCGAGGAAAGCAAAAGACGGATTGTTTCCCAGCTGGAATCAGGTAGAACCGCCGCAATTGGTAATGGAAGAAATGATATGGCCATGCTGGGTGAAGCCAGGATAGGGATTGCAATAATCGGCCAGGAGGGAGCATTTACAGGACTGCTCCAGTCAGCCCATATCGCTGTTACATCCATTGAAGATGCAATAGGGCTCTTCCTTAACCCCAAACGGATTGAAGCAACACTTAGAAGATAGTATCCTATAGGCAGTAACACTGCGAAGGCGGGAGAATATATGAAGATGAAGATAATACTTATGGCAATTGCAATCATTGCTCTTGGGATGTTTTTATACAACAGAAATCAGATATCTCACTTTAGGACTGAAAGCATACAGATTCAGTCAAGCAAGGTGGAAAATGAAATAAGAATAGTTCAGGTCACTGACTTTCATTCCAATCACAGGATAAACATAAGTAGGCTTAAGGAACAGATTAAGGAATTCAATCCACATATGATAGCCTTGACAGGTGATCTGGTGGACCATAATACGGAGGACCTGACCGTTTCCCTGAGCCTGGTTGATTCCCTGAAGACAACCGGGGTGCCCATATATTTTGTTGAGGGCAACCATGAGATAGCCAACAGGCACAGGAAGGACCTTCTGGAGGAGCTTTCAAGTCGGGGAGTTATCATACTGAACAACGACAGGGCAGAAGTGGACATAGAAGGCAAGACGGTCCATGTTTACGGAGCAGAATTCTATGTGGAGGAGCATGACTATGAAGTTATGCTTTCAGAGCTTGAAAGAGACAGGCTAAACATACTGCTTTCACATTCTCCGGTCCGGGCATCCTGGTATGCTGATGGTAAGGCGGATCTGATCCTATCAGGGCATACCCACGGAGGACAGGTGAGGCTGCCTCTTGTGGGGGGTGTAGTTTCACCGGGACAGGGCTTCTTTCCCCACTATGACAAGGGACTAATGGAGCTTCCCGGAGGGACAATGCTCCATATTGACAGCGGCATTGGTAACAGCGTACTGCCAATAAGGATAATGAATCCCGTGCAATATACCCAAATCAGAATATCTCCTTGAGTCACCGGTGAGTCACCGGGACGGTTCTTCTGACTCATTTTGCCAAAATTAATCCCAGCTGAGTATCAGCTGGGATCTTTTATGTCTTCAGTTCTTCTGTAGCCGGAAACATTGTTCCTATCCATCCATAATTTCTTGGATTCCAATAGAATCTGCAGGTCCTGGTCTCCTTCACCCCTAATCCTTACAAGAGCCTCCTGAACATTGAGCAGGTCGTTGTAGGTCAGGTAATCATAATCCACAAGACCCATTGTTCCATCTGGCATATAGGCATATTCCAGGTTTCCGTCTGGCATTATCCACTTGTCCCGGGTGATTTTAATTCCAGTAATCATCTTCTGTGCAAAATCCAGATAATCCGGATTCTTTTCCGATTCGTACAGCAAAAGGAATGAATGTATCGCCTGAAGCTGGTGATTTAGGGATGTATGATTCTTTCTTCCTGAATCATGGTAATAATCCTCAACCAGCCATCCTTCTCCCATTCCAGGATCATGCAGAACATACTTATTGTTCCTTCCATGTTCAAGATAGTATTCAGCCAGCCTTACGGCCATATCCCTATACACAGGATCTCCATATCTTCCATAGGCTACTATGTTGGTCTCTATTGTATCCGCATTGAATCTTGTATCAAAGAATCCTGCTTCTATTCCATAATCCTTAAAGAGCCAGATGCTCCTCGGTAATGTTGGTAGATATCCCTCATCACTGATATTCCTGTGTGCGATTTTAAGAAGCGAGGTCCCAATTATCTCAGAAGCCCTACTTCCACCTGAACGCACCATGGAATTTGTCAGATAGTCGCTGGGTATCCTCCAATAGGAGGTTGAAGTTGTCGGATAGTATGTGGAAGGGCTCTTATAATGGTAACCATCATAAAGAAGTCTAGCATTTTTGTCCAGGTCATAGTATGACCACATTCTAAGCTGATCGATGCTATTAAAGTCAACCAGCTCCTGAGTAGACCCTGCACCCCAAAGAATTCCTTGAACGCCAGGACTTAAGCCATAGCGGAAGGTCACTATCCAACCGTCCTGATCTCTTTTTAGCTGGATTGGATGGCTTGAGATTGCATCCTTGGTTCCCGCTCCCAAGTCCCTGTAGGTATAGGGCTGACCAAGTATATAATGATAGCTGTCTGTGGAAAGAAATAGAATCCTTCCCTGGGGGAGGGAGCCCTCCACCATTGGAAGCTCCACAAGATCCTTATCATCATCAAAATATCTTAGAAACCCTGCATCCCCTGGAATCCGAAAGCTGGTCCAGTAGGTGTGGTCTGCCTTTGATACGATTTTCCTTATGAAAAAATTCCCCTTGTCTGGGATGCTGTTGTTTGTCTGTATATATGAGACCTGGTCATTAACCTCCTGGTAGTGCTCATTAAGTCCGGCAGCAGATGCCACTGAGTTAAAACCAAAAATCACAGTCAATGACAAAATAAAAACCAAAAGCGGGGACCTTAAATCACAAATAAATCTGTTTTTACCCATGCAATATCCTCCCTATGCAAAAAAAAGTTTGTCAAATATAAATCAATATTTCTTATTTTTGATGGTATTCCAATACCTTTAAAATAATTTCCTCCACAACACTGCCTGGCTCTACAGGTCTCCACGAGACCTCCTCATAATTGAGATATCAGGCTTCAATGAGATAACCTGCCTCATCGAAGGCAAAGGCATCAGAAAACTTGTATCTCATCTGAGCAGGGTCGATATGCCAAAGGAGCTCGTCCCTTACGCAAATGTTCCCTTCTTGGTCGATATCATGCTTCACCCATACGTCAATGACACTGATACCCTCCACTTGGTCATATCTCTCCTCAATGGAGGATTTGTCGAAGTACCATGGTCCCAGAGAGTCTTCAGCAACAAAAATAAAATCATCTGAATTGTTATTCTCCATCAGCTGAGGAATAAGGATAGCTCCAAATATAAGAATCAAAACAATACCCGTTGTAATAAAATATTTACCTTTCATTTATATCACCTATTTAGTTATACCCAATTTACTCTGAAATGTTCATTTTTCAAGTTACAGTTTAATGACAAAATATTTGTTAAATTAAAAACAAATAAATCTGAAAATTTAGAAATGTACAAATAATGCTATTGACTTTTAGCGAATAGAAGTGGTAATATGGGAGACATAAAGCAAAACATCAAACATCGGACATATGATGTTTAGCGAGGAGGTGTTATCGTTTGCCAGAGAACAATAATCAAGATAAGAGCAAGGATCTCTTTAGAGGGGTTGGTAAGCGTCTGTCAGCAACAGATGTGGTACTGGACACGATTAAAAACTTGCTGGTGAAGAAGAAACTCAAGCCTGGTGACAAGCTTCCAAGTGAAACTGAGATGGCAGATAGTCTAAACGTTAGTCGGGGATCTGTAAGAGAAGCTATGAAAATCCTGAGTGCTTATGGGATTGTATCTGTAAGAAGAGGAGACGGGACGTACATCAATGACAGCACTGAGGGCTCTAGGTTTGACCCACTTTTATTTAAACTAATAATAAATCAGGATAGCTTTAATGAACTTAGGGAATTGCGTGAAATGCTTGAAGTCGGAATTGTAAGGTTAGCTGTACAAAATGCAACCGAAGAAGATCTGGAACTCATTGAAAATGCATTCAAGTACACGAAAAGAATGGTTGAAGAAAACCGATATGAAAATGAGATAATAGCAGAGGCTGAGCATGAGTTCCACACATCCTTGGGCAATGCAACTCACAATAAGCTAATAATTACCATTTACAATTATATAATGGATCTGTACATCCCTCAGATATACAAGAAAAAGGGAGATGAAAGATTTGGACATGAGGCTCTCATGAGCCACAGACCGATTATAGATGCAATAAGGAACAGAGATGTTGAAGCAGGTGAAAAGGCCATTAAATATTCGATGGAAATTTGGAAGGAACAATCTGAAAGACTCCAGAAATAACTGGATGTTTATTTAGTTACTAAAAGTGGGAGGTGAAAATACATAATCAGTTCATAGGCAGCAAGCAAGAGGGGAAAATACTTATGAAAACAGGAGGGTAAAATGAAAAAAATATTAGCTATTTCTTTATTAGTTGTAATGATGCTTTCTTTGGTTGCATGTGGTGGAGGATCAGAGGCTCCTGCTGGTAACGGCGGATCAGAACAGCCAGCAGCAGGCGACGATGTAATAGTAATTAGACTTGGTACTGCAACTGAGCCTGATGGTCACTATGTACTTGGAGCAAAGATGTTCGAAGAAAAAGTAGAAGAATACACTGAAGGTAAAGTAGACGTTCAGATTTTCCCAAGCAGCCAGCTTGGAAATGAAAGAGACCTTATTGAGGGTCTTAGCCTTGGAACTCTTGAAATGACAGTAAGTTCAACAGGTCCACTGCCAAACTTCTCAAAAGACTTTATGCTATTTGACCTACCTTTTATTGTAACTGATAGAGAGGCTGCATATGAGGTTATGGATGGTGAAGTTGGACAGGAAATACTTGCATCATTGGAGCCAATAGGAATCAAAGGTCTAGGTTTCTGGGAGAATGGTTTTAGAAACCTATCAAACAGCAAGAGAGAAGTCTTGACTCCTGAAGATGTTAAAGGACTTAAGATAAGAACAATGGAGAATCCAGTTCACATAGCTTCTTTTGAACTTCTTGGAGCAACACCTACGCCGATGGCATGGGGAGAGGTTTTCACATCACTACAACAGGGAACAATTGATGGTCAGGAAAATCCACTGGTAATTTTCGATACTAACAAGCTGCACGAAGCTCAAGACTATCTTTCACTTACAGGACATTTCTACTCACCAGCAGTTATGATGATAAGCCTTGATGCTTTCAACAGTTATCCAGCAGATGTTCAAGATGCAATTGTAAGAGCTGAGAAGGAAGCAAGAGATTGGGAAAGAGCATACAGCAAGCAAATGGATGAGGAGCTTGTCGAGGTTATTGAGGCAAATGGAGTAACCGTTTCAGAGGTAGACAAGCAATTGTGGCAGGATGCATTCGCGCCAATTTACGAGAAATTCTCAGATCAGATCAATCCAGAATATATTGATGCATTACTAGGAAAATAAATTATAAGGGAATGGGGTGCGATGCTGCACCCTATCCTAATATGTTTAACCATAGCAATTAAGGAGGTTAATAATGAAGAAAATCATAGATTTTCTGGATAATTTTGAAGAGAAGATAATCACGATAATTCTGCCGCTAATGGTTATTGTCGTATTTATGGCCACTTTTTTCAGATATACCGGGTTAGCTAATTTCCCATGGGCTGAGGAATTGGCAAGGTATCTAATGATTTGGATAGTATTTTTAGGAATTGGCGTAGGTGCCAAACGAAATCAACATTTTACGGTTGATAATTTTGTTAGTGCAATGCCTGCATCAACCCACAAGTATTTCTTTATACTTAGAACCACAATAATAGTCGGTTTTTCTGGTTTTATGCTTGTAAATGCTGGAAATCTGATCATGAGACTTCAAAAGATGGGACAGACAACTCCCGCTCTTCATATACCAACATGGATGGTTTACTCAGCTGTACCTGTGGGACTGTTTCTATTGATTATCAGATCTCTCCAGTACGCAATTGGTCAGATAAGAAGGGAAAAAGAAATTAAATCAAATATTGATTAGGAGGTGGATAATTTGGCAATTACACTTTTTGGAATGTTGGCATTTATGCTTTTGCTGAATATCCCCATAGCCATTTCACTAGGGATAGCATCAGTGGTTGCTCTGCTTACAGGTGACATGAACACCAATATAGTAGTGGTAGTTCAACGTATGTTTACTGCAATAGACAGTTTTCCATTTATGGCAGTACCTTTCTTCATTTTATCGGGAGATTTGATGGAAAAGGGTGGTATATCGAAGAGGTTAATTAGATTTGCCCAGGTAATATTGGGAAAACTCCCTGCAAGTCTTAGTATAATCACAACAATTTCTTCGGCATTTTTTGGTGCAATATCTGGCTCAAATCCAGCAACAGTAGCGGCAATTGGCGGTATCATGATTCCTAATATGGAAAAGGCCGGTTATCCCAAGGATAGAGCAGCGGCTATTGCCGCATCTTCTGGTACACTGGGAGTGGTTATACCACCAAGTATATCGATGGTTACATATGCAATAATTGCCTCAGTATCAATAGGTACCATGTTTATTGCAGGCGTAATTCCAGGACTTATGCTGGCAGGGGCTATCATATTCATAAGTATAGTGACTGTAGGTAGATTTGAAATCAAGCAGCACGAGAAGATAACTGTTGGAATAGTAATAAAGTCCTTCTTTAATGCAATATGGGCACTCCTGATGCCAGTGATAATTCTCGGCGGAATTTATGGTGGAATATTTACTCCCACAGAAGCTTCTGCAGTAGCTGTAGTGTACGCTTTTATTGTATCAAAATTTATTTACAGAGAACTTAAAATGAAGGACCTACCTGGGATTTTATCCAAATCTGCAGTTAGCACTGCTATCGTTTTGTTTACAGTTGCGATGTCAGCACCATTCTCATGGCTGATGACAAGTGCAAATATACCAACTACAATAGCTGGAGCGATTTTGGGGGCCTTCAGCAGCAAGTACGTTGTCTTATTGCTTATTAACGTAATATTGTTGTTCCTTGGAATGTTCCTTGAGACACAATCAATCATATTACTGATGACTCCGATGCTGTTGCCATTGGCTCAGATATTGGGTCTAGATCCGGTAGCACTGGGGATAATAATGGTAATAAACACCTCAATAGGAATGATAACACCACCTATGGCCATAAACCTGTTTGTTGCAGGTAACCTGGCAGACATATCCATAGGCCAGATAAGTAGGAGAATAATGCCTTTCCTTTTGGCAGAGATAGCTATACTTCTCTTGATCACATATTTCCCAGCAATAATTATGTGGCTGCCAAGCTTACTGAGTTAGTACCTTTTAATATAGAACAGGTAATATAGAACAGGAGGAAACATATGAAAAGCCATGGAACAACTAAAGGTTTAGAAAGAGCAACGCATAGAGCTCTTTATTATTCAATGGGCTTCTTGCCGGAAGATCTGGATAAGCCCTTGATAGGTATAGTTAATTCACAAAATGAAGCAGTACCAGGACATGTACACCTAGACACAATAGCAAAGGCAGTGAAGGAAGGAGTCCTTCAAGCAGGAGGAACTCCCATCGAGTTTCCGACCATAGGGATATGTGATGGCATAGCACAAGGAAACTATGGTATGCATTACCCTCTGGCAAGCAGGGAGCTTATAGCAGATTCCGTTGAATGCATGATGAACGGTCACTCTTTTGATGCAATGGTTCTTATAACAAATTGCGACAAGATCACTCCTGGGATGCTTATGGCAGCAGCAAGACTTGATGTCCCTGCTATCATGATCAGCGGTGGGCCAATGGCCACTGGCTTCAATGAAGGAAGGGAAGTTGGATATACGGATCTGATGGAGGCTTCAGGCGCAGTGGCTAGAGGAGCCATGACACCTGAAGAGCTTGTTCAGCTTGAAAAGGTTGCTCTTCCTGGTTGTGGGGCATGTAACCTTCTTGGAACCGCAAACTCAATGAACTTCCTGACCGAAGGAATAGGAATGGCCTTGCCTGGAAGTACCTATCCCTCAACATCAGGAAAAAGGCTGGCACTTGCAAAGGAAACAGGCAAGAAGATAATGGAGCTTTATGAAAAAGATATTAAGCCAAGTGACATATTTAAACCTGATGCATTCTATAATGCTCTTCTACTTGACATGGCAATCGGTGGATCCTCCAATACAATACTTCATCTTGCATCGATAGCAAATGAAGCAGGAATAGAATTTAACATGGACCTAGTTGAGGAAATTGTTGCCAAGACACCACATTTGGTTAAGCTAAAGCCAGCTGGGGATCATTTCCCTGCAGATCTTGACAGAGCAGGAGGAGTGGAAGCGGTACTTAAGGAGCTTAAGCTGCTGGGTCTGCTTAAGGATACCATGACTGTAACAGGAAAAACCGTCTTTGAGAATGTTGAAGATGCCAAGGTTATCAATAGGGATGTCATAAGGGATATGGAAACTGCCTATTCGAGAACAGGCGGACTTAAGATACTGTACGGTTCATTGGCACCGGAAGGTGCTGTATGTAAGAAAGCGGGAGTTGTTGATAAGATGCTTAAACACTCAGGGCCTGCAAGAGTTTTTGAAAAGGAAGAAGAGGCCGTTAAGGCAATCTTTGCAGGAGTCATAAATCCTGGGGATGTTGTAGTAGTAAGATATGAAGGACCAAAAGGCGGACCAGGTATGAGAGAAATGCTGACACCGACTTCAGCTATAATTGGAATGGATTTAGGTGACAAGGTAGCATTGGTTACCGACGGCAGATTTTCAGGGGCTACCAGGGGGGCTGCAATAGGCCACATATCACCTGAGGCAGCAGATGGAGGACCCTTGGCATTTGTACGTGAAGGAGACATCATTAATCTTGACATAGAAAACGGTGTAATAGATCTTGAAGTTGCAGAAGAGGTTCTTGCAGAAAGAAGGAAGGACTGGACACCGCCAGTACCACCGGTCAAGAAGGGAAGCTACCTGGACAGGTATTCAAGACAGGTAGGGTCAGCGATGTCAGGGGCAATATTCAAATAATACTTAAAGGGAGTGTATGGGAATGACAAAGAAGAAGCTAACGATTAAAGAAATCATGGACAAAAAGCATGAAGGTGAAAAATTCGGTATGGTCACAGTATATGACTATCAGATGGCAACATTGGTTGATGAGTCAAGCTGTGAGATGATACTTGTGGGCGATTCGCTTGGAATGATAGTGCAAGGTTATGAAGGTACTACCCACGTTAATATTGAAGATATGGAATACCACCTAAAGGCTGTAAGAAAGGGTGCACCAAACACCTTCATTGTAGCAGACATGTCATTTATGTCATATCAGGCAAGCAAGGAAGAGGCAATCAGAAATGCAGGAAAACTAATGAAGCTAGGAGCTGATTGTGTCAAGATGGAAGGCGGTCTTGGAATAATGGACAAGATCAAAGCAGTATCAGAGGTTGGCATACCTGTAATGGCTCATATCGGACTTACTCCACAGACTGCAGCGGCGATCGGTGGATTTAAGCTCCAGGGTAAGAACAAGGATACAGCTGAGAGGTTAATCAAGGAAGCACTTGCTGCTGAAGAAGCAGGAGCGTTCTGTGTACTGATTGAACTTATTCCATCAGAACTTAATGACTATATCAATTCTAAGTTGACAGTTCCTGTAATGAGTACAGGTTCAGGACCATCTGCTGTTGGATTCAACTTGAATGCATATGACATGCTTGGGATATTCAGTGATTTCAAACCAAGATTTGTAAGACAGTATGCAAAGATGAGACAAGATATGATAGATGCATTCAGCGCTTGGGACAAGGATGTCAAGAGTGGATCCTATCCAGCACCTGAGGAAGCCTTCCACATGTCAGAGGAAGACATTCCAAAGATAGACTAAATTTGGAGTAAAAGTTGAGTTATACAATTATTTAGGAGGGACATAATGGCAAAAAAGAAGAGCATTCTTGATTTACACAAAATGAAATCAAATAAAGAAAAGGTTGCATGGATAACAGCTTATGATTTTCCTACAGCTTCATTTGCAGAGCAAGCTGGAATGGATATGATACTGGTGGGAGACTCTCTCGGGATGGTAGTTCTAGGTTATCAGGGAACAGTTCCTGTAACAATGGACGATTGCATATCGCATTGTCAGGCAGTTAGAAGAGGCGCCCCTAACACATTTGTTGTTGGAGATATGCCATTTGGATCATACCATAAAAGTGATGAGGATGCTGTTGAGAATGCAGTCAGATTCCTTAAGGAAGCAGATGTTGATGCAATAAAGCTTGAAGGTGGAGTTCGAATTGCAAGCAGAATCAAAGCCATTGCTGATGCAGGTATTGTTGCTATCGGACATATCGGATTGACACCTCAAAGTGCAGGCCAGTTGGGAGGATTCAAGGCTCAAGGACTTTATGTAGACAGTGCTGAGGACCTTATTAAGGATGCCATCGCAATTGAAGAGGCAGGAGCACTTGCATTGCTTCTTGAAGCTGTACCACCTGAGCTTACTGAATTTATAGCGAGCAAATTGTCTATTCCAGTATATTCAATCGGAGCAGGATTGCCATGCGACGGCCAGCTGATAATCTGTGGTGACATGCTTGGCATGTTCCAGGCCTTTACACCGAAATTTGTTAAGAAATACGCAAACGTAGCTGAAGTGATCACAAATGCCTTCAAGGAGTACGTTGATGATGTCAAGGGAGAGAATTTCCCTGAAGATAAGCATGTATATCACATCAAGGACAGTCTTGAGGACTTTCAAAAGTTGTTTAACAAATACGAGTAATCCAATAAGATGAATGATATCAGGAGGCTGGGACAATGAAAGTTGTAATAATTGGTGCCGGGGCCATGGGAAGCATTTATGGTGGCTTTCTTGCAGAAGCTGGCAATGAGGTATATTTTCTAGATGTATTCCAGGAGCATATCGACAATATAAACAAGGACGGATTATGGATTGAAGGGACAAGTGGTGACAGATACATAAAGAATATCAGGGCAACCTCAGATCCTTCGGAAGTTGGGGTTGTTGACCTGGCGATAGTGTTTGTAAAATCAACCATAACAGACCTAGCAATAAAGTCTAACCAGGCTGTAATAGGGGAAAATACTGTTGTTCTTACATTGCAGAATGGTCTTGGAAATATAGAGAAGATAAAAACCGTAGTGAAGGAAGGACAAATCATTTCAGGAACCACATCTCATGGAGCTAACCTCTTAGGGCCAGGTAGGGTAAAGCATGCAGGCCATGGTGCAACAGTAATAGGAGAACTTAACGGAGAGACAACCGACAGAATCAAGAAAATAGCTGATGTATTCAGAGATGCTAAGTTGGAACCGGTTTCAGTATCAGACAATGTAATGGGCTTGATTTGGGATAAGCTTTTGGTTAATGTAGGAATCAACCCAATGACTGCGATAACAGGATTAAAGAATGGAGAAATCCTGGATTACCCTGAGCTTGAATCATTGGCTGAAGAAGCAGTCAATGAAGCAATGTTAGTGGCCGATGCCTCCGGAATTACATTGGAGACACCAGATGCGGTAACCCATTTCAAAGAGATCAGCAGGGTAACTGGAGAGAATGTTTCCTCTATGCTATCGGATGTAATTAACAAGAGAAGGACTGAGATTGACAATATCAATGGAGCAATAGTAAGAGAAGGTGAAAAGCACAATATCAAGACGCCAGTTAATGCCCTTTTGACAAGGCTTGTTAAGCTGAAGGAAGAGCAATACTAGGAGAGACCAAGAAATGATTAAGTAACAGCTGATGGAAAGCTCATACTAAAGTAAATCTGTTAGACTACTTGATCATTACATAGTCAAGCACCTGTATGGAAAAAAGTTCTTCAAATAGCATTGCAAGTAGGTTAAACGGAGATATAAAAGGAGTGAATATAATGTCAGTTCATAAGGAATTAAACAAGAAAAAGATGACGATTGGAGATTTCAAGAAGTATAAAGAGGAAGGCAGAAAGTTTACATATGTAACTGCATATGATTTTACCACTGCATCGATTGTCAACGAAAGTGATGTAGACATAATCCTTGTGGGAGATTCATTGGGAATGATTATGCTTGGATATGATGGAACAACTGCAGTGACACTTGAAGATATGCTGCATCACATCAAACCAGTGGTCAAGGGGGCTCCAGACACATTTATCGTTGGAGATATGCCTTTTGGAACTTACAATGTGAGCATAGAGCAGGCGATTCAGACTGCAAACAGAATATATAAGGAAACCGGCTGCGATTGCGTCAAGCTTGAAGGTGGCGCAGAGATGGCTGATACAATAAGAGCCATAGTTAAGGCTGGGATACCTGTTATGGGACACATAGGTTTGACACCTCAGACAGCTGGAATGCTGGGAGGATTCAAGGTTCAGGGAGGAACACCGGAAAGTGCGAAACAGCTTATCGAAGATGCAAAGAAACTTGAAGAAGCAGGTGCATTTTCAATAGTGCTGGAGTGTGTGCCTAAAGGAGTTGCAAAAGCTCTTACGGCATCAGTAAGCATTCCTGTGTTAGGTATTGGAGCTGGTCCATATGTAGATTGTCAGGTTTTGGTCACACAGGATCTTTTGAATATGTATGGTGAGTTCAAGCCTAAATTTGTAAAGCAATTTGCCGACATCAGAAAGGCAATGGTTGATGGGTTAAACCAATTCCACAAGGAAAGTGTTGAGGGAGAATTCCCGTCAGCTGAGTATTCATTCAATGCAAAGGTAGAAGGATTCGAAGTAGAATAGCTTGTTGTTTATCCCCTATATATAGATAAAAGCTCACTGTCATCTGTCGAAATTGAATAGATGGCAGTGAGTTTTTACTGCATTAGTGTTATAATGGTATATAGAAAAATATTTGATTCTTTATTGATCAAATGCTTAAGGAGGATGACCATGGACTATAATGAAATCAGGGAAAATGCAAAAGAAATTCTGGCACCGTTGTGTCTGGTATGCAAGGAGTGCAATGGGGTCGCCTGTAGAGGCTGGGTTCCAGGAGTTGGTGCCAAAGGCACAGGCAACAGCTTCATCAGGAATTACAATTATCTCCAACAGGTAAAGGTAGTAATGGATATGATCTATGAAGGAAAGGGACAGGATACCAGCATCAACCTTTTTGACAAGGAATTTACCGCACCAATATTTGTAGCGCCAATAGGTGGTATGGACATAAATTACGGTGGAAGGATCGCCGAGGGAGAATATCACAGAAGAACCCTTATTGGAGCAAAGAATGCTGGAATAGCGGCATTTACAGGGGACGGAGCAAACCCTACATATTTTGATGAGCCACTCCAGCATCTTGAGGCTGTGGAAGGCTGGGGGGTACCAACCCTAAAGCCCTGGTCACAGGAGATGGTAATGGAGAAAATAAAGATTGTTGAAGAAATTGATGTTCTAGCCCTGGCTATGGACATAGATTCTGCCGGACTTGTACACCTGGCCAAATCAGGCAAGCCTGTATTTACAAAGACCGTTGAGGATCTAAGGGAAATTGTGAAGGGGACAAGGCTTCCTTTCATAATAAAGGGTGTGATGTCTGCAGAAGGGGCCAGAAAGGCCGCTGACTCAGGAGCCTATGGAATAGTGGTTTCAAACCACGGAGGAAGGGTTCTTGACAACACCCCTGCAACAACTGAGGTTCTGCCTGAAATAAGGGCGGCTGTTGGTGACAGGATGAAGATATTTGTAGACGGAGGAATCCGAACAGGTGCAGATGTGTTTAAGGCAATTGCCCTGGGAGCAGATGCTGTTCTTATAGGAAGAACCTTTACAATCATGGCTATCGGCGGAGGAGAGGAAGGGGTCCAGCTTCATGCAGAGAAGCTTATTGCAGAATTGAAGGACACCATGCTTATGACAGGCTGTAGCAGCATCAAGGATATAACAATGGACAAGATAGTATTACCCAAGTGAAAATAAAAATGGGGCGCAGTCCATCTGTGCCCCAAATACATAATGGAGAGACCCTATGAGCTATTTTATCTATACATTTTTCAATATAATATTTCCACTCTTTATCACAATTTTTGCAGGCTATGGAATCAGGTCCATTTTGCCAATTGATGTCAGGAGTCTTGTCAAGCTGCAGCTGTACCTTCTGCTGCCGGTTGTACTTTTCGTCAAGGTCTATGAAAGTGAGCTAAGTGGTGAGATCGTATTATCCGTATCCCTTGCAACCGCATTTGTAATGACAGCCATGTATGTGATTTCATTTGTAATTGCAAGGCTTAGGGGTTATTCTCCAGAGGATACAAGCGTATTTGTTAATTCAACAACCTTCTACAATGCCGGGAATTTGAGCCTTCCACTTATGCAGCTTCTTTACACAAACCCCATTGCGGTTTCAATCCAGGCAATAATAATGCTGGTTCACAATGTATTCTTCTTTACAGTGGGTATGTTCACAATAGGCAGCAGCAGAGGAAATGCCAGAAAGGCCATGGGATATGTTTTCAGGATGCCCTTTATTTATGTAATGATTACAGGTATAATATTAAGAAGAATCAATATGTCAATTTGGGATCCCCTTTGGCAATCCTTAAGCCTAATGAGCACAACCTATGCAGGGGTTGCCCTTATTACACTGGGGGCACAGCTTAGGGAGACAAGCTTCAGGCTTGGGAACCTTAGAATATATCTTTCAAACATTCTAAGGCTATTGATTGCTCCGCTGATAGGCTTTGCCGTTGTGATCTTTATGGGACTTGAGGGGATAACTGCCCAGGTCCTGATAATTGCAATGGGAGCGCCAACAGCAGTCAATGTTGCCCTTACATCCATGGAATTTGACAACAATCCTGAATTTGCATCACAGGCAGTGTTGACATCCACTGTACTCAGTGCTGTCACCTTGACAGTGGTGATAATGCTGGCCCAGCTGGCAGTACCCATCTAGGCAAAAGTAAATTTAGAAAGGTGATCAAATGAAGAAGCATATATTTATTGAAAAGAATGAGAACGGTTCTCTCCAGATACCCAAAGAGGCACTGGAAAAGGAGCATCAGGGAAGGCACCAGGAGTACATATTCTATGAGGATAACGGTAAGCTCGTACTTGCTCCCTCAATCCATTCCGTACAGAGGCTCTATATTGAGCCAACGGCAGCCTGCAATCTCAATTGCGTTACCTGCATAAGAAAGACCTGGAAGGAGACCATGGGCTTTATGGAGCGGGAGGAGTTCGACAGGCTCCTTAAGGGTATAAAGGAAATCAAGACCATCGACTCTGTGATGTTTGGAGGCTTCGGTGAGCCAACACACCATCCTGATATCTATTATATGATCAAGAGTATCAGCGACCTTGGAATAAGGACTGAAATCACAACAAACGGTACCAACCTAACCGAGGAAAATATTAGGAAGCTTATGGATGCTGGCCTCAAGAACCTTTGGGTCTCAGTTGACAGTATGGATGTGGGAAAGTTCAATGAAATACGTGAGGGTGCTGACTTTGGAGAAGTATTTGAAAATCTCATGACCCTGAAAAGGATGAACAAGGGCAAAAACAAGAAGCTGACCCTTGGAATAGCGTTTGTTGTGACAAAGGACAATGCCGAGGACCTGTCAAAGCTAAGGAGCTTTGCCACCAAGGTGTGGGCTGAAAAGATTTCCGTTAGCAATGTGATTCCATACGATCAGGAGATGGAAGACAAGATGCTTTGCAAGAAAACCCTGTTCAAGCCTCTTGCATACAGGAAACAGGATATCATCAGGAAGGGAACCAAGGAGGTTATGATACCTGAAATCAGCCTGCCAAGAATTGATTACAACAAATACACAAAGGAAGGACTCCATGACATACATGCATCCATGATGAAGACAAAAACCCTCCACGAGGAGTTCAAGGAGCACAACGACTACTGCCGATTCATAAACGAGGGTAATGTATTTGTGAGATGGGATGGTGAGGTAGCCCCATGCATGGGACTGATACATTCCTACACCACCTTCCTTAACGGAAATGAAAGACACATGAAGGAGCACACCTTTGGTAACATCAAGGATAAAACATTAAAGGAGATATGGGACCAGGAGGACTACAGGGATTTCAGGCAAAAGGTCTACGACTTTGACTTTTCACCGTGTGTCCTGTGCGGGGGATGTGAGGATGTGGACAGTAATGACAAGGATTGTCTGTCAAACTCATTCCCGGCCTGTGGAGGATGTCTCTGGGCACAGGGAGTAATCCAGTGTCCTTAGAATAAAACTAAATTTATCAAGGAGGGTTATTAATGCCAATACTTCAGGTTGAAATGCTTAAGGGAAGAACAGAAGAGCAAAAGAGGGCGATGGTTGAAAAGGTCACAGATGCTCTTGTGGAGACTGTAAACTGCAAGAGGGATGCTGTAAGAATCATCATCAGGGAGATGGAGGATGAAAACTTCGCCATAGGCGGAGTCCTAAAATCAGACATGTAACGCAAAAGGCTACTGTGGCATATGCACAGTAGTCTTGCTTTTTCCACAGGCAATTAAATTTCAATTGATTTATGACCCTTGGTGAAATAGAATAAAGGTTGTAATAACAGGTGAGCAGGTGTGAGGGATGAACAAGGAAACTAGCGGTATAGACTTAATTTCATACTTGACCAGTGAACAGCTTGAGGAGCTGGAGGAGGAAGCCCACCACATTGTGGAGAAAGTGGACAGAAGCAGCAGGATCAGAACCTACAAGGGTCCATGGTCCAGGATAATTACTGTACTTTCTGTCATATGGGTTATTTTCCAGCTGTATTTCACAACCATTGGAACCATGGAAGCAATTACCTTTAGGGCAATACATGCATCTGTATTGGTCTTGTTTGCATTTCTGCTCTATCCCGCCTGGAAAAACGAAAACAGGGACAGGAAGAGCCCTCCCTTGATAGATTATGTCCTAATAGTGATCAATATAGCTGTGTTTTCATACTTTGTCCTTAACTATAACAGGATTGCCATGACGGGAGGCTTTGTCACGGATTTTGAGAATCTGGTTGGGCTTCTTGCGATAGCACTTGTTTTCATAGCTGCCAGAAGGGCTTCAGGTGGGCTTGTGTGGCTATCTTCCATATTCCTTCTGTATAATTTCGCTGGCAGAATGATCCCAGGTACCCTTGGACATGGAGGATTTTCAGCCTCAAGGATAATCGGTCACATGTTCTGGGGAAGTCAGGGTATTTTTGGAAGTGGAATCGGGGTTTCTGCAACATATATCTTTGTATTTATCCTTTTCGGAGCATTTCTTAACCTGAGCGGCTTCAGCAAGCTGGTCAATAACCTGTCCCTATCCCTTGTGGGAAGGACAGCAGGGGGACCCGCCAAGGTTTCCGTAGTTGTTTCGGGATTCCTTGGTATGATAAATGGGTCTGCTGTTGCAAATGTTGCCACAACGGGAATAATAACCATACCCATGATGAAGGAAACAGGATATAAGAAGGAGTTTGCAGCTGGAGTTGAGGCGGCAGCCTCAACAGGGGGACAGTTCCTGCCCCCGGTAATGGGAGCGGTGGCCTTCCTTATGGCGGAATACATCGGAAAGTCCTATGCAGTGGTTGCCCTTGCCGCAGCCGTACCTGCAGTCCTATACTATTTTGGGCTCCTAATGTCAGTGCATTTTGAAGCGAAAAGACTGGGACTCAAGGGACTGGACAGGGAAAACATCCCCGATGCCCTGAAAGTGCTGAAAAGGGAAGGGCACCTTATTGCACCACTTCTTTCCCTACTTGGACTTATGGCTTTGGGCTATACACCCCTTTATGCCTGTGTGGTTTCAATATTTGTGGTGATAGCTTCAAGCTGGATGAGAAAGCATACAAGAATGGGCTTTAGGACCATTATACAGGCATGTGAGGACGGAGTAAGGGGAGTCATCAGCGTAGGAGTAAGCTGTGTTATAATTGGAATCATTGTAGGGACAGTATCACTTACGGGACTTGGACTTAAATTCGGATACCTGATGCTTAAGTTGGTCGGACCTGGTGAGTTGATAAAGGCTGGAGTCATGGTTGCCATCATGAGCATAATCCTTGGAATGGGCGTTCCTGGTATTGCTGCCTATGTTATAGTGACTGCTGTTGCAGTGCCGGTCATGGTTCAGGTTGGAGCACTTCCAATAGCAGCCCACCTGTTCTGCCTGATATATGCATCACTTTCAAATATAACCCCTCCTGTGGCAATGTCAGTTTATGTAGCTTCGGGAATTGCGGATTCGGATTTCAGAAAAACTGGAATACAGGCAGTGATGGTGGGTTTGTCGGGATTTATCCTACCCTTCTTCTTTCTGGTGAACCCAATACTCCTACTTGGAGCGGCTCCAGAGGGAACGGGTATTATGGCAACGGCGATTGCAATTTTAGGTGCTGCATTTGGAATATACTTCCTGGCATCCGGAACAGGAGGATGGTATATTAGAAGGAGTGGAATCATGGAAAGGACTGCGGCGATACTGATCGGGCTTCTGCTTATTCATCCTGCTGGAGGTACGGATGCAGCGGGAGTTGGGATTGCGGCACTTCTTACTGTGTATCAACTACACAAAAACAAGGGTGACAAGGCAAAGGAAATCAATGCCTGAAACATATTATACGAGGGGAGATAAGGATGAAAAGAATAATATCAATAGCACTGGTGCTTGTACTTGTGGCAGGGGTTCTGGCAGGCTGCGGGAACGGAGGAGATGGAGAGGTTACCTACCTTAAGTTTCCAACGGCATCCACCACAGGAGCCATCTATCCAATTGGTGCGGCAATATCAAATCTGTGGAATGAAAACATAGAGGGACTGAATGTATCCGTTGAGGCATCAAACGGAGGAGTCCAGAATCTGGGGCTGGTGGCTCAGGGAGAGGCACAGATAGGAGTTGCAGTAACAAACATCATGACTGAGCAAAAGAATGGTACAGGAGTTTTTGAGGGTCAGCAATATGATGGAATAAGGGTTCTTACAGCACTTTACTCAAACTACAACCAGGTGGTCGTAGGCAAGGACTCTGGAATTGAGACCCTAAGGGACATAAAGGGCAAGGTGTTTGCTCCTGGAGCACCGGGGAGCACCCCTGAGGTTGAGACAAACATCCACCTGACAGCTGCAGGCCTTAAATACCCAGATGATTTCAGCCCACAGTTTGTAGGCTTTACTGAGTCAATCGACCTTATAAGAAACAAGCAGCTGGACGGAGCATGGCTCCAGGCTGGAATTCCAACCTCAGCAGTGTCTGAGATCCTGTCAACAGCAGGTGGGAGACTGGTTTCAATCGATGAGGATGTCATAGCTCAGCTGACAGAGGAGTACCCATGGTACAACAGGGCGATTATCCCAGCAGGAACCTATGAGAATCAGGATTATGATGTGGTGACAACAAGCATTGTAATAACAATATTTGTCGATGAAAGCCTTCCGGAGGAGACTGTCTACCAGATGACAAAGGTTTTCTGGGAGAATGTTGAATCCCTGGGGAGTACCCATAACGCCATAAAGGGACTTGAGCTTGAACAGGCGGTCCAGAATCTGGCAGGGCTACCACTACACGAAGGCTCCGCCAAGTACTACAGGGAAATGGGAATAATGGAATAGGTCAACATAAGATTAAAAGAGCTGAACCTTGGATTTTAAACAAGGCCAGCTCTTTTTAAATTGACTAGATTCCTAAAGCAATTTTTCCTTCCACATCTTGCCGGTTTCTGTTGCTGCAAGACCTGCCAGGGAGGTTTCCCTAAGTGTAACAGGCATCAGAAGTCCGATATTGTACATGGCACTTATAACCTCGTCCCACGGTACCTTGGACTCCACTCCAGCCAGGGCCATTTCCGCTGCAATTATAGCATTTGATGCTCCAGCGGCATTTCTCTTTATACATGGAACCTCCACAAGACCAGCAAGAGGGTCACAGGTTAGACCAAGCATATTCTTTAGTGCCATTGCCATTGCATGTGCGGCCTGATTAGGAGTACCTCCCGCCATTTCCACTGCAGCAGCTGCAGCCATGGCGCTTGCAGAGCCAATCTCTGCCTGGCATCCGCCGGCTGCCCCGGAAATAAAGGCGTTGTTGGCTATTACAAATCCAAAGGCACCAGCCGTAAACAGATGCAGCATTGCCTGCTCATCATCCATACCAAGCTTCTCCTGTACTGCAAGGACGACAGCTGGCAGAACACCTGAAGATCCTGCAGTTGGACTTGCACAGATAAGACCCATTGATGCATTCACCTCATTTATGGAAATTGCATAGGATACAGCCTTTAGCAAGATCGGATCCGTAAGGTATTTTCCATTTCTTATGTATTCATCCACCTTCTTGGCATCTCCACCGGTCATTCCTGAATAGGAGGTGACCCCCTCAATCCCCTTCATTGCAGAGCTTTTCATAACCTGGAATTGTCTATCCATGGCTGAAATGACTTCCTTGCGACTCCTTTCCGTCAATTCAGTCTCCTGGTCTATCATGATTTCGTATAGCTTCTTTTTTTGGCTTTCCGCTTGCTGGACAAGCTCCTGAACATTCTTAAACATCCAATTCACCTCTCTATTCGTTCAGGGTGATTACCCTGATGATATTTTCCATTTTAGTGATTGCATTTATAAGATTATGGGAGACTGGTTGGTCAGTCTCAATTGTCATAAGTGCGACATCACCCTTTTCAATTCTCGAAACATTCATTCCGCTGATATTTATCTTGTTCATGGCAAGATTAGATGCAACCCCTGCTATGACACCATATACATCCTTGTGGAAAACAAGGATTGCAGGATTCTCGCCGGATAATTTAAGTGGGAACCCGTTGAGCTCTGTGATTCTAACCACTCCACCACCGATTGATATGGCAGCTATATCAAGCTTGTCATCACCCTTTGTCATGGATATCTTCATTGTGTTGGGATGCTCAGGGATAGCCTCCTCCTTTAAGAATGTAACATCAATTCCCAAATCCATGGCTGTGACCAGGGACTCTGGGATCCTTGGGTCATCCGTCTCATAGTTTAGGATGCCTCCAATTACAGCAACATCGGAGGCATGCCCCTTGTAGGTCTCGGCAAATGAACCGTAAAGCCTTACAACAACCTTTTCCGGCTGGGCATCAAATAGCCTTCTTGCAATCTGTCCAATTCTTACAGGACCTGCAGTATGGGAGCTGGAGGGGCCAACCATCACCGGTCCGATAATATCAAACACGCTTCTATATTTCATCCTTATACACCTCACATTCCAAGTATTGTATTAATTACATATTATATCAGATACAGGCCGCTTTTTCACTATTGTTTATTGAAGCGAGGGAGGGTTGTTCATTATTGACATTGGATTTGCCAAGGGTTATACTATTATAGTATCAAATCAACTGTGCGCCCATAGCTCAGCTGGATAGAGTAGCTGGCTTCGAACCAGTTGGTCGGGGGTTCGAATCCCTCTGGGCGTACCAATCAGAAATATTTAGGGCGTATCTTTTTGTATTAACATTAAGATTCGTCCTTTTGTTTAATAGGGGTGATAGCTGTTGAAGCAAAATGAATTTATAAATTCAATGATGGTTATGCTGGGAGCAGTTCTTTGGGGAACAATTGGAACAGCTCAGCATTTTGCACCTGAGGGTGCTACACCAATGTCAATAGGAGCCGTCAGACTGGCATTGGGCGGCGGAGTTCTGCTTCTCTATGCCTTCTTAAGGGGTAAGCTAAAGGGAAGGGATATTTTCTCAAGAAAGAGTACATATATTGGAGCGGCAAGCATGGCATCCTTCCAGCTTACCTTCTTTGCAGCTGTTCTTCTTACAGGAGTTGCCATGGGCACTGTTGTTGCAATAGGTAGTGCACCCATATTCGCTGGACTGATATCATTTGCTGTAAACAGAGAGAATCCTGGACGTAAATGGCTGATATCAACACTTGTATCTGTGTTTGGTTGTATTCTTCTTGTGGTGGGAGGAGATGAACTTTCCGTCAACGTATATGGAATATTGTTGGCTCTTGGAGCGGGACTGTCCTATGCCACCTACACCGCATCCACAAAGAACCTCCTGGATGAGTTCTCACCTGAGGCTGTAACGGGAATTGTATTTACCATGGGAGCAATTATAACATCCCCATTTCTTCTGATCTATAGCCTGGATTGGCTCCTTACGGCGAGGGGGATTGCTGTTGCCTTGCATCTTGGGCTGATCACAACTGCATTTGCATATGTAATCTTCTCTTATGGACTTTCGGGGACAAAGCTGCACAAGGCTGTGACCCTCACTCTTGCAGAGCCTGTAACTGCAGCACTGCTGGGAGTGTTTCTCCTTAAGGAAAGCCTATCTACACTGTCAGGAGTGGGTATGGGACTTGTTTTTGCAGGTCTTTTGATACTGTCAATAACCAGACCCAAAGAGAAAAGAGCATAATCAAATTAAGGACCATTGAGGATAATGGTATGTCTTTTACATGCATGGTTACTGCCAGATGTTTCTCTGAACATAATTGACAGAGCTTTAATATTATGCTTAAATTAGTGTATTAAAGAGAATACAAAAAAAGCCGGGACGAGTCTTTTGTTTGCAAACATTGATATTCGTCCTTCTGCATAAATGAGGGGTGGATATCTTTTGGACCATAAAGAGTTAAGGTACAGCTTAATGGCATTGTTAGGAGCGATTCTTTGGGGAACAATTGGAACGGCACAACATTTTGCACCTGAAGAAGCCACGCCTCTATCAATTGGTGCAGTGAGACTGGCCATAGGCGGGGGAGCAATCATGCTGTATGCATTCCTGAGAGGGAAACTTGTAGGACGGGAGATGTTTTCAAAAGTCAGTACATATATTGGAGCGGTAAGCATGGCTTCGGCTCAGCTTACTTTCTTTGTAGCTGTTAAATTGACTGGGGTGGCAATGGGAACGGTTGTTGCCATTGGAAGTGCACCAATATTCGCTGGTCTGATATCAATAATTGTAAACAAGGAAGTTCCGGGGTTTAAATGGCTAGCTTCAACAATGGTTTCAGTAATTGGATGCATCCTATTGGTTATGGGCAGGGGAGCCCTGTTAATTGATATGAATGGAATACTTCTGGCACTGGGATCAGGCTTTTTTTATGCAGTATACACTGCAGCCACAAAGAACCTGCTGGGAGATTATTCCCCTGAGATGGTTACGGGGGTAATATTTACAATAGGAGCATTAATCCTATCACCTTTTTTGCTGATTTATAGCCTGGATTGGCTTAAGACTCCACAAGGAATTGGTGTAGCCCTTCATCTGGGCTTGGTCACCAGTGCATTTGCATACATAATTTTTTCATACGGACTATCAGGGATAAAATTGCACAAGGCAGCGACACTGAATCTGGCTGAGCCTGTTACAGCAGCTCTTTTAGGAGTGTTTTTCCTTAAGGAAGGCTTGTCAGTTCTTTCAGGTCTTGGTATGGGTCTGGTATTTACAGGTCTTTTGATACTTTCCATATCAAGACCAGCTAAGAAAAAAAATAAAACACTGGGGATGATAGAATAAAAATCATCCCCAGTATTTTGCTACATCAGCTTCAATCTCTTCAAGGTCTCCTCTGTGGGCTGTCCTGTCTCCTTGTCCCAGCCCATGCTTTCGTAGAACTCATCCAGCATGACCTCGGCATTTGCCACCTGGCCCTTTCCAAGGCCATCAGGTGCTGGCTCCTGGGCAAGTCTAACAGGAAGCTTTTCATCCTTGCGTCCAAAGCCCTCTCTGGCGTTGAACAATCTCTCAAGGTTTATTACCCTTTCAGAGGCTCCCATCATCTCCTTAAGGGTCTTTTCATCCCCTGTGGCAGCATTGTAGAGCCCTGTCCAGGTGCTGCCCTTCACCGCAAGGGTTATACTTGCGAAGAGGCAAACCCCAAGGAGGTTGGTCATCATTGAAAGCTCCATAAAGGGCTTGACCCACCACTTCTTCTCATCCTCAAATGGGGATACCTTTTCATTTATCCCCAGCTCCGGCTCAAGATACCCAAAGGCATCGATTACTGAAGCATATGGTCTAAGGTGGTCCGCGCCTCTTGGGGAGATAAGGTGTGACAGGGATTCTCCCTTGCTGGCCCTTACTCCACAGGATGCAAGCTCCATTCCCTTGACCTGGAATACGTACTTCTCAGCCTCTGGACCTATTTTTCTCGCCGCCCTCAGGGAACCTTCAGCCAATACGTCCCCAAAGCCTTCCCTGTTTGCGATCATCTCTGTCATTTTAACCATTGACTCGGCATTTCCAAAGGACAGGTCGATTCCACCTGTGGTCTCCAGGTCAATCAAACCCTTCTCAAACCATTCCATTGCAGAGGCTATGGTCTGCCCGGTGGATATGGTATCAAGGCCCATGCGGTTGCATATATAGCCGGCCTTTGTTATTGCATTAAGATCATCAACAAAGCACTTGGAGCCGAAGGCGCCAACTGTCTCGTACTCTGGGCCTCCTCCGGTTTCGCCCTTGTATTGTCCCTCCATGATTTCAGTGTGTCTGCCGCAGGCGATGGGGCATCCAAAGCAGGCCCATGCCTTTACGTTCAGGGTATCGTGGTATGCCTTGTGACCAATCTTGTCCATGGCGGAATCAAAGGTTGTCAGCTGCCAGTTCTTGGTGGGCAGAAGACCAAGGGCATTTATGGAATCAGTAAAGGAAGGGGTGCCAAAGGGCTTGAGCTCCTCCCGTACAAAGGCTTCTGCGTCAAGCTCCTCCCGAGCCCTCTTGGAGAATTGGTCCATCATGTCAGGGTTGTCCACCTCAAGCTTTCCGGTCCCGTATACTGCCAGGGCCTTAAGGTTTTTACCCCCCATTATGGCTCCAGGACCTCCACGGCCAGCCGCCCTGTGCTTGTCGATCATTATTGAGGATATAAGGGAAAGCCTTTCACCTGCCGGACCGATCTCTGCAATCCTCACCTTGGACTCCCCAAGCTCCTGGCGGATTGCATCCTCGGTTTCCTCAGTATTCTTGCCCCAAAGAGCAGCGGCGTCCTTGAAATGAACCCCTTCGTCCTTGATGTAGACATATACCGGGGTTTCACTCCTGCCAGTGATTATGATTACATCATAGCCTGCCCTCTTTATCATTGGTGCAAGGTGCCCGCCAACATTTGTCATGCCGATGGTACCTGTAAGGGGAGACTTGTAGCCGATGCAAAGTCTGCCGGCCGAGGGTGCCTTAGTTCCGGTCAAGGGACCTGTGGTAAAAACAAGCATGTTCCTTTCATCCATTGGGTCCATGCCAGGCTCAAGATGGTCGAAAAGAATCCTTGCCGCATAGCCCTCGCCGCCTACATAGAGATCCTTCCATTCCTCATTGATTTGTACAGTTTCCGTACTTCTGTCACTTAAGTTGATCCTAAGGATTTTTCCCGTCAGTGTACTCATTTAAATCCCTCCTTCAAATTATCAAAAACACAATAAAGGGGCTATCCACCGTAAGTGAACAACCCCTTTGCAAGCATGGCAGGTCAGAAAATCTCTTTTCTGGCCCAGTGTTCTGAGTTTCCGATTTGCGTCAATCATGATGTGGGAAAGACAGAATCGGAGTCCATATGAATCTTTTCAACTTAATAGTAACAGATTGTGAACATAATTTCAATACAATATTACGGTAAAGCGCATATGCTGCTTCATCCTTTAAGGACAAAGACAACAGTCCTGATGATTGACAAAATAATATTCATAATGACTAATTGATAAATATATGATAAAATTGTAAGGTATGAAAATTTGTATTTTTACTTATTATCAGACAATTATACACAATTTGCAATCATTACATTATCAATTAGAAAAGGGGAGGGGAAGACTTGAAGCAGATCCATAAGAGAATTAGAATGTTAATCTTAATAATAGTCGCTGTGGTCTTCCTGTCCATATATATTGGAATAAACGAACCCATATCCTCTAGCCTTGAAGAGGGAGTTTTAAGGGACTTTCAGCTGACAACATACAACAAGTACCAGGTACTGAACGAAAGGCTGATAAACATAAGCAACAGTACCAGGTCACTATCAAGCAGGACCAACATAAAAAACGCCATAAGGAATTACCTCAATGGAGATATGGACTTTGAGGAGCTAAGGGAATACACAGTGCCAAGATATGAGGAGGGCATTGCAGCCTTTGACAGGTCAAGGACTGCCGGAAGGGTCACAGTGGATGGGCGCATTGTCCATGTGGTTGGCCCTGACAAAAACATCAAGAACTATATAAACTGGGATGAGACGGAGGTTGTGCTGAACCACTTCTCCCATGGGGTTGTTGTGGTCCAGTCGCCAATAATGGATGGTGAGGATATACTTGGATTTGATGTGGTCTTGACGGATATCAGTCCGATTATTAGAGAGATGGAAGCAGACGGCTACAAAATTGAGTTTCTCATTGCTCAGTATGAGGATTCCGTTACCAGAGAGGATGGAAGGGTGACCTCCTACATCCACAGTGACTCTATGGGAAAGACAGTAGCCATAAGCTTGTCTGAGGATGAGGTTCTGGGACCATTGATAGAGTTTAGGAAAAACATTTACCTAAGGTATATCATTGTATTGGCGGTTGTGTTTCTTATAATCCAGTTTCTGGGTGTAAGGTACATCCAGCAGTTCATCAGGGAGCAGCAAAGGCTTAAAAATGCTGCCGAGGAAAATGAAAAGGAAAAGAGAACCCTTATAGATGAAATGAATCAAGGCTTTCTTCTTGTAAAAGCAACCAACAGGGGATATGAGGATTTTCAGGACTATGAAATTGTGGATGCAAACAATACCTTTGAGGTCATGTCATCAATGCCCAAGGATGAAATTCTAAGCAAATCCCTTTTCCAACTTGTATCCATAAGCAACAGGGTGGACACGGGACAAATAGACCAGGTTCTTGAAACAGGTGAGTCAAGGCAATTTGAATACCATGTAGAAGAGCTTGGAAGATGGTGGAACCTGTCTGTATATCGGCCTAGGGAAGCATATCTTGCAATAGTTCTTGATGACATCACTGAAAAGAAGCACATGGAGCTAAAGCTCAAGGAGAGGGAAAAAACCATGAGCATAACACTTGATGTAGCTGGTGAGGGCTTGTGGGACTGGCACTTTGAAGAGGGAGTAGTAAGGCACAACAAGAAGTGGTGTGAAATCATGGGAGTTCCCTACGATACGGACTATCACAAAATAGACCAGTTTGTGGCTCAGGTCCATCCGGAGGATGAGGAGAAGCTAAGAGATAACATAGCCAGGGCCATAAGTGGTCAGGAAAACCTATACAGTGAACATCGCATGACCCTTCCTGATGGAAGGACCATCTGGATCAGGGACAGGGGAACGCTCCTTAGGGACGAGAACGGAAAGCCCGTAAGGATGCTAGGGAGCATGGCTGACATCACTGCCCAGAAAAAGGCTGAGCAGGAGCTGTTCCTGGAAAAGGAGATATTCCAGTCAACCCTACTGTCAGTTGAGGATGGAATCATATCAACCGATGTAGAAGGCAGGATTACAGTACTCAACCCGGCAGCTGAGGAAATGACCGGATGGGCCTTCAAGGAAGCACAGGGAAAGCTGCTGAAGGATGTATTTCTATTGCATCATCCAGAGACCAGAAAACCTGAGGATATCCTTATGGTGGCTCGACAGACCGGAAACGGGAATCATAGGCGGGGTCTTATGATCACCAAGTCCGGGGAGGAAGTGATCCTCAATAACAGCATTGCCACCGTAAGACTCCAAAGTGGAGAGACCAAGGGATATGTTATAGTCTTTAGGGATATTACCGAATCAGTCAGGAAGCAGAAAAAGATTGAATACCTTAGCTTCCATGACGAACTGACCGGACTCTACAACAGAAGATATGTAGAGGATGCCATCAAGCGATTGGATACCGTAAGGAATCTTCCCTTCACAGTCATGATAGTTGACATGAACAACCTGAAGCTGACCAATGATATTTTTGGACATGAAATGGGAGACCGCATCATCAGGGAGGCTGCAAATCTCCTTAGGGAGACCTTCAGAGCCGATGACATCATTGCCAGAACAGGCGGGGATGAGTTCCTAATCCTCCTTCCCAAGACCTCGGCAGAGGAAGCCAGGGAGATCAAGGAGCGGATCCAAAGGAATGGTCATGATCACAGGGTTGAATCACTCAGGCTTTCACTTGCTGTTGGATTCTCAACAAAGACAAGTGAAGGGGAAGCAATTGATGACAATCTAAGGTATGCGGACTCCTATATGTATGAAAACAAACACTTGAACAACAAGGATGTGAAGAAGAAAATCATTCTGGATTTCCTGGAGGAGAACAGGAAAAAATTTGAGGATGAAAAGCAGCACAATGAAGAAACCAGCCAGATGGCAGCCAGCCTGTACAGGGAGACTGGGAAGTCGAAGGAAGAGGCTGAGGATTTCAGGAAGGCTGTTGAGCTTCACGACATCGGAAAGATTATCGTTTCCCAGGAGATATTGAACAAGAGGGATCCTTTGACCAATGAAGAGATGATAATCATCAAGAGGCACTCTCAGGCAGGCTATGAAATACTCAGAATTCTAGGACACCATGAAAAGTATGCCAAGGCCATTCGTTATCATCACGAACGCTTTGATGGAAAGGGCTATCCCGAAGGACTTGAGGGTGAGGAGATTCCATTGGAGTCAAGGGTAATTGCAATAGCGGATGCCTACCAGTCAATGGTATCCCACAGACCCTACAGAAATCCCATGAGCCTTGAGGATGCTGTCAAGGAGCTGAGGGAAAATGCCGGAAGCCAGTTTGATCCCGGGCTTGTTGAAATCTTCATAGAGAAAGTGATACCAAAGCTATAGAATTAAGCAAGGACTGCAAACAATCATCACTGTGTTTGCAGTTTTTTTGTAAATTTCAAGCCGATGACTTTAAAACTTTAATGCGATGAACGATTGTGGGTATAAATCCACTGAGAAGAGCACAATCAGAAAAGGAAAGGAATGAGTGAGATGAAAATAAGATTAAAAAAGCCGTAAGCTTCCTGTTGGTCTTTGCTATACTCTTTGGAAGCTCCTCAAGCCTTGTGGCGGAAACGCAATCATCAATCTTTGATGGAACCCAGAGCGGCTGGGCAGAGGAGGAGCTTATTGAAGCATACAACCTTGATCTGACATATCCTGGTGTAATGAATAGCTACAGGAAGAATATCACACGAGAGGAGTTCTGCATCCTTGCCGTCAGGCTCTATGAAGCCCTGTCAGGGAACCAGGCAATGGGAGGAGTTAATCCCTTCCAGGACACAAAGAATGAGGATATTGTAAAGGCATTTCATCTGGGAATTGTGAAGGGTGTGAGCGCAACAGAATTTGCCCCATACAAGGACATAACAAGACAGGAGATCTGTGTAATGATACACAGGACCTTAAAGGTTGCCTTAACTGGGATACAGGAGAGCTACACAGGGGAGTTTCCATTTTCCGATCAGAACCAGATAGCATCCTGGGCAATGGACTCAGTAAGGTTCGCATATGGAAACGGCATAATGAAGGGGATAGGAAGCAACCTCATTGGACCCCTCCAGAACACAACCAGGGAACAGGCAATCGTACTTATGAAAAGGACCTATGTAAGCTTCAAGGATGGGGAGCCCCAGGGACCGATACTGCAAAACCCTGGAATTCTGTTGCCTGAGGACAATTCGGGGATCATCTCAACCTACAGCAATATCCTAAACCTGACCAATCCCTTGGAGAACTTCAGAGCCATGGAGGGTGGAAATCTATTCTTTCCCCAATATGATGACAGGATCGACCTTTACGTTGCCACCGGCGAAGCAAAGCCACTTGGCAAGCCAAGCACCGGATCCTTGATTCTGCAGCCCATCAACATCAACTTAATGGCAACTGAAGTGCAGAAGAATGTCTACACAGATTCCACCATGACGGCATTTGTGGACAGGGAAGGGGAATCGAAGAGGTGGTTCTACTTTAACCTGAATGATGCAGCAGCTGCCACCAAGGTAGTTTGGCAGGTTTCTCAGGTTCAGTTCAATGGCTTTGAGACAAACTGGAAAAGTCCTGTTGGACTACTGGCCTCCGGTGAAGTGGGGGCAGGGACAAAAGAGTTTCAGATTGACTTTTCAAGCATTAAGCTGGCCTCAACAGACGATATTATTAAGGTTACCGTAAACACAAGCCTAATAAATACCAACTTGATAAACACCGACATCATAAAGACAGATACAATCAATACGGACCTTATTAAGCCTACAACAATAAATCTGGATGCCCTAAAGCTTAAGACCGGATACAAGCCCATAACATCAAACAGGTCCGTCTACTACGTAAGGGCAATCCCCATTGACAGTTTGGGCAAGCCAATAGGAGACCCTGGAAAGGGCATAGCTGTCATCTATGGAGAAAGGATTCCTGAGGTCAATTTTGACGGTAAAATCAGCGCTGACTTTCAGCTGTGGACACCTGTGGCATCAGGGGGGATAGTTGGTGGAGAGTATCCCAACTATCCTGAGTTTAGACCGATTTTCAGAGTTGAACCTAGACTAGAGAACAACAGGCTGTTCCACTTCAATGGGATCGACCCGTCAGTTGAAAGGATAGTACTCCAATTCTCCACTGAAAAGTTCCCAACCACAGGAGGAGCGTGGCCAAATACACCAAATATCATCCATGAGGTGGAGTATGACCTTCCTGTTCCCTTTGTTCACAGCAACTATCCAAATACAGTGATGGTGGATATAGCCAAGTTTGCCAAGCCTGTAAATGAAATGAAGGAAGGGGACGCCATCAAATACTATGTAAGGGGCGTAACGCTTAAACCTTCAATCATTCCCGGGGAGTACCAGGTAAAATACTCATCTCCATTGACTATGGAATACGAGTTTGGAAAGCCCGTAACCTACTACAGCGACAATCCATACAAGTACGTGACCAAGCTTCCATACTCCCTGCCCGACATAAGCATCAAGGAGTATGTAAAGCCAAGATGGCCTGATAAGAACTACATGGAGCACTATTATGTATACAGGGCTCCCAAATGGAATGAGATCCAGTCGAAATTCAAGAATTCCCAGACCGGGGAGATCCTCTACCCATATATGACCCATATAGCATACTACAAGGACAAGGGAATAGATACTCCAGAGGAATACGAAAAGGAAATGATTCCAAGGGTACTGGCACTTAATACAAAGGTCCACATTCCCAAACCGGAAGATAAGGACGAAGCCTGGTACCAGCAGCTATTTGCGGGAGTGGTAAACTTCTTCAAGGATCTTGCAGGTGTCATAAAGACAATCGTAAACCAGGTAAGCGATGCATATGCAAGGCTGAAGAACAAGCTTATAATGTCCATAGTAAACATCTTTCCTCTGGGAGAGCCATTCAAGGCCTACTTTAAGGCCACTCTGGAGGCCTGGGCCAATTACGGACTCATGTGGCTGGGAATTCCACCGACACTTCCAAACTTCGACCAGCTGGCTGAAATGAGCATGGATTACTATGTCCAGGTGGTTCTCACTGAAACTGGAATTCCACAGAATGACTGGACTGAACAATTGGTTGAGGACATTACAGTTGAAATGGGCAAGCAGCTTGATCAGGCTGCCAACTATGCGGACAAGAACCCCATAGATGCGCCATTCCTAAAGCTTGACCCGGACTATATGTACAGACCAGCCTATGTTGACCTTGAGATAAGCAACCCCACAGAAAAGCCCACTGTTCCTGGAATGATCGAGACGAATGTCACCTTTGAGTTTGGCTACTATGACATAGTCAATCCAGCTACTGGACTATACCTGGAGTTTCCTTCACATTATGCCTACAGCTCAGATGCAGCCTGGCAAAACCGGACAACCTATGTAAATCACTTTGAAAAGGGCCTGAACGGATACACCGTCAACTACGTCCAGGGCTATAAGGCAGTTTATGATGTATTCATTCCAATGAAGGAAGTAAAGGTTCCAAGTCTAAGAAAAGGAGACTCAACAAAGATGAGGGTCTATCTTGAGCCATTCAAGGATGGAGGATTTACCAGATATCCTGGAGCTGAGGGAGTATCATATGTTGATTTTGAAAACATGTACTTCAATAATGGAAACAAGAAACTCACCTATTTCAACATAAGGGGCGTGTTCCCAACAGCTGAAGAGTTATATCTGAAGGGGGAAGGTATTTTCTACCTTGACCCTGAGACACAATACGTGTACTTCAATGAAAGCAAGGCACCCAAGACAAGCGAAAGGCTTCAGAAGCCTGTCAGTGTGGATTGGAAGAAATAGTTCCAAGGAAGCAAGAATGGACCAAGGCAAGGGGCAGTCACTCAATCTTCTCCTTGCCTCTGGTTTGCGGCATATATCAGATGGGTATAAGTCTAACGAAAATACATAGTTAAAAGACAAGGGGGCAATGATCTTAAGAGTAAGCTGGACGCCTATGCTCTTAAGGGAACCGGGGCGTAACCGACCATCTAAGGTCGGTTTTTTGTTGTTTTGTATTATGGAGGCGATGAGTATATGAAGAGAAAATTTTTACCTATCATAATGATATTGGTATTACTTATAGGGTTGCCAGTTCAGGCATTGGCGGCGAGACCGGATATGGATGAAGGACTTAAATACTTGAATATAGGAGATTCAATAGCAGTTGGACTTAGTGCAGACCCTGGAATGAGTTACTTCGAACTTTATGCAGCCTATCTTGAGGATAGCTTTGGACTTGACGGAAACTGGCCATATCCAGGAGCTGGCGGAGCATATAATGCAGGCGTTGAAGGACTGGACAGCATGGAGCTGCTGAAGGGATTGCAGGATAGTCCTCAGCTTAAAGGTCTTGTAATGCAGGCCGATGTTATTACCATAAGCATCGGAGGCAATAACATGCTGACACCAGTTATTGGTGCAGTGGCTGAGTTGTATGATGTTGATCCATTAGATTATGATACATCAGAGGAGTTTATGCAGGCTCTTCTATATACAATTGGTTATCAAGGCGAGATGTCATGGAATATTAAGCTTGCAGCATTCACAGAATCAGCCTTAAGCTCTGAACCGGGAAGTCTGGGCTGGATGCTTGAAGCAAGAACCGCCCAATTCCTATCAGACTGGCCAGATATTCTGGATGAAATTGAAAATATAAACCCGGATGCCCAGATTATAGCCATGACCCTTTACAACCCAATCGAAAAGGATGACAACAAGGCACTCTATGACAGATATGAAGAGCTTGTCAGACCAATGAACATGGCAATGATGAGAACCCAGAACAGGGTAACCCTGGCCAGGGTAGAGAAGGCGTCTTCCAAGGAAGCTGATGCTGTGGCCTTTAAGCTCACATGGACCAATCAAATGCCACCAGTATTGATTGACCCACATCCAACAACACTGGGTCACGGAATAATCTTTGATGCACTAATGAAAACCAGAAATCCAAGATCATTCTAGCTATGATATTGATATTTAAACCCCTTGTCATTTAACTTTAATGCGTCAGCCAAAATTTGGTTGGCGTATTATATTTATGCAGATAAAGTGGTATAATCATATTTAATATTTACTGAGATTCTCGAAAGGAGTGTAGAAATTTGGCTATAGAAAAGGTTTCAATTGTGGGAATGGGGTCCCTTGGACTGATATTTGGCAGCCTTCTTATGGATAGGCTAGGAAGGGAAAATGTTCAATTTGTAATGGATGAAAAGAGGCTCAAGAGGTACTCAGGAGTGGAGAGGCTCATCAACGGAAAGAGGTATGACTTTAATCTGGCTTCTGGAAATGAGGAAGGTGAGCCTGCCGACCTTCTCATATTCGCAGTTAAGTCAACAGGCCTTGAGGAGGCAATCCAGACAGTAAGGAACAGGGTATCCGGGGATACAATAATCATTTCGCTTCTAAACGGTATTACAAGCGAAAAGATCATAGGTGAAGCCTTTGGTGAGGAAAAGGTGCTTTACACCATAGCAGAGGGGATGGACCCCATCAGAAGCGGACATAATCTTGACTACACAAAAATGGGTTTGGTCCGGATAGGAATAGACCAGGAGACGGAAGGGAAAAAGAGAAAGCTTAAGGAGGTTCTTGAGATTTTTGATAGGACGGGATTCCCCTATATCCTTGAAGATGATGTTATGCAGAGACTATGGAGCAAGTTCATGCTCAATGTAGGTGTAAACCAGGTGCTTATGATCCATGAGGGAAACTACGATACAATCCAGAAACCCGGACCGGCAAGAGAAATGATGATCGCTGCCATGAGGGAGGTTGTCCAGCTAGCAGAAAAGGAGAGCATTAGAATCACGGAAGAGGACATCAATTATTACGTATCCCTGATTGATTCCCTGAACCCTGAGGGGATGCCTTCAATGAGGTTTGACGGGCTGAACAGGATAAAATCAGAGGTTGAGCTGTTTTCCGGAATGGTTCTGGAGCTGGGGAAAAAGCATGGTGTTCCCACTCCAATCAATGAGGAAATCTACAACAGGATAAGGGAAATTGAATCTAAATATTAAGATTTTGAGAAAAACGTCAATGGGAAAATCATTGGCGTTTTTCTTTGAAGAATTTTACCCAAAAGGATTGACAAGTATGAGACAAGGGAGTAACATATACATATACTCATAAGTGCATATGAGAATATGACTCTTGAAAGGAGACAATTATGGATCAACTTACCAACCTTTTTAAGGTCCTGTCAGACGGGACAAGACTTAGAGTTGTTGTTCTTCTTCACAAGGAAGAGCTTTGTGTATGCGAGCTTGTTGGGGTTCTTGACATGTCCCAGCCCAAGATATCAAAAAGCCTTTCCAAATTAAGGGACCTGAATCTGGTCCAGGACGAACGAAAGGAAAAGTTTGTCTTTTACAGTCTGAAGAAGGACAATGAAATACTCAATGGGATAATTGAAGGGATTCTGGAAAATGTTCATGACTATCCCCAGGTGCAGGAGGATATTAAAAGACTTTCCGAAAAGGAAAAGTACCTGGATCAGTGTAATCCCATATCAATACTAGAATAGACAGAGGAGTGATAAAATGGCAATTTTCAGTTGGCTTAACAGCCAGTTGTTGAAAATGGAGTGGCTGTACAACCTTGTAGAACTGCTTGTAGAGAATGTGTTCGGAATGGACATAAACGAAAGAATAGGTGGAAGTGTACATTTCTTCATCTACGATGTGGTAAAGATATTTATCTTGCTATCATTTCTTATTTTCACAATTTCATATATCCAAAGCTTCTTTCCACCCGAAAGGACCAGAAAAATCCTTGGAAGGTACAAGGGAATCACTGCAAACATCCTTGGAGCACTTTTAGGAACAGTGACGCCATTTTGCTCCTGTTCATCGATCCCATTGTTCATCGGATTTACCAGCGCTGGACTTCCCATAGGAGTCACCTTCTCATTCCTTATATCATCCCCGCTTGTTGACCTTGCATCGGTACTGCTCCTTGCAAGTATATTCAACTGGAGAATAGCCATAGCATATGTTGTGGTGGGACTGATACTTGCAGTTATCGGTGGCTCCATCATAAGCATAGCAAAGCTTGAAAAGTATGTTGAACCCTTTGTATTTGGAAATCAGATGGCCAACGGAGAGCAGGATGAGCTAACAACCAGGGACAGACTTGTATTTGCAAAGGACCAGGTCCTAGACATCATCAACAAGGTTTGGCTCTACATCCTTATAGGAGTTGGAATAGGTGCCCTTATCCACAACTGGATACCTGAGAGCGTCATTTCAGCCATACTTGGCCAGGACAAGTGGTATTCCGTTGTACTTGCAACTTTTGTGGGAGTGCCAATGTATGCTGACATATTCGGAACACTTCCCATAGCAGAGGCTCTTGTCACAAAGGGAGTTGGCATCGGAACGGCACTTTCATTTATGATGGCTGTTACAGCACTTTCACTTCCTTCCATGATTTTGCTTAAGAAGGTTGTAAAAACTAAGCTGCTGGTCATATTTGCAGGCATAGTAACTCTTGGAATACTCATAATAGGATACGGCTTCAACGCCCTGGGGCACTTGTTTATTTAGAATTGTATCCACAATTCTCAACAATTAGCTATGAAGCCCAATAAATCAGGGGTATAAATCAAGTAGAACAGCATGAATAAAAGTAGATCCTGTTACTTAAAAGCCTTTATGGGGAGGGGTTAAAATGTTTGAGAAGATAATCATATCCTCGGAGCCATCCTCTGAGAAGAATGATCTAACTGAATGCATGAAGGGATTTAGAAGACTTGGGGCAAAGAAATGCCTGCTTTTGTACTGTCTTGACCCTTATGAAGGAGGAGCCAAGGTTTCTTCATTCTATCAGAAGACCCTGGAGAAATATTCCGAAAAACAGACGGTAATACTTGAAGGTCTGGGATATAAGGTGGAGACGAAGGTTGAGATTGGAGAGCCTGACGATGAGGTAAACAGGCTTGCAAGGGATAAGGGCTATTCCCTGGCTGCAGTTGGCGGAACTACACATTCCATCCTGTGGGAGAAATTCCTGGGTGGCATGGAGTACAAGATAATACGTCATTCCAAAATACCAACCCTTGTTGTCAGGATAACGGAATTACACGATGATGAGCACCTGGTGGAGAAGTGCGACATAACAGACCGCATCCTCTTCCCAACGGACTTTTCAAAGAACTCCATGAGGGCCTTTGACCTTATCCTTGAAATGGTAAAGGCAGGAGTTAAAAATGTCAGCATCCTACATGTGGCAGAAAAGAATACAGGGGATGAAGTCACAGGAGATATTATGGACAGGCTTCAGGAACTGGAAGCAGAGCTTGTTAAGGCTGGAGTGGAAAAGGTCCAGGTGGAAATACTCTTCGGGGAGCCATCGGATGAAATCATAAGCTATGCCAAGGAGTCAGACACAACACTAGTGGTCATGGGAACCCAGGGAAGAGGCTTTCTCCAGGAGATATTCATCGGTAGCGTAAGCCATGACATGGTCCGGAAATCACCGGTTTCAGTGCTGCTGGTTCCAGCTGAAAGATAAATCGTATTAAATAATATAAATAAATTCAAGGAGGAATATTTTATGATAATCAAGGTTTTGGGAACAGGCTGCAAAAAGTGCCAGAAAACTGAGGAGAACGCAAGAGAGGCAGTAAAGGCTCTTGGAATCGATGCAACAATCGAGAAGGTGGAGGACGTTCAGGGAATCATGTCCTACGGGGTAATGGCAACTCCTGCCCTTGTAATTGACGAGCAGGTAAAGGTAAAGGGCAAGGTTCCAACGGTTGAAGAGATAAAGGCAATGCTTTAATGAAAATCTGCCAGATGATGAATTCATCTGGCAGATGAAAAGTTCATGTTGACATTGTTATTTTTTTGTTGTAGTATATGAGTGAAATCAAATATACGCATATAAGAGGTGATTGATTTGGATAATATTTTCAAGGCTCTCGGGGATGAGAACAGGCTGAGGATCCTTAATCTGCTTTTCAACTATGAGCTTTGCGTATGTGAATTCGAGGTGATTCTTGACCTGACCCAGTCCAATGTATCAAGGCATCTTGGAAAGCTCAAGAATGTGGGGATCATAACCGGCTACAAGGATGCCCAGTGGATTCACTACAGGATCAGCGACCAGTTCAAGAAGGAAAACAGGATGCTTATGGAATACCTCCAGAACAAGTTTGGTTCCGAGGGAGTTTTCATTGAAGACCTTAAAAAATGTAGTGCGTATGTGGAAAGTCCATATACATGTCAGACCATAAACAATGAAAGGGAACTTGTCCTTTCACTGTTTGAACTGCAATAATCAATATATTCTTATGGAGGCGATGAAATGACAAAACAAGACCTGTCCGGCATCAGTTTTTTTGAGAAATACCTTACAGTATGGGTAGCCCTTTGTATGGCAGTCGGTGTGGCAATCGGTGTATACCTGCCAGGGATACCGGAATTCCTAAGCAGATTCGAATACTACAGTGTATCAATTCCAGTGGCCATACTTATCTGGCTGATGATCTACCCGATGATGCTAAAGGTTGACTTCAAGAGCGTAAAGCAGGTTGGGGAGAACCCCAAGGGACTTATTGTAACATGGGTAACAAACTGGCTGATAAAGCCCTTTTCAATGTTTGCCATAGCCTACCTTTTCTTTAATGTATTCTACAGCAATCTTATCGACGGGGAGATGGCAAAGCAGTACCTGGCAGGAGCTGTGCTCCTTGGAGCGGCGCCATGTACGGCCATGGTATTTGTGTGGAGTCACCTTACAAAGGGAAACCCAGCATACACCTTGGTCCAGGTTGCCACTAACGACCTGATTATCCTGGTTGCCTTTGTACCCATAGTTGCACTTTTACTTGGGGTAAGTGATATAATCGTACCGTGGGGAACCCTCTTCCTTTCAGTGGTATTGTTTGTAGTGATCCCCCTTGTTGCAGGGGTTGTATCAAGGACGGTAATCACACGAAACAAAGGGCTTGAATACTTTGAAAAGGTTTATATTCCAAAGTTCAACAATGTTACAATCGGAGGACTGCTTCTTACCCTGATCATCATTTTCTCATTCCAGGGTCAGATCATAATTGAAAATCCAATAAACATCTTGCTGATTGCAATACCATTGATAATCCAGACCTTCCTGATCTTCTTCATAGCCTACATGTGGGCAAAGGCTTGGAAGCTGCCCCACAATGTGGCTGCACCTGCCGGAATGATCGGAGCGTCAAACTTCTTTGAATTGGCGGTTGCAGTGTCGATTTCAGTGTTCGGCCTGACTTCAGGGGCTGCAGTGGCGACGGTTGTAGGGGTGCTTGTGGAGGTCCCTGTAATGTTGCTTTTGGTTAAGATAGCGAATAACACAAGAGGCTGGTTTAAGACAGCCTAATGAAAGGTCCTTCCTCTGGAGGACCTTTTTCCATGTTTGCTGGATTATGTAGCCGATTTTTGATATACTTAACCTTTGAATCAAGAAACCATCAAAGAATTGAGGCATAAAATGAACAAATCAAAGATTGAGATAAATGAATCAAAAAAACCCTTCTACGGCTGGATGATTGTAGCTGTGGCGGCCCTGACCCTGTTTTTCTCGGGTCCCGGACAGACCTATTCCGTGTCAATATTCATCGACCACTATGTTGAGACCTTTGGCTGGGGAAGGACACAGGTCTCAAGCTACTACTCCATGGCGACACTTGTTGCAGGCTTCACCCTGCCTGTGATAGGAAGGGCCATAGACAAAAAGGGCCAGAGATGGATGCTTGTTGCAATTTCATTTGCACTTGGAATGGCTGCCCTTTGGATGAGCTTTGTAAGGACGCCCCTTATGCTTGTAGTGGGCTTCTTTTTACTTAGGCTCTTGGGGCAGGGATCAATGACACTTTTGCCCAACACCCTTGTACCTGCATGGTTCCAGCGAAACAGGGGAAAGGCTCTTAGCCTTATGGCGTTGGGTGGAGTTGTGGGTTCAGCTGCCATACCTCCCTTAAACAACTTTATGCTTGTTCATTTCGGGGCGGCTATTGCCTGGAGAACATGGACAATACTTCTGCTTGCAGTAATGGTACCTGTAGGTTGGACTCTCATAAGAAACCGGCCAGAAGACAAGGGACTGAAGCCGGATGGGGATACGGACCATGACCTGGACCAGAACAGGTTCAGGCCGGCAAAGAAAATCAGAGTGAGCAGCTACCCGTGGAGACTGGAGGAGGCCGTAAGGACAAGGGCCTTCTGGCTCCTCCTCCTTACCATGGCCATTCCCTCCATGATAAACACAGGGATAACCTTTCACATAGTGTCAATCATTGGAGAAAAGGGATTTTCATCGGCATTTGCCGCCTCGATCCTCAGCATAATGGCCCTGAGCCAATTTCCCATGACCTTTGTGGCGGGATTTGTGGTGGACAATGTAAAGGTCCACCTTGTGAAGGGCTTCAACTATATACTCTATCTGGGAGTTGTTCTGGCTATCTTCCTTGGGGACAGTCCTGGACTCCTGATTGTCTATGCAGTCCTTCACGGAATTTTTATGGCCTTTGACTCAGTGAGTACTGGTGTAATCTGGCCAAACTACTTTGGAAGCACACATCTTGGAAGCATACGTAGCATAACAATGACATCCATGGTGGTTGGATCTGCTCTGGGGCCTCTGCCCTTTGGCATGGCATATGATATTTTTGGAGGCTACAACGAGATACTGATCCTTATGATGGCATTCCCCATACTTGGGGCCTTGGCATCATTCGCATCACCGGCACCGGAGGAGCCTGAGGAAACAGAGGAAGGGGAAATTAAATGAAGCACCTATCAAAGGAAGAACTTAAGGAGGAGCTGGACAGACTCGAGCTGACCAACGAATACATCAAGAAGACTCTGGAGGCAACCGAGGAATACAAGACCCTCTACAAGGCCAATATCCAGGAGGCAATGGAGAATCTGGACTATCTTGACAGCTCCCAAAGCTACATCAGTGTCCTGATCAACACCAAGTTTATGGAGATAGCGGAAAGAAATTATGAAAGTCTGCAAAGGACAAAGGACAAGCCCTATTTTGCAAGGATTGACTTCAAGCAAGAGGGCGGCGAGAAGAAGGACAAGATATATATCGGAAAGACATCCCTCTTCAAGGCCCAGGACGCCATGCCCCTAATAGTGGACTGGAGGTCTCCCATAGCCAACCTTTACTACGAGGGTAGAATTGGCGAAAACTCATACCAGACCGATGACGGGGTCCAGGAGGGTGAAATGACCCTGAAAAGGCAATACACAATTGAAAACGCACAGCTTAAGGACATCATGGACATAGACATCACAGCCAATGATGCCTTCCTGCAGGCTGCTTTGGAGGAAAATGCCGAGGATAGGCTTAAAGATATTGCCTCAACCATACAGGCTGAGCAAAACCGTGTAATCAGGGCGGACATAGGAAAACCCCTTTTGGTTCAGGGGGTTGCCGGAAGTGGAAAGACGACAATTGCATTGCACAGGATAGCATACTTTCTCTACAGGCTGGAGGATAAATTTTTCCCTGAGGAGCTGATGATACTAGCTCCCAACAAGCTTTTCATAAACTATATTTCTGAGGTGCTTCCAGAGCTTGGGGTTGAGAGGGTCAAGCAGACCACCTATATTGACTTTATGCATCAAATTCTGGGAAAGAGCCATAGGCTTGCTGATTCCGGGAACAAGATTCAGGAAATAATAAGGTCCAAAGACGAGGGCGGGAACCTGTTGGGATGGGCTTCAAAATTCAAGGGAAGCATCCATTTCAAGGAAATTGTGGATGCCTATCTGTCGGATGTTGAAAGGAGCTACACCCCTGATGAGGATTTTGTGCTTGCGGACCATGTAATCATGTCCAGGGATGAAATCAGAGGCCTTATGGAGGATGAGCTCTACTACCTTCCATTGAAGAAGAGAAGTGACCACCTTAAGAAGCTGTTGAGCACCAGGTTCAAGAAGTCCAGGAAGAATATCATAGAGGATGTTGAGAACCATTATAACGACAGGATCGAGGATATGAGACATTCCTCCGACGGCTCTGAGGAGTCGAGACTCAAGGTTGTAAAGCTCATTGACATCAGGGACCAAAGGCTTGAGGAGCTAGCTAAGGAGTCAAAAAACCTGGTCAAGTCCTACATGTCAAAATTCCCAAAGCTTGACCTCTTCCAGCTGTACACAGACCTGGTGACAGACCCCAGGGTGATGGAAAGGTACAGCAAGAGGGAGCTTGATTCAGAGAGTCTTGAACATCTCTGTGATACAACAGGTGACCTTCTGGCAAAGAAGAGGATCGAGCTTGAGGACCTTGCACCACTTGTTTATATGAAGAAAAGGCTCCTTGGATTTGAGGAGGATCTGGGAATCAAATCCGTTGTAATTGACGAGGCTCAGGACTTCAGCGTATTCCAGCTTTTGGCATTGAGATCCGTCGTAAACACCAAGATGTTCACCCTCCTTGGGGACATTTCACAAGGAATCCATTCCTACAGGGGGATTGACAGCTGGGAAGAGGTGATCTACCATGCCTTTGATGATGACATTTCCTTTATGCACCTTGAGCAAAGCTACAGGACCACCATAGAAATTATGGACCTGGCCAACAGGGTCATTGACATGAGGAAGGACACCATGACAGTTCTTGCAAAGCCGGTGATCAGGCATGGTGAAGAGCCGGAAATAATAAGCTTCAAGGATAAGAAGGACCTTGTTCAAAAGGTTGTGAAAAGGCTTCGAAGATCAAAAGAGGAGGGCTTCAAATCCATAGCCCTTGTTTGCAAGACAATGGATGAAGCAAAGGCCTTCAAGAAGCATCTTGATAAAAGCGGCCTGGGTGATGTGATGCTGCTTGATGAGAAGCAGGAGGATTACCATGCAGGGATAATGATTGTCCCCTCCTACCTGGCCAAGGGTCTTGAGTTTGACGTTGTGGTACTGGCCAGTATGGAGGAGGATTTTGGGGATGATGACCTGGACATAAAGCTCCTGTATGTTGCCATGACCAGGGCCCTCCACAGGCTGCACATTTACAGGATGGAAGGGAACATCAAATTCCTTCCTGAAAAAAACATTTAGAATTGCCCTTGACAACAAAATATCCAAGCCATATAATCTAATACAACAAACCGATGAAGTGGAAATCAAACCGAGTAAGCGCCAAAAGAGAGCAGGTGATGGTGGAAATCCTGCGGAAATGCTGTTCGGCAAATGGCCCACTGAGGGCGAGGTGAAAGAGTAATTCGAGTATCCAAGCTGTAGGCCGGCATTAACGGCAAGGGATGTGTTGGCATTCCAGGATGATAATCTCTCCACAAACAAATGGAGTGATTGATTTTTAATACTTAAGGTGGCATAGCAGATTTTTTCTGTCCTTATTTTTGAGGACAGATTTTTTGTTTTTTGCAGTTGCCTGCCTGAGTGCCAATACAAAAATCTAACAAAACAAAAGGAGAGATGTAGGATGAAAAAGATGTTGGCATTACTTATGGCAGGAACACTTGTTGTTGGACTTTTGGGAGGGTGTGCAAGAGGGTCAGCTGCAACAAGTGAGAATTACAAGATAGCAATCGTTCAGCACGTGGACCACCCATCCCTGAACCAGATCAGGGATGCAATAGAAGGTGAACTCAATGAGCTTGGTATGGGAGATGAGGTTGAAATATCCTTCCACAACGCAAACGGGGACATGAACCTCCTTCAGACGATAATGCAAAATCTTGTTGGGGATGAGGTGGATATGATCGTGCCCATCGCAACACCTACGGCCCAGGCGGCAATGGCTTCAACAAAAGATATTCCGATTGTTTTTTCAGCCGTCAGCAATCCCGTGGAGGCAGGGCTTGTAAGGAGCTTTTCAGAGACGGACAAAAACATCACGGGAGTGTCAAACTCCATCCCTGTCCAGGACATACTGGACCTTTCAAGGGTCCTGACCCCTGGTGTCAAGACCTACGGACTGGTCTACAACAGCAGCGAGATCAACTCATCAACTGGTATCGAAAGGGCCAAGGACTACCTTGAGATGGAGGGCCTTGTCTACAGGGAAGTGACAATCACAGGAACCGCGGACCTTCACCAGGCTGTATCGTCCCTTGTGGAAGAGGTGGACGCCTTCTTTACACCCAACGACAACACAGTGGCCTCAGCCATGCCCACCTATGTTCAGCTTGCAACGGAGGCGGGAATCCCCATCTATGTGGGTGCGGATTCCATGGTAAAGGACGGGGGATTTGCAACTGTTGGAATAGACTACACCCTTCTTGGGAAACAGACCGGGAGGATGATAAAGAGAATAGCTGATGGCGGGGAAATATCCGACAATCCCGTTGAACAGATAGCTGAATATGCAAATATGATAAACATGGATGCTGCAGCTGCACTTGGCATTGTGATTCCTGAGGAAATGAAAGATGATTTTATTTTAATTTCAAATTAGCTGTTGACATTTAATTTTTCAGCCCATATAATCTAATACAACAAACCGATGAAGTGGAAGTCAAATCGAAACAAGCGCCAATAGAGAGCAGGTGATGGTGGAAATCCTGCGGAGATGCTGATCGGTAAATTCCCCACTGAGGGCGAGGCGAAAGACCTGTGTAGACAGGTTCGAGTATCCAAGCTGTAAGCCGGCATTAACGGCAAGGAATGTGTTGGCATTCTAGCATTAACATAAACATAAGGTGGTATAGCAGATTATAATCTGTCCTTATTTTAAGGGCAGATTTTTTTGTATATATACCTGCCTGATGCCAATACAAAAAACATAAAGGGAGAGATGTCAAAATGAAAAAGATGTTGGCAGCAATCATGGCAGGAGTAGTGGCAATGGTGGTACTTACAGGATGTACAGCACCTGGAGAGGCAAAGGAAAATGAAAGGTACAGGATAGGAATAGTCCAGCCTGTGGACCATCCCTCACTGAACAGGTCAAGGGATTCCATGGTGGAGGAGCTTGAGAGGCTGGGTATGGGTGACAGGGTTGAGATAACCATGCAAAATGCAAATGGAGACATGAGCCTTCTCCAGTCAATCATGCAGAACCTGATTGGTGAAAGGGTGGACATGATAGTCGCAATAGCAACTCCGGCAGCCCAGGCTGCACTATCCTCAACAAGCGATATCCCAATAGTCTTTGCAGCCGTAAGCAACCCTGTGGAGGCGGGCCTTGTGAAGGACCCTTCAAAGCCTGAGGGGAATGTGACCGGGGTTTCAAATTCAATACCCGTTGAAGATATAATAGAGCTTTCAAAGGTCCTCACCCCGGATGTCAAAACCTACGGATTCCTCTACAACAGCAGTGAGATCAACTCAGCCGCAAGCATTGACAACACAAAGGAATACTGCGACAGGGAAGGAATCCCATACAGGGAGGTTTCAATAACCTCCACAGCAGATATCCAGCAGGCTGTATCATCCCTTGTAGGTCAGGTGGACGCACTGTTCACACCAAATGACAATATGGTGGCCTCGGCCATGGCTACATACTCACAGGTGGCAACGGAGGCAGGAATCCCCATCTATGTGGGAGCGGACTCCATGGTGGCTGATGGTGGTCTTGCAACAGTGGGAATCGACTACAACCTTCTGGGGGAACAGACAGGAAGGATGATAGCTAGGATAATCGACGGTGAGTCCATTGGGGAAAATCCTGTGGAGACCGTTTCGGAATATGCAAATGTAATCAACGTAGGCATTGCAGACAAGCTTGGAGTAAGGATACCAGAGGAGCTCCAGGAGGACTTTGTGACAGTGGGCAAATAATCAAGAGAAAGGAAGATTGCAATGACCCTTTTGATAGGATCCATAGAGCTTGGGCTTCTGTACGGAATACTGGCTCTTGGAGTATATATAACCTTTAGGATATTAAACATACCTGATTTGACGGTGGAGGGAAGCTTTGTTCTTGGAATGGCAACCACCGCCCTGTTTACACAAGGAGGAAGCCCGGTCCTGGGCCTTGTGGCAGCCCTGGTAGCAGGAGCGGCTGCAGGCATATGCACTGGACTCTTGCAGACGAAGCTTATGATAAATCCCATACTTTCGGGAATCATCGTAATGACCGGCCTGTATACAGTAAACCTTGGCGTTATGGGAGGGAAGGCGAACCTTTCAATCCTTGGCAATGAAACCATCTTTTCCATCCTTGGAAACAGAACCCTTCTGGCCCTTGCAATCGCCGTTTCAATGGCCCTTGTTGCAGGCATCTTCTTCAAGACAAGGACAGGCCTTGCCATAAGGGGAACCGGGGACAATGAGGAAATGATCCGGGCCTCGGCTTTTGATGCAGACAGGATGAAGTGCATTGCCCTTGCAATGGGAAACGCCCTTGTTGCCCTGTCTGGAGGACTGATCACCCAGTACCAGCTCTTCTCAGATGTGGGCTCAGGTACGGGGATCGTGGTGATAGGCCTGGCATCAGTGATAATAGGAGAAGTGCTTCTTGGTAAAAGAGGAGTAACCTTCGGCCTTTTCACAGCAATCGGAGGCTCCATAATATACAGGGTCATAATTGCATTTGCACTTAAGGTTGACCTGTTCCCCCCATACGCCCTTAAGCTAATATCGGCAATTGTTGTAATGGCTGCCCTTTCCGGTCCTTACCTGAAGAAGACCTACGGGGGCAGGTCCAGAAGGGACAAAAGGAGAACGGAAGCGGGAGGCAAGGGAAGACTTAGGATTGAACCGGAAGGGGGCAAGGGCTAGGCCCGAAGGATATGTTGAGGCTTGATAATATACACAAAACCTTTGAAAAGGGAACCATAGGTGAAAAGAAGGCCCTAAGGGGACTTGACCTGCACCTGAAGGAAGGGGATTTTGTAACCATCGTAGGCTCCAATGGAGCGGGAAAATCCACCCTCTTCAACACCATAGGAGGAAAATTTCCTGTGGATGAGGGTTCAGTAAAGCTTGATGGAGAAGACATAACCCACCTGCCTGAACATATAAGGGCGCAAGGGATAGGGAGGCTGATGCAGGACCCCCTAAAGGGAACGGCACCTTCACTTACCATTCAGGAGAACCTGGCCCTGGCATATGGGAAAAAATCAAGGGGAGGAATCTTTGCCACCAACAAGAGGGATGTTGATCATTTCAGAGACCTGCTTTCAACCCTTGACCTGGGCCTGGAGGACAGGATGAAGACACCGGTTGGGAATCTCTCGGGAGGTCAGAGACAGGCAGTAACCCTTCTAATGTGCACAATAGGATTACCAAAGCTCCTGCTCCTGGATGAGCATACTGCAGCCCTGGATCCCGTAAATGCCCAGAAGATTGTTGGCATCACCGAAAGGATAGTAAGGGAGAAGAAGATTACAACCATGATGATAACCCATGACATAAAGATGGCCCTGTCAGTTGGAAACAGGACAATCATGATGGATGACGGCAGGGTGATCCTTGACATTCAGGGTCAGGAAAGGGAGAATATGACCCTGGAGTCCTTGATGGAGAGCTACAGGGACAAGAGCAAGAAGATGCTTATTGATGACAGGATGCTGCTTTCCTGATTTGACAATTAACAAATGGTATTAGACAAAACAATAGAACTTGGGAGGAAACATATGAGCTATTACAGAATCGGTTATGAAGAAATAAGGGGTCTCTGCCGGGAATCTTTTCTAAGGACGGGATTCACAAGGGAGGAAAGTGAGATAATCACTGATGTCATATTGCTTTCAGACCTTTACGGAATTGAAAGCCACGGTGTGCAAAGGATGGCAATGTATCACAGAGGCATAAAAAGCGGCATGATGAAGGTGGAGAACCAGCCTGAGGTTGTCTTTGAGACTCCGGTATCCGCAACAATCGATGCAAAGTCCGCAATGGGTCAGCTTGCTGCCCACAAGGGTATGGAGCTGGCAATTGAGAAGGCCCAGAAGTCAGGGATGGGAATGGTGGTTGTAAGGAACTCAAACCATTTTGGAATTGCAGGCTACTATGCCAAGATGGCCAGTGACAAGGGACTTCTTGGACTGGCATTCACCAACAGCGGTGCCATAATGGTTCCAACCTACGGGAGGATGCCCATGATCGGAAGCAACCCCATCGCCCTTGCCATGCCTGCAGACCCCTATGATTTCCTCTTTGATGCATCCACCACGGTTGTGACCCATGGTAAGCTTGAGGTATACAAGAAACTGGACAAGCCCATGCCAGAAGGCTGGACAATCGATGAGAACGGAGAGGGAACTGTGGAAGCTGCAAAGGTCATAGATAACATAGCAGGAAGAAAGGGAGGAGGAATCCTTCCGATTGGAGGCTCCCAGGAAACAAGCGGGGGACACAAGGGCTATGGCTACGGTATGATGGCGGAAATCTTCTCATCAATCATGTCCATGGGACTGACCAGCAACTATTGCCTGAGGGATGGTGTGGACGGCTGCAGTCACGGCTTCCTTGCAATTGATCCCGGGATCTTCGGAGACAGGGAAGAGATAAAAAAGCATCTGTCAGCATATCTTGAGGAAATCAGAGGCAGTGAAAAGGCAGAGGGAGCAGAGAGGATCTACACCCACGGAGAAAAGGAAGCTGAGGCATTGAAGGACAGAATGGAGAAGGGGATCCTTCTAAACGGAGGAACCCTGGAGGAGATAAGGGATATCTGCAAGGAGCTGGATATTGATTTTAAATTACCGCTGAAAGGCTGAAGTCCGGAATCAAGGATTTAGAAGAAAACACCGTCAACTGAGCAACCAGATGACGGTGTTTTTACATTCAAAGGGCGGGGTTCTAAGGGTTCAGGTGTACGTTCTCCTACTGGGCAGGATATCTGAAATAGATCTTATCCCCGCTTTTGATTATATTACTTGCATAGAGATTTGGGATATCGTAGGTCTCGGTTTCCTCTTTCTCCTGCTCGTCCTCCCACACGGTTTTACTGTAGTGATCCACCGTTCCATGTATCTGGCTGGTTGGATTCAGAAATTCCAGCACAATCTTTGTGGTCTCTAGGTTTTCAATACTTGTATCCGTAAGGTTTACTGGCTTGGAGCCGTCAATTGCATTGCTGAGTGAGTACAGCAATACTTCTCCTGAGGACGTGAAGGTGGTTGTGTTTGTCTTTCTGGCGCTTACCCACGCCTTCTCGAATAAGGCAAGAGCCTCCTGTTTCCCTTCAATTACAGTAGTTACCGTAACCTGATAGCTGTAGGTACCGATTCCATCCAGTAGAAGGGCCTTCCTGTCAGTTCCAGCAATCGGTAGTTCCAAAAACTGATTATTGGTTATGTCCAGTTCAAATTTTTCAATATCATAACGGTATGATGTACTCCATTCACCAGCATCACTATCTCCACTTACTGTTTCAGCTGCCCAGCTTCCCTGGAGAAATGCCTGGACCCCATCTTCCTCTGAAATTGGGATTGGCTGCTGAGTTAACATATGCTGCAGGGGTACAGGATATACATCGTCGTAGTAGGCGGACTTGTACTCATCAACCTGAAGCAGGGTTGATGTAAGCTCCTCAGCAGTTCGATCAATTACAAGGCTTGCAAATTTGTCAGTATCCTCACTAAGTACAACCTCAACCTCAGGTGGAGAAACCATGAACTTCACCGTCTTGATTGGAGCGTCCTTATCCAGGTCAGCTTCTGGCTTGTAGATATCAATACCATTTGGTGCACCTGCATACATGTGTCCATACAATGTAAAGGAAGTATTCAAACTACCATCATCCCTGATTTTGCCAGTCCAATTATCCACAAGGGCCTTATCGTTAAGGGGTGAGAACCTGACCAGGTGTTTGGCGTAGGTTTTTTTCGGATCCTTGGCGCTAAAGGAGACCGACGTATTGAGGTAGTCTGCAAGCTCCTTGTATTGAGCCCTCAACCTGTTCTCGTTGTTCATGTTTATGGTTTGGGCAATGAAGCTGAAAACCCCAGGCAGCACATCATTATAGAGGATGGCCCGTCTTTCCTGGCTGATGGTATCCTGAAGGCCCTGGTTCAAGCCAGCACCACCTGTGAACTTGAGGTTTTCCCTTGCCTCAGACATATAGGCCTCAACACCATCCTTGTTTATTCCCGGGACCCAAAACTCATTGCAGTGGGAGGTTACAATCTCATCAATCTTGGCCTTTAGCTCTTCCTCGGTCATACCTGGATCGTTGAACATGGGGTAGAAGGTATCAAACCAATAGTTTGAGCCCTTATAGCCAGGGCGACCTTTCTGGTAGTAGATTGAGTATGCTTCCCTGTATATGTCGGCCCGCCCTTCAATGGCTGTAGTGCCGAACTTGTTGATTGAATAGTCAATTATTGCCACTGAAGCCATGCTGGCTGACATAACCGAGCTGCTAAGCTTTGAGGTGACCTTTCCCAAAACGTATGAAAAGGATGTCTTAAGGGACCCTACAACAGCTTCATTGATGTTTCCGTTGTATATGCTGTTTCCAATCTGAACCACTGAGAGCAAGAGCCCGATACTTCCAAGGTGGTCACCTACAGTGGAAAGAACATCCTCACCGTAGGCAAGATAGCCTGCGCCTTGAACCATACCTCCCAGGATGTCCCCTCCGATCTGAAGAGCGTCTCCAGCGGCACCGACACCAATTTCAAGGCACTGGGAGCCAGGAACTCCCCCAATGGAGTATTCCTCAATGGCAGCTGCAAACTCTTCATCCTTGTCGTCGCCGAATAGGCCGAGGAATTCTATTCTGGCCCGTCTGCTCCCTTCGTTGGCAACTGAGAACACACCGTACTTTGAGAGGTGATCGGTCTTGATGATCACAGAGGAGGTAGCCTTATCATAGTGGAACGCTACTGGTTCCCACTGTCCCGTGGCTTCGTCAAGGTATGCAGCTCCTGGGATGTTTCCCTCTGGAAGACTCATTGGAACGGTAAGCTGGATCACTCCTTCGACCTTGTTCATTCCATCAAGCCTGAAATCATATACATCCAGTTCAATATCTCCCTCTTGATCCAGGTAAGGTGCATTTGAAACCTTGTAGATGCTTGCATTTACATCATTGGTCAAAATGGCAGGGTGAAGTTTAAGCTCAACCCCCTGGATTTCCAGAAAAAGATTTTCTTCATTAAGTACAGCTTCGGCAAGAAGCTTTTCGGACAATGATTGTTGCTTTTGTCCGCCGCCGCATCCTGCAAGGGGAAGGAGCATTGAAAATGCAAGTATTGATGCAATTACCCTGTTTTTCATAATAAGACCTCCTTAGGTTTTCGATGCGACCATCAAGCATATATTAACTTCATTATACTCCTGCAAAGAGATAAAATCATTATCAAATATTGGAGTTGTCACAAATAATGTCAAGTCTGGAGTCCTTGAAACAAGGGGATTTGTGCCGGTTATGTCCAGCCTCACACTAAAAGAAACCATTATTCAAGGATGATTATCCCTACCAAAGGGTATCAATGGGAAACAAAAATAATCATATTATCCATGCAATAAAAACATGGCACCAGGAGTTAACCTATTACAAAGGACAAAGGGAGGAATAGGAAATGAAAAAATCAATCGCACTGTTAATGGCCTTGGTCATGGTATTTACCATTTCACAACTTAATGCAGCTATTGCCCAAAACACATCAATTAAAGCTGAAAGTCACACTACAGCGGTTAATGGGGATAGGGAAACCCTAACTATCAACATACCCTCCGGAGTTAAATCTGGAGATCTGCTAATAGCGCAGATAACCTATGAAAAGGGACGTGACGCCTGGCCCATTACACATCCTGGTGGCTGGAACCATATTGTTACAACTGATGCCTACCAAGGTGGCGGCTACACGGATATCGGGCAGGTACTCTATTGGAAAACCGCAGACAGCAACGAGCCGGCAAGCTACACCTGGAGATTTTCACAAAGCGTTGAAGCACTTGGCGGCATAATACGTTACTCAGGGGTTGCCGAAAGTCCCATTATAGCTTCCAGCGGACAAGGAGGCTATGGTGAGTCCACAGGACAGAACCAGATGGTAGCAAATGGTATAACTGCTGAAGAAGGAGCAATGATTGTTGGCTTCTACGGTATAAAGGAGCTGGCAAACCTAGAGACACCCAATGGAATGAACAGAGTATACCAGCAATGGGATAGAGATAATGACTACTCTATCCTAGCTGTAGAGGAAGTCGGATTGGCTGCAGGGGCAACCGGTTCTCGAATCGCTTACTCATGGGAGTATGATGACCCAAGAGAGTCCCTGGAATCCCAATGGGTTAGCCAGCTGGTGACTCTGAGACCTTCCAATGGCGAAGGGACAACCCAGCAGCCTCCTGTGGAGCCACCTGCTGGAGATAGTGGGATCACCATCTTTCTGGATGGCCAGCTTCTTCAACTGGAGGATTTGCCTACCATTGAAAATGGTCGAACCTTGGTTCCCATGCGCGGCTTCTTCGAAGCATTGGGAGCAGATGTATCCTGGGATGCTTCCACAAAAACTGCAACTGGAATAAGGGGAGGAACTGTTGTAAGAATCCCTATTGGCAGCAACCAGCCGACAGTAAATGGCAGTGTTGTTGTCATCCAGGTACCTGCCCGCATAATCAACAACCGCACATATATACCTCTTAGATTTGTAGGTGAGGCTTTGGGTGAGCAGGTTGATTGGGATGGAACCACGAGATCAGTAATTATAACCACGAGATAGAAAAAGACAGGGTGACCTTTCACCTATCTCAAACAGGAATAAGAATATTTTGCCACATAAGGATCCGGCACCGCCTTGTTAAGATAAAGGTGCCGTTTTTCTTGTTTAAAATCCTCTTGTAATCCAAAATTAATATTACAATATCGTTTCGGTGGTAATATAAGAGTAGGACATTAAATGAGGATGGGATCATGAATGGCAGAGTATAGGGGAAATGTATCAGAAATAAGAGGGAATGAAAGAGCACTGGAGGATTTCATCAAGCTCCACGAGGCTTTTATTCTCAAGTCAGCCTCCAAGGCTTCAAGACGCTTTGTCACCAAGAGCGATGATGAATGGTCTGTGGCCCTGTCTGCCTTTTCAGAGGCTATTGAAAAGTATGATCCCATCAAGGGAAGCTTCCTGACCTTCTCAGATATGATCATTAGAAGCAGGCTCATCGACTGGTTCAGAACCAACGGTAGGCAAGCCGCAGAACTTCATACGGAAGACATGTACGGTGAAGTGGAAGACACGGGATATAACGATAACCTTAGACTGGAGATACATGCCCTTGGAGAAACCCTCAAGGAATACGGTATAGACTTTTCCGACATAGCAAAGAACTCACCCAAGGCTGGAAAGACGAGAGATGCCTGCAAGAGGATACTAAGGCATATGCTGGAAAACACTGAAATGGTGTCTGAAATTAAGCGTACGGGAACAATTCCCATAAAAAACATTGAAAAAAATCTCAACCTACCCCGAAAAACAATAGAGAGACACCGTAAATATATAATAGCTGCAATGGAAATACTGACAGGGGATTACCCCTATCTCTCAGAGTACCTGAGATACGTCAAGGAGGAATAGCTATGAAGGCGGTAATACTTGAAATAATAAAAGGAAGAGCGGTTGTTATGAAGGCGGATGGATCCGTATCCAAAATCCGCAATAAAAACTATTCGGTAGGAGATGAGATTTACATGAAGGAAGGTATTTTTTCACACAGAAAATGGGCACCGATTGTTGCAGCATTATTGATATTTGCAATGATTGGAACTGGCACATGGGTATATGCAACACCGGAATATGAAATAAGCATGATTGAAGAAGAAGGTCACGAGATCCTTATAAGGGTTAATAAGTACGATAAGGTTCTTGATGTTCTCATTAGAGATGAAAACAGAGAAGAAGTCTCAATTGATAAGGACTTGGGAAAAATGGATTTAGAGTCTGTTCTTGAGTATCTGAAAGATCACTATAATATTGACTGGGAAGCAGGGTATATAATTACTACCACAACAGCCAAGGATGATGATAGTACAGAAGAGCTTACCAACAATGTAAGAACTAGAATTGCCGCGAATGAAGAAGTAAAAGTGAACGGCCTTACAACAGCAGATGTTGAAGAAGCCAAAGACCTTGGGATTACACCAGGTAGATACAATATAGTTAAGAACCTTATGGAAGAGGATGTAGAAGATTATCTATATGATTTAAGATACGAGTATGATCTGGATGATGAGGATGAAGATGATAACAAGATATTGTCCAAGATTATCATGGAAGAATTCTCCAAATCCAGAGGAGAAAAGAATGGAGTCAAGTTCCAGGAGGACGAATCTAATATATTAGAAGAAAAAGGAAGATCTGAAGATAAAGGTAAACCAGAGAATGTTGGGAAACCTGAAAATGTAGGTAGACCAGAAGGAGTAGGAAATCCTGAAGATATGGAAGAACTTGAAGAAGGATCAGGAAAACCTGATGAAGCAGGAAAACCAGACGGAGTTGGAAAACCTGATGGAGTAGGAAATTCCAAAGGAAACTCTGGAAACTAAAAGCAAATAACGGTTATTATCGATAAAACCCAAAAGGTGTGCCACCCCACACCCAAAATAAAACAAGGTCCCGTCTAAATGGCGGGCCTTGTTTTTTAAAGCAAAAAGTAACACAAAAAGAACCG
>NZ_JBJXRK010000039.1:0-14758 GCF_046224405.1 Gudongella ferriphila | reverse complement strand
AATTTATTCATTATCTGGTTTCTATTACAACCCGTTTACCCTTGTGACCAAAGACTCTCGGGGTAAACCAGGCGTCATATATCGGTGCAAGTATGTTCATGATAAGGATTGCAACTCCAATCCCTCCAGGCAGTGCAAACAGGTAGCGCACGATCCCAGTGAGTATTCCTATGCTGAGTCCGTAGTAGACCCGAGCCCTGTGGTTTAGTGGCCCTGATGAGTAGTCAGTTACCATGAAGACCGCTGCAAACATTGCGGTTCCTGAAAGGACGTGATAGAGTGCAAACTCAGGATTGGACTTTCCAAAGAGCAGGGTTATGAAGAAAAGTCCTGCAAGTGTTGCAAGGGGAACTTTTACGCTTATTATCCTCCTGTAGACAAGATAGATTGCCCCAAGTATTATCGCCCACTTCACCGTCTCCCCGATTCCTCCCCCGATTGCACCAAAGAAGAGTGCCTGCATTTCGGGAGCTCCCTGGGCTATTGCGGTCTGCCCGTTTCCAATAAACTCAAGTGGTGTTGCAGTGGATACCAGATCAGGTCCTGGAAGGACCCAGCCTGTTATGGTGGGTGTAAAGAGAATCTTTATCAGCACCCTGGAAAATACTGCAGGGTTTAGGTTGTTCTTTCCAATTCCTCCTGACAGCTGCTTTATCAGTACAATTGCGATGAAGCTTCCAAGGACTATTATCCATAGAGGTGCAGTCACCGGGTAGCTAAGGGCAACCAAGAGTCCTGTCACAGCTGCTGAAAGGTCCGTTATAGTCTCCTTCTTACCTGTGAACCTCTGATACAGAAATTCGAAAAGCACTGCCGATGTGACCCCAAGAAGGATCATAACAAGGCTCTTTATTCCAAACTGTACCACTGCCATGACACTGACAGGCATCAAAGCAATAAGCACATCCATCATTATGCTCCTGGTGGATGCAGGTGTTCTTAGGAAGGGTGATGTTCTTGTCCTTTTCATCTTTTCAGCTCCTTCCATTTGGAATTAAGGGCCTGGATGTCTGCAAGAAGGGGTATGTTTGCAGGACACACAAAGGTGCAGGTCCCGCAGGAAATACAGCTTTCCGACCTTAGTGCAGGTGCCTTGTCATAGGCTCCCTCCCTGTAGCTGTTGCTTATTACAATTGGCTGCAGGTCCACAGGACAGTTGTCTATGCACCTGGCACACCGTATGCATTCAGATTCAATCCTTTCAGGCTCCCTCTGGAGAAAGAGCAGGGTTGTGGTGTCCTTGTCCACTGGAATGTCCGTATCCTCAAAGAGCCTCCCCATCATGGGACCGCCGTTTATCATGTCCACCTCTCCCTCAAGAAGCCCTCCACACTCCTCTATGAGATGGCTTACAGGGGTTCCTATCCTGACCATAAGGTTCTTCGGTTCCCTTATCATCTCTCCTGTCACCGTAATAATCCTCTTAACCAGTGGTCTGTTCAGAAATACTGCATCATGGATGGCCTTTATCGTTGATACATTTGATTGAAGGACTCCAATGTCCCCTGACCTTTGTCCCTCCATTATCTCTATCCCAAGAACCTCCCGAATCTGAAGTCCGGCATGACCCTGGGGATACTGGGATGGAAGGATGTGCAGCCTGATGTGCTCTGCTCCTGCCTTGTCAATTGACTCCTGAAGATTCTTAATGGCCTCTTCCATATGGTCCTCAAGGGCGATGTATGTATCATCTATCCTATATATCCTCCCTATTGCCTGTATTATCCTAACGATCTCATCACTGTACTCAACCATGCACCTGTAGTCCGAGGTTGAGTATGGCTCGCATTCCGACCCGTTCACAACAAGATATTCCACATCCTTGTGCTCCTTGTTGTATTTTATTGCCGTGGGAAAGCCCGCTCCCCCCTTGCCGGTTATGCCAGCTGCCTGGATCCTTTGGCTGAACTCCTCTGACTCCAGGTGGTCCACTATGCTCTTTAAGGTCTCGCATTCATCAAGGAAGTCATTCTCCACAACCACGCACAGGCTTTCCCCCCTGAACACTCTTCTATTTTCTATTGCAACCACCCTGCCGGATACGGATGAGTGGATGTCAGTTGAGATCCCCTTGTCCCTTGAGCCAAGAAGGGTACCTACCTTGACCCTTTCCCCAACCTGGACCTCCACCTTGGCCGGTGATCCTATGTGCATGGCCATGGGAAAATACAGAAGCCTTGGTGCCGTTGCCTCAATTGTCTTCTGATTTCTGGTGGCCTCCTTTTTCTTTGGAATCTGAAGGCCTCCTCTCTTCCATCTATCAAATATGCCCATATGGGTTCCTCCCAATCTTATGTATACCTTGATTTTTATCCTCTTTTACAGTTACCCAGTATTTGATATTTATATTCTTTAATCTTAGTGGAAATGGTTCTCTTCCCGTATCTGGCCTGTCAATTTTGGGGTATATGTATGGTGATAATGAAACAAATTTCTATTGAATGGATTTTCTTCTGTGAAAGGAAGCGATTATTGTGTCAACTGAAAAAAGGATTAATCCTCTTGTGCCGATTTTTGTTATTCCAATTGCAGGCTTGGTTTTACTTAATCTGGCTTTTGCATTGACTGCCTGTATCCGATATGCCTTGTTTCTTCTGTATAATCCAGTTGGCGGTGATGAATCATTCTTCATGCCCCGATTTTTCCATGTCATAACTCCGCTGATATTTATGGTTGGTTCATATATTGTACTTAGTAACAAAAAACTCAAGGACATCTACAAGGCTACGTTCTCTGTTGTTCCCACTGCAGTACTTCTGGTCTATACTGGGATATACCTCTACAACTGGCCTCTAGTAGTGTATGCAGTAAGTGGTTTGATTGTGTTGGGCATATTCTTTTACCTTTTCAAGACCAGGAGGCATTGGATGTACTACTATGCAGTCGGGCTTATTTCCGCTGCACTATTGTTCATGCAGATTAGAGGTATTGATATTTGATTCTGACATAATTAAAATCCCTGAAACCAATTTAGATTTCAGGGGTTTTTTTACATCTTAATGTACTTCTCGATTTCATATTTTTTTGTTACATCCTGCAGCTTGTGTTCGTTCACCACAAGGTAGATATCCTTGTCACTTTTAAGCATCTTTACAAGGATTTTATGAAAACCGAAGCCCTCCAGCTCAATGGGGCCAATCTCATCCAGAAAAATCCTCTCTATCATTCTATCCTCCAGGAGCTCCTCTATAATTTTTGAAGCCTGCACAAAGGTTCCCTCTAGAAATATGAACCTGTCAAACTCAATATATCCATCCAGATTTCCACTGAAGTCCTTCTTGAGCCTAGCCAAGGAATGGTGTTCTCCTGTCCCCAACCTCATGAGGGTATAGCCCAGAAAATCACCTGCTGTATCGTCATAAGTCTTTATGCTTGCAAATCCATCTGCTGTACCTTCTCCTAGGTCTTTGTAGTGTTTGATTAAACTTGTGGTCTTTCCCGTATCCCAGCCTCCTGTTATTATATGTACCCTCCCCATGGTCATCTCCCCCTAGAATACAATCTGCAGGAGCAATGCAATCAGGAATGCTCCATACACAAACACTGGCCTTCTATTGGTTGACCCAACCGGTGAAATGAACTTCAACTGGACAAATATGAGAGCTGCATTTACAAGACTTTCCATGATCAAAAATCTCAAGGCAATCAATGGACCACTGGTAACAAGTTCTGCAGGCAGGTTGAACAGTGAAATGGCTACCAGGTAGACTACCCACATTCCTCTCCACAGCAAGCCTGAAAAAAAGCTCTCCATAAATCCAAATTTCTTGTCTCTTGAATTCACATAGGCGAATACCATTGCAACTGCCAAACCTTCCATCAGGATGGAGATCGCAGGATTGACGATCCTAAGAGGAATGCTGCCTGGAACAAGAAAATCTACAAGCTTGATACCAGCTGCTATTGCAGCTGCATAAAACACGGCTTGCGGCTTCCTGTTCTCAAGGTATACCTTTCTCATAAAGAAAAATGCTACTGGAAACATAACAAATCCGGGAAGTCCCGGCAAGGCCATTGAGACCATGTGCAGCACATGGCCCAATGTTGCTTCTGCAATTCCCCAAATTGATCCCCAGAATATTATGCTCAACCATTTCTTTTTCATAGTATCAGGTCTCCTTCGATTATTTCCTTGAGAATATTAAGAGATACATCTTTCCTGTAGTCCTTGGTTGACCTGACGTCGCTGATCGGGGATAGCATATCAGCGTATGCCTCCAGAATCCCTCCCAGCTCCTGCTTCAACCTAGCAACACCAATTTGGACTATTTCTTTTTCTATCTCCCTGTTCCTTATTACAGTGGGTCCAACCGACCCAAATGAAATACGTATGTCCCTGACAGATGACTGGTCAATCTGTGCAGTACAAAATACGGAAAGCTTGGATATTGCATTTGCCTTTCTTGCACCTACTTTTCTGTAGCCCCACCTGTTGAACTCAGTCCTTTTGATGAATATCCCTGTCATGATTTCATTGGGTTTGATGTCCGTTTTCCCAGGACCCTTGATGAAATCCTGGATTCCAACCTTTCGGGTCCCTTTTGCAGATGAGAGCTCAATGGCTACATCAAGTGCATACAGCATTGGCAGGGTGTCCCCTGCAGGTGACGCATTGCAGATGTTTCCCCCCATTGTACCAAGGTTCCTGATTGAGGGAGATCCTATCCCCTTAACGGGTATCTTGATGTAGTCAGGCAATCTCCTTTCCTCAAGCAGGGTGGATAGTTTAACCATCGACCCTATTTTGATCCATTCCCCTGTTATGCTTATTTCCTTGAGCTCCTGAAGATTTCCAATGTACAGAATATCCTTTGGAAACTGGGGCAAGGCTCCACTTGTGGATTTGTACTTCACCATCAGGTCCGTTCAACGGCAAATATCATTGTTGATTCTTTTTCCCTGATTTCAAGGGCTTCAGACAGTGTCTCAGGGCAATAAGTAGTTACCATAGTCCATCACCCTCCCTTGAGGCTGTCAAAATACCCTCCACAATCATGTTGTATCCTGTGCATCTGCATAGATTCCCTTCTATGGCTTCACTTATCTCCCTTTCCGTAGGATGGGGATTCTGCCTTAATAGTGCTTCAGCCGCCATTACAAATCCTGGTGTGCAGAAGCCACATTGTACACTTCCTGCCTTTTCAAATCCCTTCGATATGGCTTTGAATCTTTGGTGTTCCCTAAACCCCTCGATTGTCAGGACTTCCTTATCCTCCATTGCAAAGGCCGGTACCATGCAAGAGTTAACAAGTCTTCCATCAAGAAGAACAGCACATGAACCGCATTCCCCTTCACCGCAGCCCTCTTTAGTTCCTGTCAAGCCCAGATCATCCCTGAGGATGTCCAGAAGTCTTCGTGTCGGCTCTGTGGAGATGGAGACCCTTTTCCCATTTAATGTGAAATTAATTTCCATTATCAATCAACTCCTTGATGTATTCTGGAGTAACTGGAATTCTGCTAACCTTTTTGCCAAGGGCGTTCTGTACTGCGCTGGCTATTGCAGGAGCCACTCCCACTGTTGGCAGCTCCCCCAGTCCGCTCCCTCCAAATGGACCATATTTTCTGGGATTTTCGATCAACCTTATTTCAGGCTGTGGAAAATCCTTGGATGATGGTATCACATATGTTGTAAGGGAGTTCTGCATTGGCACACCGTCCCTGATCCTGAATTCCTCCATCAGTCCATAGCCAAGACCTTGAGCCAAGCCTCCTTCGATCTGCCCTTGTACTATCTTCAGGTCAATTGGGGTTCCGATGTCAAACACAGTCCATATCTTATCCACTTCAACCTGGTAGGTTGCCGGGTCCATGTGGACTTCTACCACATTTGCACCCCAGGAATACTCAGGATACGCATTTCCTATGAACTTCTCGTTATCCCAGGAAAGCTCCTTTGGGGACTTGTATGTCCTGATAATTTCAATTTCCTCCTCATCCCAACGGGCCTTCATTTCAATGGCGCACTGCTGAAGCATTCCCCCGACTATGAGTATGGTCCTGGATGCAACCGTTGGACCAGAATCGGGGCAGAATTTAGAATCTGGGTATTTGTGGACTATCCTCTCCAGAGGAACTCCTAACTCATGGGCTACTATTTTCCCAAGGGTTGTCTGTGTTCCCTGACCGATTTCCGAACTGGACACAAATATCTCAAGGGTCCCATCACTGTATTTAACCAGCCTGACCTTTGGTTTAAGTACCTCCGACTCTCCCGCACCAGTGAAGCCGCAGCCATGGGCGAATATTGAGAAGCCTATCCCCTTAAGCAGCTCCTTATCCTTTTCACTTGACCTTCTCTTTAGGGAATATCCGGATGTTTCATTTATTGAGGCTGAAATTTCATCAAGCTTTATACCATTAAGGAATTTCCCTTGGGTGCATGACAGGTCCCCATCCCTTAAAAAATGCTTCTTCTTGAATTCAAGGGGGTCCAGCCCCAAAGCAAGTGCGATGTTTTCCATGTGCATCTCAATGGCAAAGGCTGACTGGGGTCCTCCAAAGCCTCTAAATGCGCTGCTAACAACATTGTTTGTTGCATAAGCACCTCCCTTTACCCTTAGGTTCTCTATGTTGTACACTCCGGTTGAACTAAACATGGTTCTCTGGAGTACCACACTGGATAGACCTGCATAGGCTCCACCATCAAGCTTTATATCTATGTCCATGGCCGTAATCTTGTTGCTCTCATCAAGATAGCTTTTTATGGAAATGTCAGAAGGATGCCTCTTGGTGGAAGCTATTATGTCCTCCTTCCTGTCATAGACCAGCTGTACAGGCTTTCCTGTCCTTATTGCCGCCAAGGCGCACAGAACAGCAGGTATTGACGGGTAATCCTCCTTGCCTCCAAAGCCACCGCCTGTAGGCTGTTGGATGACCCTTACTCTTGATTCGTCCAAGTCAAATGCTTTTTTCATTCCCTCCACCACATAATATGGACACTGCATGGAGCCATGAACGATAATATTCCCATCCTCCACCCTGCAAGTAATGGATTGTGTCTCCAGATAGGCGTGCTCCTGGTATCCGGTGTTGAAGCTATCAACAAATGACTTTTCTCCACCTTCCATATGTATATCTGGATTCCCTTTGGTGAAGGTGTATTCGATTTTGTTGCTGCCATCAGCAAACTTGTACCCTTGAGGATTTAGAATCGACTCTTCGATGGAACTGATGGGTGCAATGTCTTCATAATCAACCATTATTTCTGACATGATTCTCCTTAAAACATCTCTGTCCTTCCCCACCACAACCAGTATTGGCTCGCCGTAATAGTTGACAGTATCCTCTGCCAGAAACGGTTGGTCATCATATACTATGGGGACTCTGTTAGTCCCGGGAATGTGGTGATAATCCAATATTTCATAGCCCTCGGGCAGCTTGGGAAGATGGATTGCCACTATTCTTGCCCTTTGCCTTGTAGATCGAAAAATCTTTGCATAGATCCTGTCTTCCACCCAAAGGTCAGCGGTATAGACAGCCCTTCCCTGCACTTTGTCATCAAAATCAAACCTCTTGACTGAATCTCCAATATTTACCATGATTTCACCCACCAATTTTTCTCAAATATCTTAAAGCTGCAACATAGTTTTCAGGAGTATCAATATCCCACAACACTCCCGGATCGTCCACTTGGACTACTGAAAATCTGTTTCCCCCAATGTACTCATCAAGGGACACAAAGGTTAAGTCCTCCCTGATCCTTTTTGCCTCCTCCATGCTTAGCAGGACAGGATGACCCTGCACTCCACAAAAGGATGGGATCACAATGTCATCCCAGACGGAGAGCAACTTCAAAAACACTTCCCTCCCTACGAAGGGACAATCTGCAGGCATGCAAAATATCCTGTCTCCTCTGGCAGCAAGCAGGCCGGTTTTTATTGAAGAAAACATTCCGTCTTCATGTCCCTCATTATGAACAAACTCCACTTTTTCTATGTATCCTATACTCTGGGTTATTAGCTGTGGATTGTGTCCTGTCACTACTATTATTCTTGAACAGAACTCATAAAGACTTTCTATGCACCTCCAAATCACCGTTCTTCCGTCCAAATCCAGCAACAGCTTGTGATTCGGACTCATCCTTAAGGATTTTCCTGCAGCTATGACAACTCCTTCAACCTCCATAGGCCATCCCCTTCTCATGGTGATTCATCTTGATACTTGCAATATTTATACCCGTGATTTAGCGCGTTAATGCATTGGCAAGCTCAGGGAGCTTCTTTTTTATCCCTTAACAGGAATTTGATTTCTGTTAAGGGCAAATAAAAAATCCGAAGACCTTATTGGCTTCGGATTTTTATAACGGCCAGAATAGTAGTATCAGTGGTGTCCCCACAACAAGGACAAGAATTGTAACAGGAAGTCCCATCCTCCAATAGTCCCCGAACTTAAACCCTCCCGGTCCCATTATCAGGGTGTTTGACTGGTGACCTATTGGGGTCATAAAGGCTGATGAGGCTGAAACCGCGACCGCCATAAGCATTGGATCATGTGACACGCCCATCTTGATTGACAGGCTCATTGCTATGGGGGCCATAAGGACGGCTGCAGCTGCATTGTTGATTAGATTTGTAAGGAGTATGGTTGTTATCATCAATACAGTAACCATAAGTGAAGGGCTTAAATAATCCATTGCACCCACCATAAGGTTTGCGATAGTCTCGGCTCCGCCTGTTGACTGGAGGGCATCACCTACTGGCAGAAGAGAACCCAGCATTATTATTATAGGCCATTCGATGGCATCGTAGAACTCCCTTGGAGTGATTATATGGAATAGCACCATTAGAAGTGCACAGCCCGCGAAGGAGATATGCACGCTTATTATCCCCAAGGTGGTCAGAATTATTGATGTCATAAACAGGGTCAGGGTTATTAGCTTAAGGTTTTTCTTGTTTCCCTTGCCCACCCTCAATCCTCTTTCAGCAAGTGGCAGTGCTCTCAGCTGGCTCAGAACATCCTGAATTGAATCGCTATGACATTGGATAAGCAACACATCACCTGGTTTGAACATAAAGGACTGTAGTCGATTATATGAGGAGATACCTCTTCTTGAAACCGCAACCAGGTTAACTCCCAACCTTTGTCTGAGGTTAAGGTCTATAACGGTTCTACCGATTGCGGGTGAATCGTCCTTAAGGACAATTTCAGCCATTATTAGGCTACTATCCTTCAAGATTTTTCCTGAATCATTATAGATTTGCTTGCTACCCTTGAACTGAAATCCTGTTCTCTTCACCAAGTCAGCCAGGCCTGAATGGTCTGCTCTGATTACAAGGTGATCCATTTCCTCCAGTAGCTCACTTGCAGCAGGTGGGACAATGCTCCTGTCCCCCCTTATTATGCTAAGGATGTTGACATCCAGGTTCAGGTCCTTAAGGAGCTCCTCCACGGTCCTGTTTGAATATCTGCTTCCCTTGGGAATGACCACCTCAGACATATACTCATCAATCCTGAAGAAATCCGACTGTCCCTCATCTCCTTTCCGCTTTGGAATCAGACGCCAGCCGATTGTGGATATGAATATTATTCCAACCAGGGTTATCCCAACTCCCACAGGGGCAAAGTCAAAGAATAGGAAAGGCTCAGCCTCAATCCCTCCCCTATAGGTTGAAATTATAAGGTTTGGTGGAGTTCCAATCTCTGTGATAAGTCCTCCAAGAAGGGATGAAAAGGCTACAGGCATCAACAGGTAGGATGGTGATATCCTGTGGTGCTTTCCAACCTCAATTGCTATGGGCATGACAAGAGCCAAGGCCCCAACATTATTCATAAAGCTTGACAGGGCAGCAGTCATAACCATCAGCATTGCAATTTTTAGGTTGATTCCCCTTCCGCTCCTGTTAAGAATTCTTACCAGCTGGTCCAAGACCCCTGTTTTCAAAAGGCTGCTGCTCACAACAAGTATGGCTGCCACGGTTATGACAGCCGGATGACCGAAGCCCAGGAAGGCCTCCTCTGCCGGGACAATGCCCGTTATTACAAGTACAATAAGTGCACCAAGACCGACAAAATCATATCGTATGCTTCCCTGGGTGAAAAGTACAAGTGAACCGATTATAACTGCAAACACAATTGACTGCTGGAGCATACCATCACCTCTTTCAAATTGGTTTAGCTATTTTCATTTAGGATTGTTGCATAATTCACAAGTATTATACCCTTTTTACACCACCTGCATAGCTCAAAATCACATATTGATTGTTTTTTCAACAATTATTTTTTAAATGTAATTATATTGAGGTATACTATAACTAACAGCAGGTACAAATTACAAAGGAGGAATCGCCTTGTCAGAGATATTGTTGAATGTAACAAGAGGTGACAGAGTTGAGAATATTCACAGGGGAGACATTGCTGTTGTTGATTTCAAGGGAAATCTCATAGCCAGTGTTGGAGACCCCTACAAGAGGACCTATCTGCGTTCAAGTGCAAAGCCCTTGCAGACCCTTGTGGTTATTGAATCAGGTGCTGAGAATACCTTTGGGATAACCCGCAGGGATCTTGCGGTTATGTGCGCTTCACATTTTGCAGAGGATTTTCACCTTGATGCAGTAAGCTCGGTCCTTAGAAAGCTGGACTTGGGTGAGGACGACCTTCTTTGCGGTCACAGCTATTCCCGCAGTGACAAGGTTACAAGACAGATGCTGCGGGACGGAAAAACCGCCAGAAAGATCTATAACACCTGCTCGGGAAAGCATGCGGGAATGCTTGCGGTATCCAGGAAGCTTGACCTGCCTCTGGAAACCTACAACTTGCTGCAGCACCCACTTCAGCAGATGACCCTTGATACCATTGCAGAGGTCTGTGAAATGGATGTGGATGACATTGGTGTTGGCATAGACGGGTGTGGAGTTCCGGTGGTTGAGATGCCCCTTTACAATATGGCCCTTTCCTATGCAAAGCTTGTTCACTCGTCAGTTTTTGATGAAAAGAGGAAAATGGCTGCAAACCTGGTGGTGGAGTCAATGATGGAATATCCTGAAATGGTTGCAGGTACCGGAGGATTCTGTACTGAGCTTATGAAAAACACAAAGGGAAAGCTAATGGGCAAGCTTGGAGCTGACGGTGTCTACTGCATCGGAATGGTGGATCAGGGTGTTGGAATTGCCGTCAAGATCGAGGATGGAAACATCAAAGCTGTTGAAAGTGCAACCATGGAGATCCTAAAGCAGATGGGCTATCTTGATCAGGATGACCTGGAGGCTTTAAGACCCTTCCATATCATTGAGAACATAAATACCCTAAAGGATAAGATTGGGGAGACAAGACCTGTTTTTACCCTTGAACTTCAATCCAGCTAGATTTTATCTTGTGGCTTCAAGAAAATCTGTAAATCAAAAAGCTGCGGAAATAAGATTTTTTTATCTTATCCGCAGCTTTTAATTTAGCTTTAAAAGAGGCTTCAATCGATTCCAATTATTGCCCTTCTAGGTATTCTCTATTGCTATCATTGAAATGCCACCATTCACCCTTGTAGACCTCCATGCCGTTTGCCTCCATTGCTTCTTGCAGCACTTTCAATGCCTCGTTATTCTCATGGAGACTGGGCAGCCTGTTGTCTGTAAAATCCAAATAGGCTGAAGGCATTTCCAAGGGCTCTCCATCCATGCGTTCCACTGTAACATCCACCGCAGTACCTTTCTGATGGTTGCTCATCCCTGGAGCGGCAACAAGGTCATAACGTCCTTCTGTTATTCCCATTGTTATTGCCAAATGCTCTCTCAACTGTTGCTGTAATTTTTCATCCCTATAACCTACCCAAACCACTAGATTGTAACCCTGATCCTTGAGCTGATCATCCACTTTGATGAGTTTTCTCAACGTTCCTGCTTTTATATATACATCATCCGAATTTGCATAAATGTCCTCTGAACCCTCTTCACTAAAAACAGAAATTTTGTTGAATTTAAAATAATTACTGGTTTTGATATAACTATATTTTTCAATAGATACCAGTTCATGGTCTAAAACATCTTCAAGTGAATCCACGTTTTTCACTTCGGGTGAATCTACATTCTCCACTTCTAGCGAATCCATGTTTTCCTCTTCCATAGTAGAAGCTTCCATGGCCTCCACCTCTTTCTCAGAAAAGGGCTCAGGTAAACTCCTTTCGGTGGTAGGTACCTCTTCTGAAGACTTCATCTCATTTTGCTGAACAGCAGATCCATAAATTAAGTTCACAGTGACTACTGCTACAACTATTATTGCAAACACAAACTTACTTAAATATTTCTTCATAATTTCCTCTCTTCCATAATTGCCAAATGTAAACTTTGTACTCATTATACCATACGCTTTTCCCATTCCAATTGTTAAACACAGTTACTTTTTTACTCTATTTCATATAAAACGTTACATAAATAGCACTTAACAAAACAATCAATAAAATCAAATCCACGATTCCAAAACCGTTCCTATCTTTTCTATAATCTTGTTTAAACATAGTTACCTCCAAATACTATACGATGTATAGGCAGATGATTTAGCCATGGCATCCAATGTAATATACCCAGTGAAAACATCTGATCTTCGAATACCTGCTTGCGTACCATATGAAAAGACCTGACCATAATACTGCAACGCCTCATCTGCAGGAATTTGTTTGATATTTCCAGGATAGGGATCCAGAAATTTCAGCTTCCCATCTTCAGAAATTCCATAAATTACAATAAGATGCCCAAAATTTTTGTATCCAATACCAGGATTATTGCTTGTATGATAATACACAAGTCTCCCACTCTTAATCTCAGCAGGGATGTCCGCTAACTCAATCTTTTTTACATTTACTTCATAGGTATCCCCAATTATTCTAGCAAAACGATCAACATCAATTCTTGGAGGGTCACTTCTCCCCAAATTATGTTGACGATCAAGTGCGATCATGTCATCCACGTCAATTTCCGAGTCCAACTCATAGTTCAATATCATTGCCATGGATACAAGCCCACATCCCCTCGTGGAAATATTATCATAAGCAAAATCATCGTATCGCCAGCGATCATCAATTTGAGAATAATAAGTCAGCGGGCTATCATCAATCACTTCTAGTTCTACGTCCCAGAATTTTTGTTCCGAAACAAATACCAGTTCACCTGACTCTATAGATAAATACTGATCCTTATACTTGAAAGCCACTTGCAGATCTCTAACATCGTAATCCAATGGTGTCGGTTCAGTGTCAATAACAGGATAACCTTCCAATACTGATAAATATCTCCCGTTAAGTAGCTTAATGCCTATCTGTTGCCCAAGTTCAATAAAATCAATCTTTAAATTCATTGTTTCTTCCACAACAACAAATTCTTGATCTTCATAACTCAGATATTTCCCATCAAGGGACATATTGTACACTTCTCCATACTCAACTCTAGGCTTTCGCTCATCATGATCATATACTACACTGCCAATATCAGTCAAGGGTCCTTTGGATTCGCTTGAAGGCTGTTGATCCCAATTAAAGCCTTCAAAAACCTTTCCCGGAATGCTTGTTACCTCAGAATCCGCCTCTTCAGGATTCTCGATTCCACTTGATGGTATGAGGCTCTCATTTGTTTCCAATGTTTCCTCGTAATGTTGTTTAACACTTTGCGATTTTGCCTCCAAAATAACTGGGCTAGATACATAGCCGTAAACAGCAAAAATAATCAATAGACTCACAGCTCGAAAACTATGAATAGCCTGTGTATGTTGTTTTGCCCATTCCAATACGCCTTTAAACAAGTCAGAAAATAATCTTTTGCGAGCCGTTAAAGCCACGATGGCAACCGAAAGAATAAAGGCAATAATCATTGAGTTCAATTCATAATCCAAAAACCATCCAATCGTCCGAATAATCAGCCCATGCAATAGGTAGATGGTCATTGTATTCACCGATTGAACATATCCATAAGCTCGTTTTGACATCAGAATAAATAATAATGCAGATAAAGAAAATGCAATCACATATGCAACTATTCTGTAATACATACCCGAAACCATATCCAGGCCGAGTTCTGCATAGCCTTTTGAAAAGTAAAACAACTGATAATCCAATCCTGAATTGACAAATGTAAAAATTCCTATTGAAGCCAAAGCAGTTGCCGCGAGAACTATCCAACTCTTGACACTTCGAGTCAGACTATCCAGCTTGGACAAGTCAAAATAATAGCCAATTAAGTAAAATGGCATAAAATATACAATTCTACCAAATAACGTGTTAGCTATCATGCCCATATTCCCAAACATTAATACCATCAACAGCATTAAAATTGGCCAATACCTGAATTTAGTGTAATCAATAAGATAATCCCAGACTATCAATGCAACAGTATACCAAAGTACCCAATAAGGCTGAATAGCTCCTGTGAACATGTAACTCAGAACAGCGAAAATGAATTGAAGAACCAAACTTGGAATAACAAGTTTTATATACCTGTTAAGTATACCTAGCTCTCCTCGATCCATAACAATTCTTGAAAAGTATCCTGAAACTATAATCATAATCGGCATATGAAACATATAAATACCAGTATACAAGATATTGAAAACTCCCGTTTGAATATTTCCCATTTCAAGGACATGTCCAAAAACGACTAAAAAGATCATTGTGAATTTTAAATTGTCCATTTTTTGATCTCTCATAAAACTTCCTCCATGTAAAATTAAAAAATTCCGCAAATTTCATGTTTTTTGCTAACTTCAAAGAATACTACCTTAAAATAACATATACCCATTTCCTGATTATAGTACCACTGTTTCGGTCTCACAGGTATCAGCTTTT
>NZ_JBJXRK010000038.1:0-15998 GCF_046224405.1 Gudongella ferriphila | reverse complement strand
CTATCAATAAAAGTTACTCCTGCAAGTGTCCATGACGGTTCTGTCGCCTCGGATATGATAAAGACCGATTCAACCCATTGAACTAAAGGGTGGAAAAATGGCACTTGCAATACTATACTGCTATGTGGTCTTTGGTCTTGGCTTTCTGATTCCCACTATTCAGCTTCTTAACTGGGCTTTCCTGACCTACAGTGAAATTCTGGATGTGAAATTCATGGAGTATTTTATAACTCCCTAAGGGTTACTCTTGTAGCCACAATTCTAATCGTGGTCATCTCAATAGTAATTGCAAACTACTCAAGGATAAAGCAGAATTTTTTGACAAAGGGTTACACAAGGATAACAATACTGGGGTATTCAATTCCAGGTGCTGTCATTGCTGTTGCGGTAATGATTTTCTTAATTGACATAGATAACAGGACTTACGGTTTGCGACAGATTTTCAAGGATGGGTCCTGTAGGCTGTTTCTTGCCATAAGTCTTGCAATAGCTGACAGGGTTGTTGTATTGGAGAAGGGAAGTGTAGTGAAGGTAGGAGAGGCAAAAGATATTTTCATGAGAATAGAAAATTAGATTGTACAGACTTTTAATACCTAGGTATGGGAAAAAAGAGAACCCTAAAATTTCAATGGCTATTTTCAAGGCCAAGAAATCTGGGGTTCTTTCTTTTATAGCTTGTCTATTTTTGCTGCCAGGATAAAATCATTCTCGTGAAGCCCCTTGATTTTGTGTGTCATAAGGCTTGCCTTTAGCTTTCCCCAGGATACTGTCAGGGTTGGGTGGTGGCCTTCCTCCTCGGCAAGCTTTGCAATGCTATTTGCAAAGTTCATTGCCCCCATGAAGTCATCAAACTTGAAGGTCTTGTGGATGGACTTGTCGTCATCGCTGCTCCAGCCCTCATCAAGGTCCTTGAGCATGTTCTTTATCTCCTCAGGTTGAAGGGGTATTGCTCCAACCTCACAAGGGGTACACTTTTTATTTGAAAGATCGCTCAAACTGAACACCTCCTTTATCATCTAACCTATTGTTACCCAGAAATAGCCAGAATTATTGAAATAGTGTTTATTTAAGCTGCCAATTAAGCTCGTCCTTGTGATATAATTTACTTAATTGAGTAATAATTGGGAGGAGATGGCTTGATGGATAGAATTGAAACAAGAGTTGAGGATGTTACCTTGAGATTGGCAGTGAAAGAGGACCTTTCCCTGATACTTAGATTCATAAAGGAGCTTGCTGACTATGAGAAGCTGCTTCACGAGGTTGTGGCAACTGAGGAGATCTTAAGGGAGAGTCTTTTTGTCAGAAAGGCTGCTGAGGTCGTAATTGCAGAATATAAGGGAGAGCCAGTAGGTTTTGCGCTGTTCTTCCACAATTTTTCAACATTCCTGGGAAGACCGGGACTTTATCTTGAGGACCTTTATGTAAGGCCTGAAATGAGAGGGAGGGGCATCGGGAAACTGCTCCTATCCTACCTTGCAAAGCTGGCTCTGGAAAGGGGCTGTGGAAGATTCGAGTGGTGGTGTCTTGACTGGAACAAATCCTCCATCGACTTTTATAAGAGCATAGGGGCCATCCCCATGGATGAATGGACGGTTTACAGGGTCTGTGACAAGGCCTTGGTGGATTTGGCAGAGGAATTTTAACAGGGAGGAAGAGAGTTGAGATTATATATAACAAGACATGGACAGACCCAGTGGAACACTGAAGGGCGACTACAGGGCTGGATGAATTCCCCGCTTACACCCAAGGGGCTGGAGAGAGCTGAGCGATTGAGGGATGCAATAAGGGATATTGATTTTGACATCATATACTCAAGCGACCAGTACAGGGCGGTAAAGACCGCTGAAATTATCAAGGACGGCAAGGATGTTGAAATCAGGCAGATCATGGAATTAAGGGAAATCGGATTCGGTCTTTGGGAGGGTCAGAGACTTGTTGACATCAAGAAGAAATACTTTGAGGAGTTCAACAACTACATGACAAATCCAATGAAGTACAAATCCTGCGGAGGAGAGACCATTGAGGAGCTCTTTGACAGGGTTGAAAGGGGTCTTAAGGTTATTGTGGAATCCGGTGGGGAGAATGTGTTGATTGTGGCTCACGGTGTCACAATAAAGGCCTTGGTGACCATCCTTAAGGGCTTGCCCAGGGGCACTATTTCCGAGATTGATGTTTTTCCTGGAACTTCCTTGAGTGTATTCAGGAAAAGTGGAGAATTATGGGCTCTTGAGCTGGAAGGGGATACATCTCATTTTCACAAGTGATCGATGGAGGTTATTAGATGAGTGGGTTTAATTTAATGTTTATGCTTTTTCCTATATTCTTTTTGCTGATTTTTGCTGTTATTGCAGTTACGGTGATTAAAGGGCTGCTTGGTTGGAAGAAGAACAATAATCAACCGATTCTTAATGTAAACGCTACAGTTGTATCAAAAAGAGAGAATTTCAGAAGGTCTGCAAACACCCATAACAATCATCACATGGGGACAGGACATACCAGCTACTTTGTTACCTTTCAGTTTGCCAGCGGGGACAGACTGGAGCTTCAGGTAAAGGGAAAGGAATATGGAATGATGGTTGAAGGTGATGCGGGAGTGTTGGTTTTTCAAGGAACCAGATTCCACAGCTTTGATAGATTTACTGACTTATAACTGAAGGGACTGAAATATATGGGTAATGGAAAAAGTATCATGGGTGAGATTTTCAGCTGGATATCATCCCTTGTGGTGGCGCTGCTGGTTGCACTCTTTATAATATCCAACATAGTTTCCATGACAATGGTTATGGAGCAGTCAATGGAGCCAACCTTCATCCAGGGTGACAGGCTTGTAGTAAATAGGGTGGGGTACTTCTTCACAGACCCTGAAAGGGGAGATGTGATCATATTTGACAAGAATCCCATAGAGAAGGGCCTGATTAGGAACATGATAAACGAGATAAGTGACATCAGAAACAGCCTAAGGTTCAGGCTAACTGGAGCTGCAGAAAAGAATCTCCTTATAAAGAGAGTGATTGCTGTAGGAGGAGACCAGGTGGAACTCATAGATGGAGAGGTATTTGTAAACGGTGAAAGGCTCAATGAGCCATACATTGACAAGATGACCTATTCCAGTGGGGAGACTGGCTGGAGCGTACCGGAAGGGAAGCTGTTTGTCCTTGGGGACAACAGGGAGAACAGTCTTGATAGCCGTGTTATTGGCTTTGTTGACACTGAGCAGGTTAAGGGCAAGGTTGCCTTTAGAATATTTCCATTCAGCAAATTTGGATCAATAGACTAAAAAATCCAGGGGGTATCGTTATGAAAATGCCTGAAAGAATAAGATTGGCAAATCTGCCGACAAAAATTGAAAAGCTTGAAAGACTTAGCCAGGAGCTGGGCAAGAACATCTGGATAAAAAGAGATGACCAGACCGGGATGGAGGTATCTGGAAACAAGGTGAGAAAGCTTGAATTCGCAGCTAAGGAGGCTCTTGACCGTGGCTGCAATCATCTCATCACCTGCGGGGGAATACAGTCAAATCATGCCAGGGCAACGGCAGCCGTTGCTGCCAAGCTTGGAATGGGCTGCACCCTTGTGCTCAGAGGTGAGGATAAGGAGGATCGTGAGGGAAATCTTTTCCTTGAAACCCTTATGGGTGCCCAGGTTGTGTTTGTCACCCCAGAGGAATTTGAAAATTCCCTAGATGAGATTATGGAGGGGTTGAAGGCTCAAATTGATCTGGATGGTAAAAAAGGCTATATTCTTCCAATTGGTGCATCAAATGGGATTGGTTCATTTGGCTACCTTAATGCCTACAATGAAATTGCAGCACAGGAAAAGGAGCTGGGCTTTAAGTTTGATGCAATTGTTGCAACTGTAGGCTCAGGTGGAACCTTTGCAGGCCTCTATGCCGGAAACAGGATGGATGGAGGGATGAGGGACGTACTTGGAATCAATATCTCCTCTACTGCAGAGTACTTCAGGGAAAGGGTCGTGGAGCTGCTGAAGGAAATGAAAGGGTACATGGAAATTCCATTTGAGATAGAGAAAGAAGATATCAATATCATTGATGGTTACCCTGGTCTTGGTTATGCCCTCAGCAGGGATGAGGAGCTTCAGTTCATCAAATGGCTTGCGAGACTTGAAGGCCTGGTCCTGGATCCGGTATACACTGGAAAAGCAATGTATGGATTGGTTCAGGAGATCAAAGCGGGAAATCTGGATAAGTATGGAAACATCCTGTTTATACATACAGGGGGAATCTTTGGCTGGACACGGGAGGTGAGAGGCAGAATATGAAGATTGAATGGAATGTTAGATACCTTACAATAGCTGCATATTCCCTGGTTGTTATTTGCCTAAGCATAGTCTTCTATCTGATCGCCTCTGATATTGCAGTATTTAGTGAAAAGGTGTCGACGTTTCTTGGGTCCTTGCAGCCGATAATAATAGGTGCAGTGATGGCCTACCTCTTCAATTTCATCCTTGAGATAATTGAAAAGGTGATTACAAATCCATTGATGAAAAAAGTCAATATGCCAAGGCTTAAAAGGGCCATTGGAATAATATTTACCTACGCCATAGTGGGTACAATTGGATACCTTTTTGCAATAATTGTAATACCCCAGCTTATTGCATCTGTTGCAAGGCTTGTGACCCTGGTCACAGATAACTTCGACAGCATTTCAATGTGGGTGATAGAACAGATTGAGGGTCTCCATATCAGGGAGGATTATCTCCAGTATATTGTTGACTGGTGGAATGGAGTGCTTGACAACACTTTGGGATTTGTGACAGGTCTTATTCCGGTTATAGGAAGTATCGTAGGCCTGGTCCTTGCAAGCATCTGGAACATAGCAATAGGTATAATAGTTTCCGTTTATCTGCTCTTTGACAAGGACAGGTTCAGGGCTCTTGGAAGAAAGGTGACCTACTCCATTTTCCATGGACCCAGGGCGAACAGGACCTTGGAGCTTGCAAGAAGGGCCGATACAATTTTTGGAAGGTTTCTGAGCGGGAAAATCCTGGATTCCTTTATCATAGGGATTTTGACCTACATTATCCTTATGATATTCCAAATGCCATTTCCAATTCTTGTCTCCTTTATCATTGGGGTTACAAACATTATCCCATTCTTTGGGCCATTTATCGGAGCGGTTCCGGGAGTTTTCATTATAGCAATTGTTTCACCTATTCAGGCACTTTGGTTTATAGTGATTGTCATATTGCTTCAGCAGTTTGATGGCAATATCCTGGGGCCAAAGATCCTTGGTGATTCCCTTGGGATATCAGCATTTTGGATATTGTTCTCACTTCTTGTGGCAGGAAAGCTATTGGGCTTCATAGGACTGATCATTGGAGTACCCCTTTTCGTGTTTGTCTACTCCATAATAAAGGACAATGTGGAAAGACGGTTGGCAAAGAAGGGTCTTCCAATAGAGACCAGAGAATACTTCTAGGATCTTTTTAGGGAGGTCTTCATGTGACTTAGCATGATTATTGGATGATAAAAGAGCATCCTGGGTGCTGAGTATCTCATGACGGAACGGATTTTTTCCCTGTAATCCTTATCATAGCAGTGGATATTACAGGAGGAACAGAAGCTCTTGTCTTCACCAAAGACGCAGGAATCAAGCTTTTTTAGGCAGTAGTCCTTAAGGTCAAGGTATTCTTCCTTTGACAGGGAGTTTTGGCTGCCTTTATAGTAGAGGTCAATCATAAGGGCTACTATTTCCTTTTCTCTTGTGATTTTCTTGCCAGCAGTGAATTTTTCCATGGTGAAAGCCTCCTTGGATTGTGGATATATGGTTATTATAGCATTTTGGCAGCCTAAATTGAATATAGAAGGAGTAGGGGATGGAATATTTCAAGTACGGAAAACAGGAAAAGGAATATTTGGCAGCTAGAGATAGGGTTATGAAGAGCTTGATTGAAAAGCACGGGCATATAGAAAGGGAGGTCAATTCCGACCCCTTTTCAGCCCTTGTTGGAAGCATAATAAGTCAACAGATCTCCACAAAAGCTGCTGAGACTGTGGAAGGGAGACTGGTCCAACGGGCTGGTGAGCTATCTGTGAACAGCATAGGTGGACTAAGCCTGGAGGAGATTCAGGAATGCGGAGTATCCTTTAGGAAGGCAGGGTATATCAAGGGTATAGTTGAAGCTGTTCTGAACGGAGCTGTTGACTTTGAAGCGCTCAAGGAACTTCCAGATGAGGAAATAATAAAAAGCCTGGTTGGCTTGAAGGGTGTTGGAAGGTGGACTGCGGAGATGATGCTAATCTTCTCCTTTGGGAGGAAGGATGTCCTAAGCTTCGATGATTTGGGAATCAGGCGGGGACTTCAGAGGGCTTACGGCTTGGAGGAGATCAAAAAAGACCTGCATCCCCATTTCAGGGAGCTGTTCACCCCATACGGAACCGTTGCATCACTTTATCTTTGGGAGGAAGCTTCAAATCAGTGATGTTTGAAAGGAGGAAATAACATGAGAAAGATTGCATTTTTCGCATTCAGAGGAGATGAGATGTGCTTTATGCACCTGGTACTCAATGCCATGGACCTGCACAAGAAGGGATATCCTGTAAAGATCATAATGGAGGGCGAGGCAGTCACCCTGATAGACAAGCTTGAAAAGGGTGAGAACAAGCCATACCTCAAGGCAAAGGAAATGGGTTTGTTTGACTGCATCTGCAAGGCGTGCTCTGCAAAGCTGGGAGTTCTGGAGTTCAACGAGACTGTAGGGATACCAATAAAAGGAAATCTTGAAGGTCATCCGGCCATGGAGGACTACATAAAGGATGGGTACGAAATCATTACCCTATAAACCGAGAAAACGCCATAAAGCGCCCCTTTGGGGTGCTTTTTTGACCTCAAATATATTTTGATTAAACAAAAGATTCATGTTATAATGAATAGGTGTAGAATTTAAACTTGTTTGAAAATTGCAGTAATTGAAAAGGTTATCATATCTTTTAAAATTCTAGTTAGGGGGAATGTATCTTGAAAGCGTATTCAACGGAAAAGATCAGAAATGTAGCCCTACTCGGGCACAGCAGTAATGGTAAGACCACTTTAACAGAAGCAATGCTATTTGCAACAGGTGTGACTACAAGACAGGGAAAGGTTACAGACGGGAACACAATGTCAGATTTTGACAAGCAGGAGATTGCCAGACACGTCTCAATCGGAACAGCAGTTATCCCGGTAGAATGGAATAATACCAAATTCAATATACTGGATACACCAGGATATTTCGATTTTATCGGTGAAATGTATGGAGCTAAAAGAGCAAGTGAAGGTTCAGTGCTTCTTGTGGACGCTTCCTCGGGAATTGAGGTAGGGACAGAGAAGGCATGGAAGAACCTTGAGAAGTACGACACACCGCGAATCATATTCGTAAATAAAATGGACAAGGAAAATATCAACTTTGATAAGTTGCTTGAGGATCTGATAGGCCAATTTGGGGACAAGATAGTTCCCTTTGCATACCCCAACACAACTGGAGAGGGTTTCAATGGCTTTGCAAATCTTATAGATGAAGTTGCTTATGAATACGATGGAAAGAACAGGAAGGAAGTTCCTCTAAACGATGCCCAAAAGTCAAAGGTTGATGAATATAGAGAGTTGTTCATGGAAAGGATAGCACTTTCCGAAGAGGCGCTTATGGAGAAGTACTTTGAGGGTGAAGAGTTCACCCAGGAGGAGATAACGAGGGGAATAAGGGGAAGCGTTTCAAACGGAACCCTGGTACCACTTGTTGTCGGCTGTGCAGAAAAGGCAATGGGGGTTGATTTCCTTCTTGACCTTATCCAAAGATACATTCCGTCTCCAGCAGATGTTGGAAGCGTAAAGGGAACCAAGGATGGAGAGGAGATAATCAGAAAGGTTGATGTAAACGAGCCCTTCTCAGCAGTTGTTTTCAAGACCATTGTTGACCCCTTCGTTGGAAAGCTTACCTTGTTCAAGGTTGTTTCAGGAAAGCTCACAAAGGATACTGAAGTGTATAACTCAACCAAGGAAAAGGCGGAGAAGCTAGGTGGGTTGTTCATTCTTAGAGGTAAGAACCAGGTGGAGATTTCAGAGATTATGGCAGGGGACATTGGAGCAACATCAAAGCTTGCCTACACCCAAACCGGTGACACCCTTTGTGACAAGAACAATCAGACACTTTATGAGACAATAAAATATCCCCAGCCAACACTGTTCATGGCAGTTGAGCCAAAGAACAAGGGTGACGAGGAGAAGATCGGTACATCCCTAAACAAGATGATAGATGAGGACCCTACATTTGTTATAGAGAGAAACACAGAAACGAAGCAGCTGCTTATTGGTGGACAGGGCAACATGCAGCTTACCGTAATAGTTGACAAGCTGAAGACTAATTTTGGAGTTGATGTGGTTCTTAAGAGTCCAAAGATCGCCTTCAGGGAGACAATAAAAGGCACTGCAACCGTACAGGGTAAGCACAAGAAACAGTCAGGTGGAGCAGGTCAGTACGGAGATGTCCATATGAGATTTGAGCCTTGTGAAGAGGAATTTGTATTCCAGGAGGAAATTTTTGGCGGGTCAGTTCCGAGAAACTTCTGGCCAGCTGTCGAAAAAGGGGTAAGAGAATCCCTGGAGCATGGAGTTCTTGCAGGCTATCCAGTCGTAAACATCAAGGCTACACTGTTTGATGGTTCATATCATGACGTTGACTCAAACGAGATGGCATTTAAGATAGCAGCGTCCATAGCCTTCAAGAAGGGTATGGAAGAGGCAAAGCCAATACTTCTTGAGCCTATCGTAAAGGTAGAGGTCAAGATACCTGAGGACTACATGGGCGATGTCATGGGAGACATGAACAAGCGTAGAGGTAGGATTCTCGGTATGGAGCAGCAGGCTGACGGAAGCCAGAAGATCATAGCGGAGGCCCCACATGCAGAGATGTTTGAATATGCAATCGATTTAAGGGCAATGACCCAGGCAAGGGGAAGCTTTACAATGGAATTTGTCAGATATGAAGAGGTTCCTCAGATGATAGCTGAAAAAATCATTGCTGAGGCAAAAGCTGAAAAAGAGAATAATTAGCCAATTGATCAGCCCGGTTTTATACCGGGCTGAAAATTTATGTAACTATTGCAAAATAAAGGTTTACAGTTGATTATATTGTGGTATAATGATTGTGTAAATTAATATTAGCAAGAATGATTAGTATGACAAATGCAAGAAGGCAGCCCCTTTTTGTGTACTGTCAAACGACAAAGGCAAACCTATCGAGAGGTAGGGACGCAAAGCTATAGGGCCTGAAAAGGCAGCCAGCTACCGAAAGGAGAGTTTACACGTGAAGAGGAGAGTATTGAGCCTTTTATTGGTATTTGTTTTTTTGTTTGGAATAATTGGGACATCAAATGCTGCTGAGAGCTTCGGCGTTACAACTATAGACAATAATCAGCTTATGATAAACAGTTTGGCATACGGAAGCAATATGAGAGTCATGGTGGAAAAGGGTACTGAGAAGTATTTCTACAGCATGAACAGCACACAGGAGTTCATCCCCCTTCAGCTGGGAGAAGGAGTCTATACTGTGAAGCTTCTGAAAAATATTGAGGGCAACAAGTACCAGGTTCTTGGAAAATCAGAAACCAACATATCAGAGTGGAATGAGAATGTATACCTGACATCAAGTCAGCCTGTTTATTGGAATGACCAGTCAGTGATGGAAGGGTTGGCCGCATCGTTGTTTGCTGATGCTGATTCCGACTACCAAAAGATGCTTAAGGCATACAATTATATGGTAAACAACATCAAATACGATTATGAGAAGATCAATTACCTCAATGATTCCTACATTCCTTCAATCGACGAGACAATAACAAGCGGTCAGGGAATCTGCTACGATTACTCGGCGGTCTTTGCAGGACTTTTGAGATCTCAGGGAATCCCAACCAAGCTGGTTAAGGGATACGCTGCGGGAGTAGATGTTTATCACGCATGGAATGAGGTCTATATCAACGGAAGCTGGATCATAATCGACACCACCTTTGATGCTGCGTACTACCAGAATGACATGACTGTTAAGATGGTCAAGAGTGAAATGGAATACCAAAAAGTTAGGGAATATTAATTAAGCCTGTTAGGGCTTAATTTTTTTGGGTAAAAGACAAAGAAAGTCAAAGTCAGAAAGAAGGGATAAACATGGCTGGATTGAGCAACATCATCGAACAGTTCCTAAAGGAGCTCATCGATGAGATGGACGGTGTGGTTGAAATACAGAGAAATGAGCTTGCAAGTCAGTTTGAATGCGCCCCCTCACAAATAAATTATGTCCTTAGCACAAGATTTACCCCTTACAAAGGATACTATATTGAGAGTAGAAGAGGTGGCGGTGGGTATATTAAAATTGTAAAAGTGAAGCTCCAGGAAGACATTAGCCTTAACAATATCATTCAGAATATAGTTGGGGAATCACTCACTGAAAACAAGGCCCATGAGATCATTGTGGCCCTACAGGAGGAAGAGGTTATTTCCGGCAGGGAGGCTGAAATCATAAAGGCTGCTGTAAGCGATAGAGCCTTTAATTGTGACCCTGGTGACAGAAATGCAATCAGGGCATCTGTCTTAAGGAACATACTGCTGGTTCTGGTTAAATAGATTGGAGTGTGACAGACTATGAAATGCGAATCCTGCAATGATAGGGAAGCTAAGATTCACTACACCAGCATCATAAACGGAGTTATGGAAGACCATCATCTATGTGAGGTATGTGCAGCCGGTATCCAAAAGGACATTCAGGAGCATTTCCCCTTGCACAAGTTATTTGAGGGAGTTACGGTGGATACAAAATGCCCCAACTGTGGATTGAGCTATGAGAAGTTCAGATCCACTGGAAAGCTTGGGTGCTCAAGGTGCTATGACGCATTCGGCAAGGAGCTTTCCAATGTCATCCGTGGAATACACGGTCACACAAAGCACAGTGGGAAGATACCCAAGAGAGGCTACTCAATGGTCAGACACCAGGAGGACATCGACAGCTTGGACAAGGAGCTTCAGGAAGCGGTAAAACAAGAGGAATATGAGAAAGCTGCTGTGCTGCGGGATGAAATAAAGAGAATCAGAACCATTATGGATTCAGACAAAAGAGGTGAATAGGATGACAATTTGGCTAGATCCGCAGGAATATGACCCAGTAGTTGTAAGCACTAGACTTAGGGTGGCAAGAAACATTCGGGAAGAGGTCTTTCCCCTATATTCCACAAGGGAACAGGCCCAGGAAACCGCAGATGAGATAATCAATGCCGTTGATGAGAAGTTTCCAGATGGAGATTACAAGCTTTATCGATTAAGGGAAATGGAAAATCGTGAAAGGGTAAGGTTTATGGAGAATCATATCATAAGCCCTGGACTTCTGGAACAAATAGACAAGGGCTGCTTTTTCATGCGGGATGATGAGCGGGTCACCATTATGATCAACGAGGAGGATCATATCAGGCTGCAAACACTTCTACCTGGGTTGGACCTTCTGGGTGGATGGGAGCTTTGTTCCAAGATAGACGACCTTCTGGAGGAAAAGCTTGATTTTGCATACCACACGGAGTACGGATATCTTACAGCCTGCCCCACAAACACCGGTACCGGCCTGAGAGCATCTGTGATGCTGCATCTTCCCGGAGTTACAATGACCGGTCACATTGGCAGCATAATAAACGCCCTAAGAAAGATAGGGCTTACAATAAGAGGACTGTATGGCGAGGGGACAGAGGCGGTTGGAGACCTTTACCAGGTTTCAAATCAGCTTACCCTCGGTGAATCCGAAGAGGAGATAATAGAGAAGCTAAACAGGGTTGTACAGCAGCTTATAAAGAGGGAAAAGAGCACGAGGATATACTATGTGGAAAAGAAGGAAACCGAGCTGGAGGATAAGGTATACAGGTCCTTGGGAATCTTGAGGAGTGCAAGGATATTATCCTCCAAGGAGGCAATGAAGCATATATCAATGGTCAAGCTTGGCTCTGACATCGGTATACTGAGGGATTTCAGGGGCAGTGACCTGATCAGGCTGATGATATGGATTAAGCCGGGAAACGTTCAGGTTTCAGAAAAGAGGGCCATGGACAAGAAGGAGAGAGACAAGGTCAGGGCTGACCTGACCAGAGAATATTTCAAATGATGGAGGTATATTATGGGAATGTTTGGTAGATTCACAGAAAGGGCGCAAAAGTCAATTTTACTTGCCCAGGAGGAGGCTAAGAAGTTCAACCACAACTATGTGGGAACAGAGCATCTTCTGCTGGGTCTTATAGCGGAGGAACAGGGGATTGCTGCCTTGAGCCTCAAGGAGATGGGGGTGACCCTGGACAATGCAAGAAAGCAGGTTTATGACATTGTTGGAATGGGTGAGGAGACAGTTGAACTGGTTGGATTTACTCCCAGAACCAAAAAGATATTTGAGCTTGCTGTGAGCGAGGCTAGGAACCTTGGTCACAACTACGTAAGTACAGAGCACCTTATCCTTGGCCTAATTGGAGAAGGTGAGGGAATTGCGGTAACCATTCTTAGAAGAATGGGGGTTGACCCTGCCAAGCTTGCGGAATCTGTTGCCAAGAAGCTTACTCAGGCCACTCCAAAACAGCAGCAGGCTCAGCAGCAGCAAAACGACAAGAAAGGACAATCAAATCTTGAAAAATACAGCATAGACCTTAACAAAATGGCACAGGATGGTGAGATTGACCCTGTGATCGGTAGAATGAAGGAGATTGAAAGGGTTGTACAGGTACTGAGCAGAAGAACCAAGAACAATCCCGTGCTTATTGGTGAGCCAGGTGTAGGTAAGACTGCCATAGCGGAAGGCCTTGCCCAGAAGATAGTCGAGGGGGATGTTCCTGAAATTATCAAGGACAAAAGAATTGTCACACTGGACCTGCCAGGTATGATTGCAGGTGCAAAGTACAGAGGTGAGTTTGAGGAAAGGCTTAAGTCCGTCATGAAGGAATTGAAGGATGCAGGAGATGTCATCCTCTTTATAGATGAGCTCCACACAATCGTTGGGGCAGGAGCTGCGGAGGGTGCGATAGATGCCTCCAACATCCTTAAGCCAACCCTGGCAAGAGGAGAGCTCCAGATAATCGGAGCCACCACAATAGACGAGTACAGAAAGCACATTGAAAAGGACACCGCCCTTGAAAGAAGGCTTCAGCCTATAATGGTCGAGGAACCGAACATCGGGGATACAATTAAGATTCTTGAGGGACTCCGTGACAGATACGAAGCCCATCATGGTGTCAAGATCCTTGATGACGCCCTTGAGGCTGCAGCGGAGCTTTCCCACAGGTACATCGCTGACAGGTTCCTGCCTGACAAGGCAATTGACCTGATAGATGAGGCTGCATCCAAAATCAGGGTGAACACCTATGTGGCCCCTGATGACCTGAAGGACCTTGAGGAAAGGCTTGAGGAACTTGAGCACGAGAAGGAAGAGGCAATCAACACCCAGAACTTTGAGAAGGCTGCCAACATTAGGGACAAGGAAAAGGATATTAAGGAACAGATTGAAAGCAGAAAGATTAAGTGGCAGAAGCAAAAGCGGGAGAATAACCTTGTTGTGGGATACGATGAGATAGCTGAAATCGTATCAAACTGGACAGGAGTTCCTGTGAGCAGAATGACCACCGAGGAAAGCGAGAGGCTCCTAAAGCTTGAAGAGGTCCTCCACAGGAAGGTGGTTGGACAGGACCAGGCTGTAAAGGCCGTATCAGCGGCAGTTAGAAGGGCAAGGGTAGGACTCAAGGACCCACGAAAGCCAATTGGAAGCTTTATCTTTGTTGGTCCTACGGGGGTTGGAAAAACCCACCTGGCCAAGGCGCTTGCTGAAGCCCTGTTCGGTGAAGAGGATGCAATGATCAGGATCGACATGAGTGAGTACATGGAGAAGCATTCCGTATCAAGGCTTGTTGGTTCACCTCCAGGATATGTTGGATATGATGAGGGAGGTCAGCTGACAGAGGCTGTCAGAAGAAAGCCATACTCGGTTGTTCTTTTCGATGAGATTGAAAAGGCACATCCTGATGTATTCAACATGCTTCTTCAGATACTGGATGACGGTAGGCTCACGGACAACAAGGGAAGGACGGTTGACTTCAAGAATACAGTCATAATCATGACTTCAAATGCTGGCGCCACTTCAATAAAGAAACAGAATGTTCTTGGCTTCGCTGCTGCAGAAGACAAGGAAGTTCAAGAGTATGACAGAATGAAGGATATCATAACAGAGGAGCTTAAAAGGACCTTTAGACCTGAGTTTCTCAACAGGCTGGATGAGGTTATTGTATTCCACGGTCTGAAGGAGGATCAGGTGGAGGAGATTGTTGATATAATGGTTAAGGATCTTGAAAAGCGAATGGAAAAGATTGGGGTCAACATCAAGATTTCAGATGAAACCAAGAAGTATATTTCAAAGCATGGCTTCGATGCTGTGTTTGGAGCAAGGCCTCTCGAGAGGACCATAAGAAAGATGATTGAGGACCAGCTGGCAGAGGAAATCCTTAAGGGTACGGTTTCCAAGGATGAGAGGATCAATGTGGAGTATGACGGGGAGAAGCTGACCTTCAACAAGGCGTAATCTATGACAAAGATCCCGGGAGGAGAAATTATTGGCTAAGAAAAGTAAGATTAACAGATGCAGCGAATGTGGATATGAAATGGTTGGTTTTATGGGAAGGTGCCCCGAATGTGGCGCCTTCGGCTCCTTTCAGGAAGTTGAAAGGGCTGAGACCTCCTCCGGTAGAAAGGTGAAAACCGCAAGCACTGCAGAAAGACTGAACAAGATCCAGGCAACTAACAGTCAGAGGATAAAAACCTCCATCAATGAATTTGACAGGGTTATGGGTGGCGGAATCATCAAGGACTCCGTCACCATACTTACTGCAAAACCAGGCGCGGGAAAATCAACCCTGCTGCTTCAGGTTGCAAACGATCTAGCCAGGCAGGGAATTAAGACCCTATACGCCTCGGGGGAGGAATCCACATCACAGATAAAGTCCCGGGCTGACAGGATACTTAAACAGATACACGATGACCTTCATGTGGTGTCGGACAACAGCCTGAACTCAATTCTTGATATCATTGAGAGGACAGATGCCAGATTCATAATAGTGGACAGCATCCAGACCTTTACTTTGGATGAGTTTCCAACATCACGGGCGGGTTCTCCGACCCAGACCATGGAGTGTGCCTACGAGCTTGTGAAAATTGCGAAGAGGCCTGACAAGCCTAGAATAGTATTCATAGTCGGTCAGATGACAAAGGATGACGAGCTGGCAGGTGTAAGGGCTCTTGAGCATTTGGTGGATACGGTTCTTGTAATAGAGGGTGAGAGCGGAGAAGAGCTACGTAGCCTTGTTTCAACAAAGAACAGGTATGGGTCCACCGGTGAGATGGGATTTTTCAATATGACAGAGGACGGTATGGTTTCAATCGATAACCCCTCGGAGTACTTCATGACTAAACGATCAGAGGAGAATCAGGTTTCGGGTAGTGCCTTGACGGTTGTGCGGGAAGGTACAAGGCCAATACTCCTTGAGGTGGAATCACTTGTATCGCCTTCCTTTACTCCGTATCCCGCAAGGATTGGAGAATCCATGAAGCGTGAGCAGATGAACACACTTGTGTCCATACTTGAACAGAGGGGAGGGATGCCCCTATATGATAAGAATGTTGTAATCAAGACGACAGGAGGTATTAAGCTTAAGGAGCACTCGGCCAATCTGGCTGTGATTGTGAGCATAGTCTCTTCGGTCCATGACAGACCTGTGGGAAGTGATACTGTATTTCTTGCTGATGTAGGCTTGACAGGGGAGCTGAAGAAGGTCCCTTCACTGGATGCAAGGCTTAGGGAGGCTGACAGAATGGGAATCAGGACTGCTTTTGTATCCGCTGACTACGGCAGGGGAACAAAGCTTGAAAATCTTAAGGTAATTAGGCTCAGGACCCTAAAGGAAGTTTTGGGAAAGGTTTTTTAGAATAAAAAAGGCACTCTGAAAATGG
>NZ_JBJXRK010000037.1:0-18341 GCF_046224405.1 Gudongella ferriphila | reverse complement strand
GCTTTTTAAATTTATACTTTTCATAATCACCACGCTTAAGTTTTTTTATTTGTTCATTGTCTCTACTCAGTTTGTTTAACTTGTCACTACGTATAGCATTGTTTTCCCTAGCAACATCCTCATAGGTTGATTGTAATTTACTTTGCTCAACTCCTAAATTAAATTGATGTTGAATGCTTTTTAATACTAGATCCTCTATATCTTTCATATTATAATTAAGCTCTTTGCAATCTAAAGCATGGAGTCTACCCCATCTACAATTAATATAATGATACTCTTTTGTAGGTTTACTCAACTTTAAAAACTGCATTGTATGACCACAATATTTACAGGTAACTAATCCCTTTATTGGTGATTCAATAGCATTTCCTTTAGGATATGTTCCCTGTCTAGTCTTTTTTATTTCCTGAACTCTATCAAATACTTCTTCGCTTATAATTGGTTCATGATGGTCTTCAACTACAATCCAGTCTTCTTCATCTACATAACTTCTTTTTCTAGAGCCCACCTCTTTTCTTGTAGAAACACCCTTTACTAAATAGCCAAGGTATTCACGATTAGTAGTAATGCGACTTAGTGTACTTATACTCCATCTGTGTTTTTTAGTTTCTCCTGTTTTATGCATATAACTGTAATCCATTTTCGTAAGCATCTTCTTTCTTTCAGCTGGTGTAATATCTCCATCTTCAGAAAGCTTTCTAGCTATTTTATGAAGTGATAAACCATCTAAAACCAATTGATAAATCTTTCTTACAGTTTCTGCAGCTACTTCATCAATTAAGAATTTATGCTTATTGTTAGGATCTTTCATATAACCATAAGGCGGTGCCCAAAGGATAGCCCTGCCCAACTTAGTCTGTATCCTATAGTTTGAGAGTACCTTTTCTGAAACATCTTTTGAGTAAAAGTCATTTAGGAGTGCCTTAAATGAATTATCTATTTCGCCAATTCCTCCAACTGTATCCTTGCTATCATAGTTATCATTGACTGAGATGAACCTAACATTCATAAAAGGGAATATCTTTTCAAGGTATCTGCCTAGCTCAAGATAGTCTCTTGTAAATCTTGAAAAGTCCTTTACTATTATACAATTTATATTTCCAGATTTTACTTCACTTAATAAACTTGCAACACCTGGCCTTTCCATATTAGTTCCAGTAAATCCATCATCTATAAACTCTTCTGTCTTACATCCAACAAGTTCTTCACTTCTTTGAATATAGGAATCAATAAGAAGTCTTTGGTTCACGATACTAGAGCTTTCATCTTTATTAAACAAATCTTCATTGGATAATCTTAAATATTTTGCAACTCTCATTATCTCTGAACCTCCCTTCTCATCGAATCTTCAAAGTCTGGCTTGCATAAGAAGTCAATTTTCACTTGTCTATCTTTTCTTAATGTAATCCTTTCAATGAAGTTATCCAAAACATCTTCTGTAAGATTTTGAATCTTCCTAGTATCAATAAGTTTCTGCCATTCTTTTAGATAAGTTTGATAGTTTTCATTAATTGCTATCTTCTTTAAGTCAAGAATATGAAGTTTCTCAGATATATCCTTTTGGATGTTTTTATTATCCTCTTTAAGAGCTAAAAACTCTTTCTTTGTTATCTTTCCTTTGACAAAGCTCTCATATAATAAGCGGAATGCATCTTTCATATTATTGAAATCTCTATTTGATTTTATTAGTTCCTTTTCATAATAGTAGAATTGAGTCTTAAAATATTGTGTATTTGCAGTTTCAATATCCTCTTTATTTAATTTTGCATACTCCAATAAATGATTAATAGAGTTCAATACTACTTCATCTAATTCATCTTCATAGATCTGATTTCTACAAGGTTCAATTCCGTCTCCATTATCTTTCTTGCATTCAAGTTTATAGTATCTATCTTCAATTCCACCATGCCTTTTCATTACGTAAGAAAACTGAGGGATTGGCCTTCCACAGTGACCACAATATAAAAGATTACTATACTTCTTCTCCTTTTTTATTGGGAAATCTGTTCTCACATCCATAAGTCCTGTATTTACCTTTCTCTGTTTTCTCTCCTTCTGTAATGAATCGAAGAAATCTCTATCAACAATCGCTTCATGGGTATCAAGAACAACAATATATTCATTTTCATCAACCAATTTTTGTTTTTGTCCTTTTGCAAGATTTTGAGACTTTATTCCCTGAACCATATCTCCTTTATAAACTTCATTTCTTAGAATCTTAGCTACAGTTCCATAAGTCCATTTAGGATCTTCCTCATTTCTAAAAAGCCTTCCTGTTTTATAATGAACCATCGGTGGTGTAAATTCTCTTCGATTGAGCTCTTGTGTCAATTGTTTTACAGTAAGCCCTTCTGATGTTAACTTAAACATCAATTTTACTATTTGTGCAGTTTCAGACACCAATTCTAATTTTTGCCCACCTTCAACTTTAATAACTCTATATCCATAAGGTGGAACAGAACCTACAAACAAACCTTGTTCCATGCGAATTCTCTTTGCAGATTTAATTTTATTAGAAATATCCTTAGCATACATATCATTAATTAAATTCTTTAATATAACCTCTAGGGGCTTGCCAGATGACATTTCCTTTGCCGTATCAAACTTATCATTTGCTGAAATAAAACGAACTCCTAGAAAAGGAAATACTGTCTCAATATAATCTCCTACTTCTAAATACTCTCTTCCAAGCCTCGACAAATCCTTTACGATAATACAATTAATTTTTCCTAATCGAATATCACCCATCATCTCTTTAAAAGCAGGTCTTTCAAAATTCGTTCCTGAATACTCATAGTCGGTGTAAATTTCAGTAATAGTAATATCTGAATTATCTTCAACATAATCTTCAGCAATAGCAATTTGCCCATTGATTGAATTTGATAAATCTCTATTAGCATCATACTTATGATCTCTTGAAAGTCTTGCATAGACTCCAGCAATATAAACTCTTTCTATCTTTTTTGATTCAACTTGTTTTTTTACTTCAATATGTCTTTTACTTGTTCTGGCCATTTATATTGCCTCCTTTAATACTTTTTCTTTATAGGAAGCTAATATTTTTTCAAGATAAGCATGTTCTTCTTGTTCATGAAAAACTACTTCTAAAGCTTTATCTTCACTAACAAGTATCTTGTCAACTGCTGAGATTAGGATATTTCTTGTAACAATCTTTATTTCTTTAAAAGTTTCTAATTCTCTTAAATAGGATTCAGCATTTCTTATATTTTTTATTACCTTTGCTAATAGTTCTTCCTGTTTCTTTATTGCGTTTTCTGCATCTTGAGTCTTTATAGTATAGATAGTTCTAAATCTAGCAAATTCATTTTCGTCAATAATCCCTTCTTTTAAATCATCATATAATGCAGATTTTAAAGCTCGATACTTCTTTGCACTTAACTCAAGCCTAATTAATTTTTCATCATGACTAGAAAAATCCTCTTCTTCTAATTGCTGCAATTTAAGCTCTATAATCTTTTCATAAAGATTAGTTGTATATACAAAGTAGTAATTTAATATATCAACCAGCACTTTTTCTAAATCTTCTTGCTTTATGCTATGTCTAGTACATTCTTTTTTCTTATTATAGGTAGAGCAAATATAAAATACAGTTTCCTTTCCTTTATATCTATTAACTCTTCTAATTAAGCTTGAACCACAATCCTTACAATAAAGCATTCCTGAGAACAAGTGAGGATTATCAGATTTTTCATCTAGATACAAATCTCTATTACACATATCTTGAACCCTTTCAAACACATCTTTAGAAATAATAGGTTCATGTGCATCTTCTACAACTATCCAATCAGATTCATTAGCTTTAATTCGTTTATCTATTTTATAGTTTATTTTAACTCTCTTACCTTGCTCCAATATGCCTATATAGACTTTGTTCTTTAAAATTCGTCCCACATTTTTTGCATTCCACTTTGAATCTATGCCATTTGAAAATCCAGATATAAAATTACTTCCGTTATCTTGCTTATATGAAAGTGGTGACAGATATCCTAGCTCATTTAGTTTAGTAGCTATCCCTTGATTAGAATATCCTTCTAGCTTTGAGTTGAATATTAGCTTGACTACTTGAGCAGCTCTTTCATCAATAATAAGGCTATTCTTTTTTTCAGGATGTTTCCTATAACCATAGGTTGCAAAAGCACCGATAAATTCTCCTTTTTTTCTTTTAATTTGTTGACTGCTTTTAACCTTGGTAGAAATATCCCTACAATAACTATCATTAACGAAGTTCTTTACAGGTAACACTAAATGTGATTCAGCTGTATCCGCAGTAATGCTATCATAATTGTCATTAACAGCTATAAATCTAATATTCTTTGCTGGAAATACCTTTTGAATATACTTACCTGATTCGATGTAATCTCTTCCAAAACGAGATAAATCCTTTACGATAATACAATTTATCTTTGCACTGTTTACATCTTCCATCATCTTAATGAAAGAAGGACGCACGAAAGTCGCCCCACTATAGCCATCATCGATGTATTCATCAACAATTTTCAAGTCGAGACGATCCTTTGCATACGCCCTTAATAAATTTCTTTGATTAGTAATACTATTGCTTTCTCTCTTACCTTCTTCGCCATCATCTTTAGAGAGTCTAAGATATATGGCTGCATTATACATAGTCATATCCATTCCTCCTATTTTCTTCAAGCAAGAAAGAAGGAATTGCTATGACCTTACCTCTTGCCAATAGTATACATCAAAATGTCTTTAATTGCAAACTGATTTTACACTGTTGGCTCCACGAGGCTTCTAACATAATTTTCTGCTTGTTCAGCTATAGATTCTCCTTTACCATTAAAACTCAAAATCACTTTAAAACCGTTGGTCTTTAAGTGAAATGGGTAAGGAGTCATTTGACATAACTGATTAAATTTATCCTCAACCGGAAGAGAGGGATCAATACGAATATCTTCATAATCTAATACTTCATCCCAATCTACTTCCTTAAAATCAGTTTGAGTTAATTCATTCATCTTCATCTCTCCCTTATGATTTAAAATAGTTTTTTGACATAACAGACGGCGATTTGGAATATCGCTCCATGGGAATTTCACCCGGTCTCATACTTATGAGTGCCCCGTACTCATTGCCTGTGACGGCTCACGAAATTATATTCGCTTCAACGCTCGGACTGTGACTATACGGAAGTATCATTATCTCTATATTTTCTTCAAATGTTTCCATACTTTTCTCTTCTATTATCGATTCCAGAAAATATCCTATTTGAATTATTTAATAAATAACTTCATTTTCATGGTGATGTAATACAAAAGAACGGAAGCATATAGATTAATGTGTCTGCTCGGTCTATTCTATTTTCAAAGTTCATTTTCCAAGGGAAAATACCCCCTCACTTGTAAGCCGATTTTGAGGGGGTAATGTAAACCTATTTCTAAATATTTTTTAAAATTTCTTTAAGTTTCTTAAGAATTGAGTCTCTTCTCTTGGCAATCATTGAATGTGATATATCTCTTTCTTCTGCAGCTTCTCTTAGAGATTTTTCCCTAAAAAATAAATCGAGCACCAATTCTCTTTCATCATCATTAAGAGAACTTAGTGCTCGATATAATTCTTCTATCATTAACTTTGTTTCTACAATTTGTTCAACATCTATTGAATCATCCCTTATGCAGTCTTCATAATTATCATCTTTTCTGTCAAACTTATTGTATTTAATTAAACCATGTTTCAAATCTCTTTCTTCCAAGTATCTTTCACGTCTATACATCTTATAATAAGTCTTGTAAATCTCCTTACTCACAGATATAGCCTTACCATCAATAAAAATTAAATATTTTCTTTCCTTCATTTTTACTTCCTCCTTAAATTTGTTATTTACATTCAAATTTAAGGAGGAAGGAGGAGCTCTTATTGTTTTCATCTTGATTTTGGGCACAAAAAAAGCCACAGGTTTCAATTCCCGTGGCCTTGCCAGTCCTTTCTATATATTTAGCATTTTTAGCAAAAAATTCCTATGCCATTATATATAGTCTAGACTAGATGAAATCTCATTACAGTACCAAAGCTATTCCCATTTAATCTTATTTAAGTCTCAATTTAATCTCACTTTATTATCATAAAGTATCTAAATACGGATTAATGCTTTCTGCTACTCTTGGTAATTTTTCAAATTCTTCTAGTACTTTTTTTATTTCTGGTATTGCATATCCAAAGAGCATATTTGAATATACTATTACTGCCTGATTTTGATATCTATAATATGTTGACCGAGATATATTTAGCATCTCACTAATTTGTTCATTTGTTTTATAAGCACTATTAAAATATTTTAATTTAAGTAATTCTGCATATATCTCACCTTTATCTGGATAATTTTCAAGACGAGTTAAGGCTAAATCCATTAAATTTAATAATAGGATACTTACATTTGTATCAATTAAACACTCTTCAATTTTTACTACATTTACAAAGGGATCAACTTCTAAGACACTTAATACTATATCCTGTAAATCATGTCGGTTTGAATCATAAAAATATTCTTCTAATGACTGAACCCTATCCTGTATAAAGAAATCTACATTTCTATAGAGTTTCAGAAGGAGTTTTGTATTATGATAAAATTTATTATGTTCTTCTCCTCTTCTTTGTTCACCTATTTTAATATCCGTTCCTTTCATCTAATCTCCTCCCAAAACAAATTTTGACATACTCTTTTCAGAGGCTCCATCTATTGTGGAGACTGCCTCCCGTAATACCCATTCCGGAATACAACAGGTTAATTTTTCCCTTGACATTCTAAATCTCCCCTTATTCTTTTAGTGTCTAAACGTCTTGACTTTTTAAGACATTGAGTGTACAATTATTTCATAAGAACATTCGTTTGTGTTTATTATAAGTCATTAAATGTCCATAGTCAAGTCTCATTTTATTATTTAAGTCATTAAGTGACTTGATATGCTATTAGATGAGAGAAAGGAGCCTTTTTATGAATTTCGGAAAAAAATTGCGGGATTTAAGAGAAGCAAAAAATTTAACCCAACAAGAACTCGCCGACCAGGTAGGAGTATCTTTAAAAACCATCTCACGATATGAAACAAATGAATCACATCCTCGATATAGAGAAATATATGATAAATTAGCTGAAGTTTTAGATACAACACATGATTATCTCGTAACAGATGAGGATGATTTTGTTCTTAACGCTAGGGAATTATATGGTTCCAAGGGAGCTAATGATGCTCGAGAAATGGTAGATGGAGTAATTGGACTAATGGCTGGAGGAGAAGTACCAGAAGAAGATAAGAAAGCTATTTTGGATGCTATCCAAGAAGCTTATTATATGGCTAAGACAGAAAATAAAAAATACACTCCTAAGAAATATCGAAAGGACGATATGTAATCAAGGAGAGTGATAAATATGGCTGTTTCCTACGATGAAATTTATAAAGACACAGTGAAACTTTATCGACAACATGGCACTAGAGATCCTAAAACCATTCTTGAAAATAGAGGGGTTAATTTTGTTGCTTTCAATCAGAACACAAAACTATTAGGGATGTATAAGGTCATTAAAAGAAATAGATTTGTTTTTTATAATCCTTATGTAGACGAAAACCTATTAAGAATGGTATTAGGACACGAGCTAGGCCATGATTTATATCATCGAAAGTATGCATCTAATGGTGCTCTAATTGAATATCAATTATTTAATATTAATTCAGCTATGGAACTAGAAGCTAATATTTTTGCTGCACATCTTCTATTAGATGAAGGTGAAATAATTGAGTTTATCTATGAAGGCTATACCTATGACCAACTCGCATCAACTTTCAATGTTAATGTAAATCTCATGATTTTTAAATTAAATGAAATGCATAGAATGGGACTACCCATAAGAAAAGGGGATCTGGCTAATAGGAAGTTTTTTGTAGAAATTGATGGAAAAGATCCTAAGAATATGGATAGTTCTTTTCATAGTGATATTTAAATTCTATTAACAATCGGATGGACGTTAAATTCAGTTTTAAAATATTTCACTAGAGTAAGGGGTTAAAATAAAAATCCAATAAGGTATGTTACCAGTAACTACTTATTAATAAATACTTACTGGTAACAATTGGCACTCCAAAACATGAGCATTATCAAATAACGTTAGTTTTTTAATTGGATTTTTCTAATTATTTTTTATATAAATTACATCAAACCCTACTTTTTCTAATTTGTATTTGTTTTGTTCAGATAATTTGGGCACATTTATAAATAGGTTCTCCATAGCTCTACTTAGAGCAACATAATAAACTCTATTCTCCTCTTTATTTAGATTTGGGTTTAATAAAAATTGCAAATTTTTTTCCTCATCAAAATCAAATTTTCCTGATGGAATAATTACTAATACACTTTTAAATTCACCCCCTTTACATTTATGTATTGTCCTATGTAAACTATCATCATCATTTAATTTTACGCTAATTGCAATTTTTTCATATTTTAAATGACTATAATATTCATTAATCTTACCACTTGTTATTTTGTGTTTTATACCATTGTGACCTGCTATATAGTTATTATAAAAATACTTAATTGTACCTTCTCTATAATTATCATATTCATTTACAAGTCTCTTTAAATTTGTCAAAATTTCTTTATCTCCAAAATTATTTATTTTTCTATAAGCTTTTTTCATATATTTTAATGCATCTTTTATTTTGCCTTGAATACAATGCTCTATGGCAATTATTGTATATGTTATTATCCATCCCCTATCGTCGTTACTATCTCTAAATATAGGCTCATTAATATCTTCTGAATCGAAAAAGAACTCATATTTCAGTTTCATTGCATTGGACACATCATTTCTATATGATAATGTGTAAAGCTTTTTATCTTTAGATAATCTAACGGCTTCATAATATGCATCCAGAAAATTTCCTACAAGTATACACGGAACTTTTCCTGTTTTACCACTTGGACTAATTTGCTTAAATTCTACATCATTCCTTACATGATTTAAAATTTTAATAATTTCCTCTGTACTTCTATGATTATTTTCAAGTTTATATAAATTTGCAGCTTCTAAATCAAAATTAATAAATTCTTGTACATCTGATCCTTGAAAAGAAAATATAGCTTGTCCATAATCACCAATTACACCAATTACTGTTTCTTTATTAGCAATCATCTTCAGAATTTTCGATTGGATTGGACTTGTATCTTGAAATTCGTCAACAAATATATATGGAAATTTCGCTCGCAATATTTCCAAAATACGGCTATTCCCTAACAGTATCTTATAACTTAAATATAAAATATCATCATGTGATATTAGAGCTTTTTCCCAACATACTTTCTTATATTCTATTAAAGAATCATTACTTATCATCAATTTACTTGGATACTTAAACCTTAAAAGAATTTCTTCATCTTCAACTACCCATCTCAAAGTAACTAACTCTTTCTTTAATTTATCAAAGTCTCTAACATATTGTTGACCTGTACGTTCTAACCACTCTTTCATAAGACTGAATCTTGGCATTATTTCATCATGACCATCAACCTCTGGCAGAGGTATGGAATATTCATCATTAATAACCCACAAATACGGTTTCACAACATGTTTATAAAGAAAACTATGAATGGTACTTACCTCAACTTCGTTAACCGCATTTGATAATCTTTTATTAATGGTATCTACTCCTATATTGGTATAAGTAATGCATGCAATCTTTCTACCATCTTTTAAACGATTAGAATTTGTAATAACATTTTTTATATGATTAACTATAAATCTAGTTTTTCCCGATCCTGGACCCGCATAAAGCTTAAAATGGGTTTCAATATTATTTATTAGTTCATTACTACTTTCTAATACTACTGTTCTTGATAAATCCATTTTATCGCCTCACTTATATAAGTTGGAATATTGAAATCAAAGCAAGATTCACCTCTACATTTTCTTATATAGTTTTCAGAAATAACATAAGCCAACTCCTGTGCAACAGCTCCTTTTTTAATTGATAATAAATATCTTGATGCAACTATATGAATTATATTTTCTTTGTTGTCAAAATACCCCTGGTCAATTTGTAAAGAAACTAATTTCTTGAATCTCCCTTTTCTTATTATTTCCAAAAAGCTATAAACACCTTTTCCGTCTTGAATCGCTTCCATTAAATCTTTAATTTCTTTAGAGTTTTCTACTGATGTGGTTATTAATTGTTTAGTTGTTGGATTGTTTAAAATAATATCATATTCAAACGTATTGCTAACTCCTTGTTCTTGAGAATAAACTCTAATATAGTCCTCATCTTTATAATCCAAATACTTATCCACAATTTTATTAGAACATTCCTTGTATTCATATTCTTCATCACTGTTAAATTCAAGAGGTAAACATTTTTCCCAATATTTTCCTCCCTTTTTCTTCTTTACTGGATCTACATCTGTTATGCATGCTATCTTTTTCTTAATTGCATAATTACTATTGGCTGTATCAAATAGTTTTAAAAAATGCTCAAAATACCTCCCACCTAAATTTATAATAGATGTGTGAGAATCTACAAGATCTTTGTCAATCATCCTTGCAAACTCAGGTATAAGTAATTGTTCAGAAATTCCTTCTACAAAGATTATGTTTTTAGCAAAAAGCATATCTGATTTTGTAACATCTAAAAATCTTTGAACATAATTCTTTGAAATAATATCTTCTTCACTATCGGTAAATACTTTTCCAGGATATGCAATGTTTATCTCATCTTTATCCTTACATAAAACTATCAAATCATCTAATTCAACAGCTGCCGTTATATTAGGGGAATGGGATGTAATAAAAATTTGTCTTACTTGATTTTCTTGATTTTTCTTTAAAAACTTTAAAAACTTGTATTGCATATTTGGATGTAGATGAGCCTCTGGTTCTTCAATTGCTAAAATTGAAAAACTCTTTGCATTACTGCCTAGATATTCTCCAGATGAATCCTTTTGCATCTTTGCTAGTAAAAGAGATATGTATATTAAATTATTATAACCTAGCCCATTTTGATTAACCGGAACTTTAAATCCTGTTTCATCTTCAACAATTAATTTCAATGCTGAATATAGTTCTGTGTCAAGTATCCTACCCTCAAACGCTGGATGTAGGTTATCAAATGCTGCTCCCGTTTCTTCAGCATATTTTAGCATATATTTTTTACCTAACTTCATTCTTTCTTGTAAAGACTTAATTAATTTATCAGCATCCTTTGTAAAATTCCTTTTTCTACTTTGGATTTCCTCTATTTTTTTACTTTTTTCCATATTAGTGTCTATCTTAATTTCATAATCAATAAAAAAATCAATAACCTCTTTTAACAAAGAATTTTTACCTGTAAATAAGTCTCTTTCTACATCCCGTATTGCAGTTAGAAACTGAAAATCAAATTTTTTTATAGTTTCTGGTTCAACTATAGTTTTATGTTCTGGATTTCCTATGTAAATTTTATATATGTATTTTTTTATAAAATTATATTCTATTTCACGCCAATAATCATATACATCATCACTGTCAATATTATTAATAATTTTCTTGTAATCCTTTTCTTCTTTTTCAGGAAGAAAAAACTCATAGGTTATTAAAGCTTCATAAGGTTGCTCTAATTTTGTAAGCCAAGTAGAAACTGTAATTAAATCCTCCGAATATTCTTCTTCATCATTAGATTCAGTTAGTTTTGCTGTTATAGTAATTTTGGGAGGGGCTTTTTTTAATTCTTCAATACTAATCTTTTTGTTAAAATCATCTATACTCAAACTTTTCGATTTGCCATCACCAAATATTAATTCCAAAGCTTTAATAATAGAAGTTTTACCTACATTGTTATGGCCTATTATTATATTAGTCCCATCATTAAAATATATTGATTTTTCATCTTTAAATATCCTAAAATTTTCTAGTGATAATTCAGAAATATACAAATTATTCCTCCTAACCTTTTACTTTCTTTTAATATGTTTTAATCAGATCTACTTCAAATTCCTACTAATATTAATCCGTAACTACCATCTTTTATTTATGATTAGGCTATAATAAAAAAGACAGCCCATCACACCTAAAGCTGTCCCACTTGCAATGTCAATAAACTATTCTCCTGGTTATTATTAAAATTAGACTACCTAATTTGCTCTATATCTAAAACCTTAATGTCCCTTGAATTTATTTTTAAAGAAATACCAGCATCATTAACTACAACTTTCTCTGGTATCCCTACTACTTCTTCATATCCCTTTAATAGAATTTGGATTTCCCTTTCATTCAAAATTGCAGAATGTAATTCTTCTATTATCTGATTAGTTCTACCATCTTTAAACTCAAATGATAACCATCCTTTAGATGATTCTAATAAAGACTTTTCCACTGTATTAACCATATATTCTACTTGTTCTTCAGATACTGTATCAGTTCCAATTACTTTCTTTAGGATTTCTTCCTGACTTTTTAATGATGTTTTCTTGTTTTTATTTTTAAATTCATCATCAACTTTATACCCTCCACTGACTCCCCTTTTACTATGAATAGGAATCCCCATGTCATTTAAATATTGTACATCTCTTGCAATGGTTTTAGGTGTAACATTGAATTCTTTTGCTAATTCATCTGCGGATAACCAATCAGCTTGAAAAAGCATCATTAACAATTCAAGTCGGCGATCTGTTTTCAATTTATTTCACCTCTTCTAGAAAACTTTGTTTATAATATTATATATTATGGACAATGATTTGTCTATTATCTGTTGACAACAGACATTATAATGTCTATAATTATACTAAGTACTGGAGGGATCAAAATGAAACTAATAGGGAATTTTCTTTTAATGATTCTAAAAATATTCTTGCTTCCACTACTCCTAATTTCATTCTTAAGTTCACTACTATTAGGAGCAGTTGGTATCATAGGTAAGGTTGCCTTATCTTTATTAAATCTGTTTATTCTAATAGGTATAATTGGATCTATTATGCAAGGGGATTCTGAATTTATTTATGGACTCGGATTATTATTTGTAATTGCTACGACCTTCCTGTTATTTGATTCTATACAATTGTTCTTTGCAAGAATTAGTGGCAAATTAACAGGTTTTCTTTGGTATTGGTTTTAATCTCAAATACTAGCATTAGCTAGCTTCTTTCATAAGATAGCTATTATAAACGAATAAGAACTAAGAAAAAGAATAGTAGCAAGCACAGGAAGTGAGTACCAACTTCCGAAAATCTCTCATTTTCCTACTACTGAAAAATGTTGATTGCTTGTTGGTGAAGTCTCCCCAAACCCCTCTAATAAAGAAAATGAAAGGAGAGCACATATTGGCAAATAGGGAAAGAAAAAATCAAATGAAATTCTATGCAAGTGATGAAGAAAAAGACTTAATTGATGCCAAAATGAAAGCTGCTGGTATGTCAAATTTTGGTGCCTATGCACGAAAGATGATGATTGACGGACAAATTTTTAATATAGATAATGCTCCATTAAGAGAAGCTGGGCCTCTATTAAGTAGATGCTCTTCTAATATAAATCAAATCGCAAAGAGAGTAAATTCTACTAATTCAATTTATAAAGAAGATATAGATGAGATAAAGGAGATGATGAATGAGATATGGCAGTTACAAAAATCCATCCTATCAAGTCTACCTTAAAATCTGCATTAGATTATATTATGAATGCAGATAAAACAGACCATGAAATATTAATATCCTCATATGCTTGTGGGCATCAAACAGCATACTTAGAATTTGAAAACACCAAAAATTCCTGGAATAGTACAGTCAAAAATTTAGCAAGGCATCTTATTCAATCTTTTGATCCTGAAGATGATATTACACCAGAAGTAGCTCATGAAATAGGACTCAAATTGGCTGAAGAAATATTAAATAATAAATATGAATTTGTTATAAGCACTCATGTAGATAAGGGGCATATTCATAATCATATTCTTTGGAATAATTTGAGTTATGAAGATGGAAAAGCTTATATTTCAAATAAAAGAACATACAGAAAAATTCGTGAAGCTAGTGATAATCTTTGTCTTGAATATAATCTCCATGTAATAGATGGAGAGTCTAAAATAAAAGGAAAATCATACAAGGAATTACAGGAAACAAAGAAAGGCACATCATGGAAATCCCAGCTTAAATATGCTGTTGACAATGCAGTTAAACGTGCAAATGATTGGGAAGACTTTCTAAGGATTATGCAACAAATGGGATATGAAATAAAAGAAGGAAAATATATTTCTTTCAGAGCAAAAGACCAAACTAGATTTACAAGATCCAAGACCATTGGTGATTACTATACAGAAGAAAAAATTAAAGAAAGAATTAACAATAGACAAAAACAACGAGCTTACAAGTACTCTAAAGAATTGTCTGTTGAAAAGATTATTGATATAAAAAATAATGAAAAGGCTAAAATTATTAAGGGTTATGAGATATGGGCTAAACAGCACAATCTTAAGAATATTGCTAAAACTTTAAGAGTAATGAATGAATTAAATATAGTCACTGTTGATGATTTATATAAATCCTCAAAAGAACAAAATATGGATTTAACTTTACAATCCCGGAAGATAAAGGATATAGAAAACAAGGTAAATCAACTTGCTAAAAGGGGTAAGGATTTACAAACTTATAAAAATTACTATGAGCTTTATGAAGATTATCAAAACTCTAGTGATAAGGGAGAGTTTTATAGAGCAAATACTGATAAGATTATATTATTTGAAGCTGCTAAGAATGCATTAGGAGATTCCTTTGAATTATCTGAACTTGAGGATATTTCTCTAATAAAAAACGAACTTCAAAAATTGAAATACGAAAAAAATGTAGAAGCTGAAAAATATAGAAAGCAAAAAAACAAAGTCTCCGAATTGAATCTATTAAGAACCAATTTAGAGACTTATATGGAGTGGCAAGAGCCAGTTATTGAAGAGAAAAGGGAGCATTAATTAGTTCCTTTGATAACTATAAGGTTCAATCATAAAAATCTATCCCATCTTCAGTATTTACCAGATGTCATATATTCGGTGAAACTTTGATCAAAAATTAGCTCAGTGTTTCACCTAAGTTACAATGTCCTCATATGTTAGATATTAAAATAAATCTTTAAATCCTACCCAAAACGTCGGGGACGGTTCTTTTTGTTTTAAACAAAAAGAACCGTCCCCGCTTGTTTAATACTTGATAGTAATAACTGGCTTGATCAAGTCAACTGGCTTCCTATGCATAAGATCTAAGGCTTTATCCAAACTCTCCATGCCCTCAAATCTGTGGGTAAGCAGTTTTGATGGATCCAAACGGCCAGCCATGATCAAGTTAGCTAGTCTTTCAGTTCTCATTCTACCTGCTGGCATCAATCCACCCACTATTTTAATGTGGCCCATACCAACTCCCCATTCAACTCTTGGTATTTCAATATTCTCACCACTACCCAGGTAATTTATGTTTGAGATTATCCCTCCAGGTTTTATGACTTTTACACCGGTTTTGAATGTTTCCAAGCCTCCTCCTGCAAGAATAACCTTGTCAACACCCTTACCCCTTGTAAGTGACATAACCTGCTCTTCTATTGGACCTTCCTTGTAGCTGATTATGTCTGTGGCACCGTACTCTTTTGCAACTTCAATGCAGTTAGGTCTTGTGCCCACAGCTAATATTCTAGCTGCCCCCTTCAAAGCAGATCCTGCAACCGCCATCAATCCCACAGGACCAATTCCAACTACCAATACATCTTCTCCATAAGTTACTTCAGCCATCTCTGCACCATGAAAACCTGTTGGAACCATATCACTAAGCATTGTTCCCGTTGCTGGGTCCATACCTTCTGGCAATAGGGCCAGGTTTGCATCTGCTTCGTTAACGTGGAATAGTTCTCCAAAAACTCCATCTTTGAAATTTGAGAATTTCCATCCTGAAAGCATTCCCCCTGAGTGCATGGCAAATCCTCTTTGGGATTCCAGCGCCCCCCAATCAGGAGTGATTGCCGGTACTAAGACCTTATCACCAACTTTAAAGTCATTGACCAACTCACCAACTTCAACTATCTCTCCAACAGCTTCGTGCCCAAGTATCATGTCTTCCCTCTCCCCAAGTGCACCTTCATATACAGTGTGTATATCAGATGTGCAAGGAGCCAATGCAATTGGACGGCAAATGGCATCCAAGGGCCCGCATTTTGGAGCATCTTTCTCAACCCAACCAACTTCACCGATTCTCTTCATTGCAAAACCTTTCATTTTGAAGCCTCCTTCACTGATACTTAAGTAGCCTGCTCAGCATAAATATGCTGTCTTACTCCCTAAATTCTACGTCGCTTTACGAAAACCATTAAACATCGATATTTCCGATGAACCTACGAAGAATTCAAGTAGTTGCTTCTACATTTTAACATTTCATGCACCCCCTTTCAACAAAATCATTTCTAATACTCTTATAGCACTTGATTTTGAAAGCGCTTAATAAGCCCCTTATTGAAGCAACATTAGACCTGAAATATTAAGGATATTCTTTTCAAAACTCAACATAAACATTTTTCATACACTTCCTTATAAGGAAATTTTTCAGACAGTTTCATAATGACAGACCTAGCCGTTTTAATAATTTTGGCAGCAAGAAACACGTATTTCAGACGGAATGTTTTGATTTGCTGTCTGTATTCAGACACGGCAAGGTAGTCAAACTTAAATAACAGAAACAGATTGTATGATAACATCATCATTTGAAAGACTGCTTCATTTGCCCAAAATGATTTTAGCAGAAGTTGACCCACTGCCATGTCGTATTTAGCTTCTTTGATATAATTTTCAGCGTTCCCACGCTTTTCATATGAGATAACCACCGCTTCTGACAGCAATTTTGTATTTGTCACAAAGAAAAAATACTCGTACTCATAGCCTTCTAAAAGTGATAATTGCGCTCTCTCTTTTTCTGGTTTTAGTACGCGAGATACTACAAATCTTCTTTTTTTCTCCCACTTATCTAACTTCGTAAACAATTCTGTAGTTTCTCTACCTTCTGTACCCTTAACGAATGGAATGGATAAATCCGCCACCTGAGATGTAAGTGTTGAATAAGCTTTTGCTTTGATTAAGTATTTGCATCCAAGAGACTCGATTGTTTCAATGATTTCTTCATCAAAGTAACCACTATCCATTCGAAATAAAATTTCTAAGTCGTCTTTTTTCAGGGTAGCTACGATTTCTTTAATCAGTTCAGCAGCACCATTTGCAGTGTAAGTATTGCCACTTCTAAAAAACCCAGTGACGAATGCTTTCAATTCGTCGCAAAATGCAAACTGGATATTGTAGCACCTGTTGCCTAGCTTTTTAGGATTGTATCCTTTGGTAGCGCCTTCTTGATGGCCTTCTACGTTTATAACACTGCTATCAATATCAATAGTGATGGATGTCAGTTTGCTTTTAGACAGTAGTTTTTTGAATACTTTGAAGTTGATTTCTCTGAACATTTGTGTTGTCTTAAAGTTGAATTTCCCCAAGAACCTTGATACTGTTTCAGGTTCTTTTACAGAAATATCGAATTCACGAACGAGCGGATCGGTTTTTAAGAGCTTCAAACGTTCTAGCTTATCTATACCTATAAAATGTCCACAGAGCATGGTCTTAATATGATTCATTTTGATTTTGTTTACAGAGTCACTCTCAAAGATGAGATTATTTTCAATCATCTCAAAAATGGCATTGTTTTTTACATTCTCTAGCAGAAGGAAAAGTCCTGCATTTGAGGTTAGATTCTTAGCATTAAAATCAATTTTATTAATCATAGGCCATCTCCTTCGCAGCGTTTCTATTGCTATATTCTTACCCAATGAGCAAGGCAAAAAACGTATAAATAGTATCTTTCTGCTATTGTTTTCTTTCACCCAATGGGTGAAAGATCGGTTTTGGCTTAATCATTATTACAACTTGCTTTAAGGGCTATTTCGATGTCTCACACGTCGAATCTAGGATCCTTATTTATTCTAGTATCATACTAAACATTTCTTTTATATAATCTTCTGATTCCATAAATAATACATGGTTGTCTTTCCATCCTTCCTTAGTTATTGTTTTATCAGACATATCTAAATACTTAGTTGTGGAGAGAATAAAAGATTCTAATATAGGATTTATTCCATCAATAGGCCCAAGTTGTTCTTCGAATTCTTTTATTTTTTTATGCAAAACTACTTTTTCTCCGTTGATACTTTCTCTCATCATGCCATGAGGCTCTATAAAAACCATATGGTAGCTGGCTCCTGTATTAACCCACATAATAAAATCTGGATAAAATCCATTGTCAGCAAAAAAACCAATACCTCTTCTGCTTATATTCCTAAT
>NZ_JBJXRK010000036.1:0-18617 GCF_046224405.1 Gudongella ferriphila | reverse complement strand
AAATAATGCCAAGTGCGTTCGTTATATTCTTCTATGAAACTACAGCAGGTATTCCAGCTGGCAGTCATAGGGCTCCCTATCCACATGGTCCTGGTTGTATTCCTCTGCCTCAACACAGCCTAGGACTCTGTAGAAGGCCTGGGTTTCAACTGAGGAATGGGCTGAAATATAGAGCTTTTTGGCTTCCTTTTCCCCTGCCCAGGTTGTGGCTATTCCAAAGAGGACCTTTCCAATTCCTTTTCCCCTCATATCCTCTGAGACATGAAGGCTTGACAGATCCAGGTATTCCTTGTCCGATCCCAATGGCTCAGATTCAACTGAAGCAAAGCCCTTTAGCTTGTCATTCTGAAAGGCTCCCATTACAAGCCCTCCGGTTCTTGAAGTGTTTTTCAGGCACTCCACTAGAAAGGAATACTCCTCATTTGACCAGTCATCAATAAACTCAATGTCCTTTATAGTCCATTCCCCATCAATTTTTCTCCAGCATCTTGTCACTTTCTGGTAGCGGACAAATTCTGTGAATAATTCTTTTGTTATTTCATCTTCAGTCAGTTTTCTGTAAATGATTGATTTTGCCATTATGCTTCTACTCCTAGGTTGAGTTCTACCTTCTTAAGCATCTTTATGATTGGAAGGCTGTAGGGACATCTGGTCTCACAGATTCCACACTCTATGCAGTCACTCGCCTTTATTTCCAGTCCCTTGTACCTGTTGACCGCCCACTCCTGAAGATTGTATCTTGAATAGTAGCCTTCAAGAATGAACTGGGTCGGAATGTCTATTCCAACCGTACAGGGAGCGCAGTATCCGCATCTTCTGCAGAACTCCTGACCAAGGGTATTGGCTTCCTTCATAAGTGTGGTTCTTTCCTCATCTGTCAAGGGTCTCATCTCATTGCCGGCCCTTGCGTTCTCTATCACCTGCTGGACTGAGTCCATTCCTGGTATTGCAACTGTTACGTCCTTGTTTTCCATTATGTATCTTAAGGAAAGCTCTCCCTTTGATATGGCTCCACCTGCAAGGGGCTTCATTACAATCACTCCAAGGTTGTTCTCCCTTGCCTTTTTAAACACTGGCTCCCCCTGATTCTCCACAGGGTTGTAGGGATACTGGATCGTGCTGAACTCCCCGGTGTCTATTGCCATATGGAGAAGGTCCACGCTGTGGCTGGTGATTCCGATTTCCTTCACTATTCCCCTTGCCTTGTACTCCTTGATGGCCTTAAGGGCTCCGTCCTCTCCCATTACGGTTTCAAGGTCCTCCTCTTTGCTGACATTGTGAAACTGGAACAGGTCTATGTAATCGGTTCTAAGGTTTTTCAGGCTTGTTTCTAATTCCTCAACAACCGCATGGTAGGTTCTGGCCATTGATTTTGTGGCCAGTATAAACTTGTCCCTTCCAATCCTCTCAAGAGCGCTTCCCAGAAGCTCCTCACTTTCCTTGTAGCCTCTTGCCGTGTCGATGAAGTTTATTCCTTGCTTGTGGGCTTCCACAAGTAGCTGATAAGCCATCTCTTCATCAACCCTCTGTATGGGAATGCCCCCAAAGCCGATTGCAGAAACCTCAAAATTTGTCCTTCCAAGAATTCTTTTTTCCATGTTATAATCCACCGTCCCTTTCTATTCCGAAATCCAGGCTTTTCGGTACTTATGGGAATATTATACCATATTCAAACCCCTTGAAGATATATTCCTTCAAGGGGTTATGATAAATGGTCCCATTGGTTATTGATATGATTTTCTTGGTTCATCCCTGACAATTTCAAAGGTTTCTGAAGCCAGCTCAATCCTGTCAGGATACTTTTCAATTTCCTCCAGGAGCCTTGTAAAGAGTCTGTCCCTTATAAGTCTTCTCTTCTTGATATCCACAACATATCTAAGGGAAAACTCAACCCAGTTATCATCAAAAGCCATAAAGGTCTGATGCTCAAGGGTTGCATCCTCAAGCTGGAATCTTCTTCTCATATCAAACCAGGCCTCTTTTGCCTGACTTGACACCTCTCCTATAACCTCATCTGCAACATCATCAAGAATTTTTCTGACCAAGGCATTGTCGCTGCCAAAGTGTATGGGGATGTGAATCTCGTCCCATACAAATTGAAAGTTTGCCGAGTAATTGTACACAGGAGATGTGAATATGAAGCTGTTGGCCACACGAACAATCCGTCCGTTGTACTGGTCTCCATCAACCCAGTCGCCGAGTTCCATCAAGGTTGTTCTTAGGATTCCAAGGTCTATTACATCCCCTTTTATTCCTCCAAGCAGAACCCTGTCCCCAACCTTGAAGAAATCCCCAAAGAGGATTGCAAACCAGCCTGCAAAGCTTACTATGACCTCCCGCAGGGCAAATGTGATTCCAGCCCCTGCAAGTCCTAGAGTGGTATAGAAGCCTTCAAACCTGTCACTGAAGGTGAAGACAAATATCAGGAAGATTAGGACATAAATTGTGTTCATTACTATCTTCTTGGTGAAGTACCATTTGTTCTGCTCCTGAAGGACAGGATAGAACCTGTTCAGAACCCTCTTTGCAGCCACATAGAGAAATACTGCAACCACAATGAATATTGCAATTCGGGAGTATATTGGATTTATGGAATCGATTAGCTCTCTCATGGTCTCCTCCTGTGATTTAGGCATTCCGTATGTTTTTTATATACCCAATCAGTCTGCCATCACTCCAGCCAGTATCTCTCCATTATTCTTCCCAAACTTGTTATCGCTTATGGCATCACAGATCATTTTCCCGTAGGCTATTGTGTTTGGCTGGGTTTCCACATGAATCCCGCAGGGGATGGTCTTAAATTTTTCTGGACTACTAGCATATTCAATGGCCAGGTCTTCCATGGTCATCTTATGGGCTGTAGCTGCTTCAATTGTGCAAAAGGTGACTGGAACGCCTGAGTTTAGTAGGGATTCCATCCCGTATGGATCCTGATGTATTGACCTTTCGGCATAGGGGGTAGCATCCCCTCTTTTTAGGGTACCGCCAGCATAGATTATTTTCTTTACAACAGTAGTTAGATTTGGCCATACCTTAAATGCAAGGGCTGCAGAGGATGGTCCTTCCTTCAAGACAAGGACTATATTCTCCATATCCTTAAGCTTCTCCCACTCCCTTGGCAGGGGCCCTTCAGGATTAAGTAAGGTACCCTTTATGGATGGCAGGTCTTTTCCTACGACTAGAACTTTCATATCAGCTCCTCCCTTCCATTGAAGTGTTCCACTGCCTTTATAAGCTCATCAATAAATGCTTCCCTGTCCAAATCAAGGACTGCCTTTCCATTGAATCGCTCCTGATCTTCAAAGTCTGCAAGGACTTGACCTCTTGTGTGGAGTCCCTTGGTCTCAACCTGAAGATGGGCATCCTTTATTATAAAGATTTCCGGTTTTATCAATGAAAGCACTGCACATGGATCATGTAGAGGCCATCCCTCATAGCCCATTGCTGCGTGGGTCTCTCCAAAAAAGTCCAGCCACCCGCTTACAATATCTCCCATTGGTGTCCCTATGCTTCTGATCCTTTTCACATCCTCAGGATAGACAAGAGCCTTTTCTGTAACATCAAGCCCTGACATCACCACAGGGACACCTGATTCAAAGACAATTCTGGCGGCCTCCGGATCCACCAGGATGTTGAATTCCGCTGCCGGAGTCCAGTTTCCAGTCTCGATTCCACCGCCCATGATGTAGAAGGCTTCAATCTTCTCCTTGAGATCTGGTCTGTAGAGAAGAAGTGTTGCCAGGTTGGTCTGTGCACCTGTACCGATTATGACAACTGGCTCCTCACTTTCCTCCAGAACCCTAACCATCAGCTCAACAGCGGAATATTGGCTTAGAGTCCTGTCTGATGGAGGAAGGTCAGCTCCGTCCAGGCCGGTCTTTCCATGAAAGTCGCCTGCTGTTATACCCTCAACCACCAAGGGACCGTGGGCTCCTTTACCCACAGGGGCATGGATACCGAAAAGTGAGCATACATTCAGTGTATTTGTTGTGACATTTTCTATGTCCTTGTTGCCTGCAACGGTTGTGACTGCCTTGATGTCCAACATTGGTGATGCAGCTGCAACCATCCAGGCCATGGCATCGTCGTGCCCCGGATCTCCGTCCAGGATCACTGGTATTCTTTTCATTTTATTATGCCTCCTTCTGATAGCAAAAATGGACCCTGGGGTCCAATTTTTGTTTTGTGATGTGTTGGGGATTCTTGGCATGAGACCTGCCTCTACTTTGAGAAAAAGAATCCTCAAAGCAGGGCTAGGGCTTCAACAATGGATCTACCTTGCCGGGAATAGAAATAGGATGATATCATCCACATTCCGGCGCCGTAAGTCGCGGAATTACAACTCCTAATTTTACTCGCAGTAGGATGTACCCATTCTCTACGCAGCTTCGCTGCTAGACAATGGACATCCCTTGCCGAAGATGTCGCTAGTCAATCATCATCGGGCTTCGCCCTCGCTTCTTGAGCTCCATCATTCCCACTCAATAGTCGCTGGTGGTTTGTTTGTTATATCATAGACTATTCTGTTTATGTGTGGTACTTCGTTTACGATTTTTGTGGATATATCTCCAAGGATTGACCATGGGATCTGGGCAAATTCTGCTGTCATGAAGTCTGTTGTCTTTACAGCCCTTAGTGCAAGGGTGTAGTCGTAGGTTCTGCCGTCTCCCATTACCCCAACGCTTCTAAGGTTTGTAAGAACTGCAAAGTACTGGTTCAGCTCCATGTCCATGCCAACCATCTTTATCTCTCTTCTGAATACGTGGTCAGCTTCCTGAAGGATCTTTACCTTTTCCTCTGAAACCTCGCCGATTATCCTTATGGCAAGTCCAGGTCCAGGGAATGGCTGTCTGAATACAAGGTCTTTTGGAAGTCCAAGCTCAAGTCCCGCTCTTCTTACCTCATCCTTGAAAAGGTCCCTTAGAGGCTCGATTATTTCCTTGAAGTCAACGTAGTCTGGTAGTCCACCTACATTGTGGTGGCTCTTTATGACCGCTGAGTCACCAACTCCACTTTCAATGATGTCAGGGTAGATTGTTCCCTGAACAAGGTAGTCCACAGTACCGATTTTCTTTGCCTCTTCCTCGAATACCCTTATGAACTCCTCACCGATGATCTTTCTCTTTGTCTCTGGATCAGATACTCCCTTTAGCTTGTCATAGAATCTCTGCTGTGCGTTAACCCTGATGAAGTTTAGGTTGTAGTTGTTTGTAAACACCTCTTCAACCTGGTCTCCCTCATCCTTTCTAAGAAGTCCGTGGTCAACGAATATGCAGGTCAACTGCTTTCCAACAGCCTTTTCTATCATAACCGCTGCAACTGAGGAATCCACTCCTCCTGAAAGTGCGCAAAGGACCTTCTTGTCCCCCACCTTTTCCTTGATTGCGGCGATTGAGTTTTCAACGAACTCGTCCATTTTCCAGTCTCCGCTGCAGCCTGCGACATTGAAGAGGAAGTTGCCTAGAACTTTGTTTCCTTCCTCGGAATGCTGAACCTCAGGGTGGAACTGTACACCATAAAGGTTCTTCTCGCTGTTTTCAAAGGCTGCCGTCGGGCAGGATTCAGTTGTTGCAGTTACGTGGAAGCCCTCTGCAAGCTTCTCCACATAGTCAGTGTGACTCATCCAGGTGATTGATTTCTCCTTTACGTCCTCAAATATTGGAGAGTCCTCCTCCACATGAAGCTTGACTTTTCCATATTCCCTAGTAGTGGCTGCCTTTACTGATCCACCCAGGGTGTAGGACATTAGCTGGGCTCCGTAGCAGATTCCAAGGATCGGAATTCCCATATCATAAATCTCTTCACTTATTGACGGGGATTTCTCCTCATATACGCTGTTGGGTCCACCTGTAAAGATGATTCCCTTTGGGTTCATTTCCCTGATCTTGTCAAGACCCATTGTGTATGGGTGAACCTCGCAATACACGTTCAAGTCCCTTACCCTTCTTGCTATCAGCTGGTTGTACTGACCGCCGAAGTCAAGTATAAGTACCATTTCCCTTTCCATTGACATTCCTCCCGTTATTTGTTTTCCAAAAGATCCTTCATGGCATCCTGGATAAAGATATCCTCAAGACCCCACATTTCCTTAAGCTTGTTATATTCCTCAACCTTCTCTTCCCTAAAGGGTGAATGCTTCCTTATCGCCCTTATCATGATGTTCTTGGGGGTGTGCTCCATGTCAATGAACTCCAGTAGCTGAACCTGGTACCCCATTATTTCAAGGACTGAGCCCCTTATGCTGTCTGTTACAAGAGAGCTTAGCCTCTCCCTTATGATTCCATGCTTAAGCATTCCTGAAAGATTATTATTCTTGATTTTATCATAAAGCTCATGCTGACAACAAGGTACAGATAAAATAACTTTTGCTCCCCACCTTACAGCCTTCTCCAGTGCAACATCAGTTGCCGTGTCGCAGGCATGGAGGGTGACAACCATGTCCACATCCTCACCAGATGTGTGATCCTTTATATCTCCACAGATGAAATGCAGTCCCTGGTAGTCCAGGTCTTCTGTTGTCCTGTTGCACAGGTCTATTACATCCTCTTTAAGGTCAAGTCCTGTGATTCTAACCTTCTTGTTCTTCATGCCCACAAGGTAGTGATAGAGGGCAAAGGTCAGGTAGCTCTTTCCGCACCCAAAGTCGATTATCCTTATCTCATCCTGGTCCATAAGTATCTCCATTGATGCATCCACAAGCTCCAGAAACTTGTTTATCTGCCTGAACTTGTTGTACTTCTGCTTGTATACCCTTCCATTGCGGTCCATGACTCCAAGATGGACGAGGAAGTCCACAGGCTCACCTTCCTCTATGAGATACTGCTTCTTCCTGTTGTGGCCTTTTTCAACCTTTGTTACGGCATCCTGGTTCCCTATTATCCTCTGCTTGCCCTTCTTGCTCACAAGGACCTGGTATTCTCCGATTGACGTCTTAAGGACCGCCTGTTTGAAATCATTTGATATAAGGTCAAGCATCCTTTGAAGAGCCTCTCCCTTTTGGAGGTTTTCATGAAAGGCCTTGTTGTCAATGTGGGCTTCAAACTGGTACATGAGGCTGCCCTTTATTGTGACAGGGTTTACTATTACCTTGCTGGGCAGGGTATCATCCTTTGTTCGTCTGTTGCTTAAGATTGCCTTTGAAAGCTTTTCTCCCTCTATTATCTTTTCCAGTAATTCCTTTGTCTCCATCATATTCTCCTAACTGCATAATCCAAAACCTCACCTATGCTATCCCTCAGTATCAGGGTTGCCCTTCCATCATAGCCTGTAGACGTCTTATTTATTAGGACAAGGTCACGCCCCCTGAAGTATTCCACCAGCCCTGCTGCAGGGTATACATTAAGAGAGGTTCCCCCTACTATGAGGACCTCTGCCATTCTGATGTAATCAACTGCCCTTTCCATGACATCCGCATCCAGGCCTTCCTCATATAATACAACATCCGGGCGAACAATTCCACCGCATTTGTCACAGGTGGGCACTGAATCAGAGCTAATTATCTTTTCCGTGGGGTACTCTGCATAACAGGATAGACAATAGTTCCTGTGAACCGAGCCGTGTATTTCAAGGACGTTTTTCGAGCCTCCCAGCTGATGGAGTCCGTCGATGTTCTGGGTTATGACCGCCTTGAGCTTACCCATCCCCTCAAGCTTTCCAAGGGCCAGGTGGGCCTTGTTGGGTTTTGCCTCAGGGTAGAGCATATTCTCCCTGTAATAGTTGAAAAACTCCTTCTGATGGTCTCTGAAGAAGGAGTGGCTGAGAAGGTATTCTGGCTCATACCCGTACTTGTTTTTTGTGGAGTAGATTCCACTTTCACTTCTGAAGTCGGGAATATTGCTTTCAGTTGAAACCCCTGCTCCCCCAAAGAACACTATGTTATTGCTGTTCTTTATTATTTCTGTCAATCTATCCAGAGACATTCCTACACCTCCCCTTTTTCTTCCTCTTCCTCCGTTTTTATCCTGAAAATAAAATAGTAATGTTTGAAAAGGTCAATGGCTATTAGCATTGCCTTTAGATATGGCTTGTCCACCATAAATACGCTCAGCCATATCATGGATGATGAAAAGGCTGATATTTTTAGCTTTGTCTTCAATGTCATGGACCTGTTCCTTTCGAAGCTTTCAAGATGGTCCTTATATAGCTTGGTCCCCTTTAGCCAGTCGTTGAAGCGGTCGGATCCCTTTGCAAAAAAGTATGATCCCAGCAAAAGAAAAGGGGTAGTGGGAAGCACTGGCAGCACTGCCCCTATTGCCCCTATTGATACTGAAATAAATCCCAATGTAACAAATATTATCTTCATGGTCTGTCTCACCTGCTTTTTTCTGTTAATAATATATTTCTTTTTGCCCAATAATTCAATACCTTCTGGAAATGTTTATGGTTTTTAGATGTATGTTGTCCTTCTGGACCTCCAGCTCCTTCAGAGTTCTCCATATGGATCTGCCATAATCGCTTAGGGTTTCCTCCTGAAAATTGTATGCATATATCCTAAGCTCCTCCCTCAATGTGGAAAGGACGTCATACATGGCATCCAGATTGTTTCCGTGATAGCCCTTAAGCTCCAGCCTTCTCTTGAAGTATTGGTGGAAGTCCCTATCCTTCATTTTTTCTGCATCTATAAGCACCGTTTTCATGTTTATCCCCCTAGTAAAGCTGCTCAAAGGATTCGTAGTGATCCTCAGTGTAGAATATCAGTCCGTCGTTTGAGTAGACAAGCCTTTCAGCTCCCCTGTAGCCGCCTTCATAATTGACATCCGCTTCGTAATACTGCCTTCCTTCCGCTTCAGGAAGCAGCTTCTCCCTGTTTCCAAACCTGTTTCCCCCGATGCTCATCCTATCCGTAACATCCCACAGGTTTCCCTTCTGGGCATCCCAGCCAAGGTCCATTGCATCCTCCTTGGTTATATAGTTGTCCGGCAGCCTGTTGTAGGTATGAAGATAAAGGGCCACCTCCTCAGGTGATGTATAGTAACCATCCTCTGGGATTTCCTCTTCCTGATCATCCTGTGTCCCCTCACCTGGTGTTTCATCCACTGGGTTCTCAACCGGTGTTGATTCAGGCTCCTCCAGTGCCACATCAAGTCCTGAGCAGGCTGTAAAACCCAAAAGAATAAGTGCCACAAGCAAGGTCAGGATGGTAACTTTTGTTAATTGTCTCATGTTTATTGTCCTCCTTTAAGTACTAATCCTTAGATACCCTAATATTGTCTGGAGATTCAATTTGTGTTAATATTGAGGGACTGAAATGGAGTTGATTTTATCTATGAAATATACAAATATGGTTCAGGGAATCTTCCTTAAGCGTCCCAACAGATTTATTGCCCATGTGATGGTCCACGGCAGGGAAGAGGTAGCCCATGTGAAAAATACAGGCAGGTGCAGGGAGCTTCTCCTTCCCGGCTCAAGAATAATCCTTCAGGACCACGGCCTTAACACAAACAGAAAGACAAGATACTCCCTTATCTCAGTCTATAAGGATGACATGCTTGTGAACATGGACTCCCAGGTGCCCAACAGGGTTGTAATTGATGCCCTTGGTAATGGAGAAATCAAGGGGCTGGGTGCTCCTGGGCTTATCAAGGGTGAGCAGAAGTTCGGCGACTCCCGTTTTGATGTGTACTACAGGGATGGTGATAGGGAGGGCTTTATTGAAATCAAGGGTGTCACCCTGGAGATGGAGGGCTTGTCAAAATTTCCAGACGCTCCCACCATACGCGGGACAAGGCACATCATTGAAATGATCAAGGCCGTTGAAGAGGGCTATGAAGGAAACATATTCTTCCTGCTTCAGATGAAGGGACCAAGAGGCTTTACCCCCAACAGGGAGATGGATCCTGCCTTTGCTGAGGCTCTTGACCTGGCCATAAAGAAGGGTGTACGCGTTCATGTGTATGACAGCATCGTAACCTTTGATTCCATCCAAATAGGCTCAAAAATACAATACAGGGAACAGGTTCTATAGCCTGTTCCCTGATTTTTAGTTTTTGCTCAATTCAATTCCAGTCTCTTCTCCGTTTAGGTCCTGCTTCTCAAGACCTGTGTCCTCAACAAATTGGATGTCTGTTGCCAGGGTCTCTGACTTGATGAACTCTTCGTACTCTGATACAGCCTCCTTGATTGCATCGCTTCCGTTGTACTTGATTGTTATTTTGTCAAGGATTTCGTAGCCGTTTGACTTTCTCATCTGCTGTATCTTGGATACGAACTCCCTTGCATAGCCTTCGTTAAGAAGCTCCGGTGAAAGGGTTGTATCCAGGATGACGAACAAGTTGTTTTCCATAACCACGTTGAAGCCTTCCTTGGATGAGATGGATGTTTGAACAAGCTCGTTGTTTATCTCAAAATCCTCACCATCCAGGTTCATCTGAAGGGTTTCTCCGCTTTCAAGCTTGGCAACAGCCTCTGCTGCATCCAGCTGGGAAAGCGCCTTGCCAAAGGCCTTCACCCTGGAGCCAAGAACAGGTCCTGCAACCTTGAAGTTAGGCTTAAGTGAGAAGTTCATAAACTGTGAAAGGTCCTTCTCAAATACAACCTCCTTGACGTTCAGCTCCTCCTTGATCAGTGGAATCAGGTCGGATATCTTGGACTCATACTTACCGTCGATCACAACATCCTTAAGTGGCTGTCTGACCTTTATCCTTACATTCTCCCTTGATGCCCTTCCAAGGGTTACAAGGTTTCTCACAAGGTCCATCTTCTCCTCAAGCTCCCTGTCAACAAGGTCTGGCTTGGTTTCTGGGTAGAGGTCAATGTGGACGGATTCCTTGCCTGTAAGGTTTCTGTAAAGCTCTTCCGATATGAATGGTACGAATGGAGCGATCAGCTTGCATACATCCACAAGTATCTCGTAGGTTGTGTTGTATACGGCCTTCTTGTCATCGTCCATTTCAGTTGACCAGAATCTTCTTCTGTTTCTTCTGATATACCAGTTTGATAAATCCTCGATCACAAATTCCTGGATTGACCTTACAACCCTTGTAAGCTCGAATTGGTCCATGTTCTCCTTTGAATTTGCAATAAGGGTGTTGAACTTGGAAAGGATCCATCTGTCTATTTCCGGTCTCTTCTCATAAGGTACAAAGAAGTCTTCCGGATCTATCCCATCTGTATTGGCATACATTGAGAAGAAGTTGTATACATTTCTTATGCTTCTGAAGAATTTGGACTCAACCTCTTTTAGGCCGTCCTCGTCAAATTTGGTCGGTGTCCATGGTGGTGATACGTGTATCAGGTACCATCTCAGGACGTCCGCACCGTAATCGTCAAACAATCTGAATGGATCCACAGTGTTTCCTCTGGACTTGGACATCTTCTTGCCATTCTTGTCCAGTACCAGGTCGTTTACAAGTACGTTTCTGTATGGTGACTGTCCCTTCACAAAGGTTGATATTGCTATCAGTGAGTAGAACCAGCCTCTTGTCTGGTCGATGCCTTCACAGATAAAGTCTGCAGGGAAGAGTGTATCGAAATCATCCTTGTGCTCGAATGGATAATGGTGCTGGGCAAATGGCATTGATCCACTGTCAAACCAGCAGTCTATAACTTCCTTCTCCCTTGTCATGGTACCGCCGCATTCCGGACACTTGAAGTGGATGTTGTCAACATATGGTCTGTGAAGGTCGATGTCCATAGTCACATCGTCCTCGATTGCCCTGTCGATAAGCTCCTGTCTTGAACCAACGCTGTCCAGATGACCGCAGTCGTCGCATCTCCATATTGGGAATGGAGTACCCCAGTATCTGTTTCTTGAGATCGCCCAGTCGTTGACATTCTCAAGCCAGTTTCCAAATCTCTTCTCCCCGACAAACTCAGGGAACCAGTTTACGCTGTTGTTGTTCTCAACAAGCTTATCCTTTAGTTTTGTCATCTCTATATACCATGATGGCTTTGCGTAGTATAGAAGTGGAGTGCTACATCTCCAGCAGTGTGGATAGTTGTGAAGCATCTTCTCCTTCTTGAAAAGCTTGTCATTGTCCATGAGCCAGTGGATGATGTCATGGTCCGCATCCATTACAAACTGGTCTGCCCATGGGGTCTCAGTGAACTTGCCTTCCTCCGATACGGGGTTTACAACGGGCAGGTTGTATTTCATCCCTGTGTTGTAGTCGTCCTCACCAAATGCAGGTGCAGAGTGGACGATTCCCGTTCCATCCTCAGTTGTTACATAGTCTCCAAGGGTTACAAAGAAGGCCTTGCCCTTAACGTCTATATATGGAATAAGCTGCTCGTATTCCATGTATTCCAGGTCCTTGCCCGGCATTTCCTCAAGTATTTCGTAGTCCTCCCCAAGAACCTTGTCCGCAAGCTCCTTGGCAAGATAGTAAACCTCATCGTCCTTCCTTACCTTGATGTAGGTAAGTTCAGGGTGTACAGTAACGCACACGTTTGAAGGCAGTGTCCATGGAGTCGTTGTCCATGCAAGGATGTATTCGTCCTTGTCCTTTACCTTGAACTTGACAGTTACAGTTTCTGTCTTGATCTCCTCATATCCAAGTGCAACCTCATGGGATGCAAGTCCGGTACCGCATCTTGAGCAGTATGGAAGTATCTTGTGCCCTTCATAGATATACCCCTGCTTGAAAAACTGGTCCAGTATCCACCACACTGACTCGATATAGTTGTTGTCCAGTGTGATGTATGGATCGTCAAGGTCAATCAGGTAAGCCATTCTTTCCGTCATTTCCCTCCAAAGTTTCTCGTAGGTGAATACGGATTCACGGCATGCTTCGTTGAAATCCTCTATGCCCATATTTTCGATGTCCTGCTTGTTGTGAAGGTTAAGCTTCTTCTCAACCTCGATCTCAACAGGAAGTCCATGTGTATCCCATCCAGCCTTCCTCTTTACCTGATATCCCTGCATGGTCTTGTATCTGCAGGTAAGGTCCTTCAAAGTCCTGGCCATTACATGATGGATTCCAGGCTTGCCGTTTGCAGTGGGAGGTCCCTCATAGAACACATAAGGGTTCTTTGGATCTCTTGTCTCCACTGATTTGTGCAGAAGGTCAATCTCTTTCCAGTAGTCGGATATTTTCTGTTCCCTATCCTTTACCGGTTCATTTGATAATTCATTAAACCTTTTCACTGATCATCTCTCCTCCTTATAAAATACAAAAATCCCTAAGTCAATAAGACTTAGGGACGAAAATTCCGCGGTACCACCCAAATTACAGGATCTCTCCTGTCGCTTCATTAAAGTATAACGTCTTCACGCAACACCCTACTTATTTCAGGTATCAAGCTTACAGGTGATCTTCAACAATCCTTCCATGGCGACATCCCACCGCACTGCCACCTCTCTAAAATGGTCCCGATTGTCTACTGTCCTGATCATAGCCTTTATTTGTTTACACTTGTTTAATAATATATAGGATTTACAGCCTTTTGTCAAGAAGTTGTTTGACTGTCCTGAAGCTGTCTAAGCTTGTAAATCTCAGTGTCCGTATCAAGTTGAACCATGTCGTGGGTTATGAAATCATCCTTCCTTATGTCAACCTTGGCCCTGGCGTTTCTGTTAAGGAGCCCGATTGGCAGGAGGTCCTCCTCTTTTGCCTTCCTATACTCCTCTATGCTTCCGTATACGGTCTCCTCTCCTATGCCGTCAAAGTACTCGCCCTTTTTCATGTCCCTCTTGGCCCTGGTTATAACCTCTGCCACCGGCCTGTCAAGCATTGGAACTATTGAAGGCTCCCTGTAGATGTGGGCCTTGGCAATTGTGATCGGGGTTTCAAGGCTTGTCAGATGGTAGGGCCTAAAGAGGACGTAATTTGGTCCATCCCCCATCTTGAGAAATTTCATCTCGTGATGGACCTGAGGAAGGTCTGTTGTCACTATTGCATAAACTCCAGGTGCCGCTCCGAATGCAAAGTCAACAATTCCGTACCTGTTAAGGATTCCACCCTCGCTCTTTAGACTGTAGACCTTGGGTAGCTTATCCACTGTCGTATCCGGACCGTGACCTCCCCTGACATCTGGAACAAAGCCAGATGCATTTGCCATTGCAGCCATTTCAACCATTGTATTGGTCCCATCTATGAAGGAGGCAAGCCTTAGTGGCTTAAGTCCTGACCTTTCAGCCTTCTCCTTGACCATCTGTGGGGTTACGTGGTAATCCAGGGGATTGTTCTTGCCCTTACCAAGGGCCAGAACCTTGAAGCCTGTTGAAACTGCAAAGTCGTATAGCTCCATGACAGCTCCCGGTTCATCACCCGCTGAGCCTGTATAGACCACTCCCTCCTGCTTTGCCAGTCGGTTAAGGTATGGTCCAACCACGACATCTGACTCAACGTTGAGCATTACAATATCCTTTCCTTGCATGATGGAGGTGGTTGCAATTCTGGCACCTGTATCCGGCACCCCTGTGGCATCCACCACAACATCAGTCATCCCAGCCCTTACAGCCATGTCCCACAGGTCTGTTGCCACGTATTTCCCTGCCCTTACCGCATTGTCTATATCACTTGTATTTCTAGCTATTACAATATCCGAACTGTGGATTCCAGCCATTGTGTAGGCATCCACACAGTCCTGGACCTTGTTGCTGACAACAACAGAAGGTGTAATTCCATCAACCCGGGTAAGCTGACTGACAAGTCCCTTTCCCATAAGTCCTGCACCTACAAGGCAAACCTTGATGGATTTTCCGCTTTCCTCCAGCTCTCCTAGCCTATTTCTCAATCCAAACATCTTATCCTCCTGAGTTACTTAGTTTTCATTCCATTTTCGCCATGAATATTCTATCATATTTAATGTTCAATTACACAAGAAGTTTTATCGTCCAATTGGCAGGGTTCCTGCAGAAAGACCCGCCAGGTATCCGCTTGACCATGCCCATTGGAGATTGTAGCCTCCGCAGTCCCCATCAGCATCCAAAACCTCTCCAGCAAAGAACAGCCCCTTTAGGAGTCTTGATTCAAGTGTGTCGGGATTTATGTCCTTTGTAAGGATTCCTCCGGCTGTTGTCTGGGCCTGCCCCCAGCCCTTGTTGCCTATAACTGGAAACTCCCAGCCCGTCAATAGGTCTGCCAGAGAACCTAGCTCCCTGCTTTCAAGGCTTCCAACAGCCTTATTCTTGTCCAGGTCAAGCTCCTTTATTATCGGAAGGATCAATCTCTTGTTTATGAAGCCAATCAGTCCAAATTCAAGGGTTCTTTCAGGCATATTGGCAAATCTCTCCCTAAGGTATGAGAATATCTCCTCCTTGGACTTCTGGCTGATTATGGATACCCTCACCCTTGTATCCCTTCCGGCCTCCTGGGCTCTTATGGCCTCCCTGCTCAGCTGAAGTACCGGTGGACCTGAGATTCCATAGTCTGTAAAGAGTACATCACCCAAGTCTTCCTTTACCAACACTCCATCGATATGGAGCGAGACCCTTCCCACAAATTTCACACCGTTTATCTGCTTGAACTTGTCTCCTTTAAGCTTAAGCTGAACAAGGGCAGGGGTGATGTTGTTTGTATCATGCCCCAGAGGCTTCACAAGGCTGTAGCCGTTGCCGTCGGACCCACTTACAGGCATTGCCTTGCCTCCCGTTGTCAAGATGACCCTGTGGGCTTCTATGGCCTCTCCTCCCTTTAGCTTAAGGATGAAGTTGTTCTTCTTCCTTATCTCCACCACATAGGAATCTGTGATGACCTCAACTCCAGTCCTCTCCATTTCGTATCTTAGGACATCCAGCATGGAGGAGCTTTGAAATGACAGGGGAAATATCTTTCCATCCCCCTCATTTGCAGGGGTTATTCCCAGCTTCTCAAAGAAATCAAGCGTCTGGTCCCTGCCAAACTTTTCCATAACCTTCTCTATAAACTGGTGGTCCTCTCCATGGAGAAAATCCATCCTCATATTCTCATTTGTATAGTTGCATCTGCCATTGCCTGTTGCCAGCAGCTTCTTGCCAACCCGGTCGTTCCTTTCAAGAAGCACTACCTGGGCTCCTGTATATGCACAGTTTATTGCAGCCATCATCCCGGAGGCTCCTCCTCCAATTACTGCCACCTTTATGTTCATCCTATCCCTTCTTCCAAAAAAAATTAAAGACTATGATATATTATACCATAGTCTTTATTGTTCTTGAATTTTCTCTATTCTTAAGCTTCTTTTCTGATGTTTAACACTGCGTTTAGTATTATACCAACAAGTGCCGCGAAGCTAAGTCCACTTATGCTAACTGTTTCATTTATTGGTATCCCTATGGTCAATCCAGTCATAGCTGAAAGCTGTGTGCTGAAAAGTCCAAGTACCAGGATTGTTCCCATGACTACAAGATTTTTGGCGTTCATTTTCACTTCATTGTTCTTGATCGTCTTAACACCGATAAGTGCTATCATGGAGAAGAGCATCAGGCTTATTCCACCCATTACCGATACGGGGATGGAGCTAAGAACCGCTCCTATCTTTGCCACGAATGCCAAGACCACTGCGAACATTGCCGCCAGTCTCAGTATTGAAGGATCGTAGTTCTTGGTTATTGCAAGAACTCCAGTATTCTCTCCGTAGGTTGTGTTTGCAGGTCCACCGATAAGTGCTGCAAATGTAGTTGCAAGACCATCTCCAAGGAGTGTTCTGTTCAGTCCAGGCTCCTTAATAAAGTCCTTTCCTACAACCTGTCCGTTTGTTGTTATGTCACCAAGGTGCTCCATGAATACTGCCAGTATAACCGGTGCTATTATTGCGATTGCCCCCATGTCAAACTTGGGGAATGTGAAGTTTGGAACCGCTACCAGGTTTGCATTACCAACTATTGAGGTGTCAACAAGTCCCATTGAGAAGGCCACTGCATAGCCTGTCATAACTGCAAGAAGTATTGATAGCTGCTTTACAAAGCCTTTTCCAAGGAAATTTATTGCCAGGGCAACTCCCAGGGTAATTCCCGCCACCATAAGGTTTCCTGTGGCCATTCCGTATGCAACTGGTACCAGGTTAAGTCCTATTACGATTATCATTGGTCCTATTACCTGTGGTGCAAGGTATTTCTGAATTCTTTCCACTCCTATGGATTTTATCAGGAAAGACATCAGGACATAAATTAATCCGGCTACTACAATACCCCCTTGGGCATAAGCCAGATCTCCATTATATAACTCTTTAACTGTAAGTATTACCGGGATAAAAGCGAATGATGAGCCTAGGAATACCGGTACTTTACCCTTAGTGCAGGTGTGGAAAATCAGTGTACCTATTCCAGCGGACAGTAGTGCTATTGATGGGTTCAAGCCAGTGATCATTGGTACCAGAACCGTTGCACCGAACATTGCGATAAGATGTTGTAATGCCAAAACTGACTTCTTTGCTCCTGCCATTATAGACACGGGAGTAGAAACTGAACCTTTAATTACGTTCTCAGTCATAAAAATCTCTCCTTTCCAGCCTCTCAGGACTGATTTAAAGTATTTTTTCTTACTTCTAAAAAGTATATCACTGGTCAGTTTGAAATTCAAGTTGTTTTTTCATTTTCTACTTCAGCCAATCAAGTTTTTCATTATCGGTGTTTTTCCTGAATTCCATTGTTCCATATTTCTGCAGGATATCATACTTGTGTTCAGCATCTTTGTAATACTTCTCAATATCCTCCATCTTCATGGGAAGACTGAAGGGACATGATGCTACGCATATACCACAATCCGTACCAAATTCCATCCATTTCCTGAAGCATTGCTCCTGGTTTGTCTGCCATCTTTCCACCCCGTCGATTACCCCGGGCAGGTCAGCTGATATAGCCTTTGATGGACATAGAAGAGCACACCTTCCACAGGATTCACAGAATGACTTTATATTCAGGGGTGACCTTCCATCAGCGACCAATGGCATATCGGTTGTAACTGCTCCAAGTCTTATTCTTGAGCCATATTCAGGTGTCACCAGAAGGCCGTGCCTTCCGATGTCCCCAAGCCCTGCCGCCCTTGCTGCAAGTGGCATTACCATCAAGTAGTTGCCATCCATATGATTTCTTGCCCTATAGCCCATTGATCTTATGTAATACAGAAGAATCATTCCAATTATGGCCGCATCCACATACCCCCTGGTTACCTCTATGCTCTGGGACAATGTAGGTGCTGTATTTATGTAATCCATGTCCGTTTCCACTGCAAAGACAAATGTGTAGGGCAAATGTGGTTCAACCCTTTCACCGTAGACCTGATCTGTTCTTCCTCTGTGGGTATAGTAGTAGCTTTCGTCCAACAATGCAGCTCCTGTAAGCTTTGCACCATAAAGTGAAGCCAAACCTTTTAGCTTGTCTGTAAATTCTTCAGGTAGTGCCTCCACCTTCCTATCAGCTGAATCTGGACCATCCACCAAGCCCCTGATGTCGGACAAGAAACCGAATGCTGCATCCACCATTGGTGAATTCAGGGAGTGGAAAAATTTAGTTGTATCTCCGTTCATTGGAGGCATTGTCCTCAGGGCATCATCGAATTCCTTCTTCTGGGGATTTCTACTGTAGTAGTCATTGTATTCTTTTGTACCCTCAGTTCTGGTCACTCTTGAGAACATTACATCTCTCTCATCTATTCTTGCCATTTAATCATCTCCATTTTAGATTCTCAAAATCTATATGCCTTTGCCTTTATACTTTTATAAATTATACCATTAGATTGGTGGTTTTGGACACAAAAAAG
>NZ_JBJXRK010000035.1:0-18658 GCF_046224405.1 Gudongella ferriphila | reverse complement strand
TAATTATGGGGATGTTGCTTATGAACAAGAAGCTATCAAGACTGATTGATGATATGCTAGAGGAAGCAAGGGCTGAAGTCAATTTAAATCCAGACAGATCCATGGAGCTTTGTAATGAAGCGTTAGCTGTTTCAATGGAGACAGGTAGAAATGATAAGATAGGCGATTGCTATATTGGCATGGCCTTTGTTGCAAGAACAAAATCCGATAAAAGCAATATACTCGACTACTCCTTCAAGGCACTTGGCGAGTATGAAAAGGTAAATTCCATGGAAGGTATATCAAAGGCATATAATCTTATTGGTGTGGCTTATTTCTACAGCTCCATGTATGAGGAAGCCATCAGATACTTTCTTGATGGCCTGAACAACCTGAAGGAGTTTAGCAATCCAAATCTATTAGGAAGTATCCTTAACAATATCGGAGAGGTCTACAGAGAATCAGGCATGTATGATAAGGCTTTGGAATTCTATGAGAGGGCATATGAAATTTCTGAAGAGCACAGCCTTAAATATTATCAGGCGACCATTCTTGGTAATATTGGTGAAGTTTATCTTATCCAGGAAAACCATAGCAAGGCCTTGGAATATCTTATGAAATCTTATGGAATTCTTGACGAGGGTAAGGACCTTGTCAGCATGGGAGAAGTAGCCAACAAAATCGGCAAGGCTCAGCAAATAAAAGGGAATGTTGAACTGGCAGAGGATTATTTCAAAAGAGCCCTTAGAATATTGGATAGGGTGGACAATCAGTTCTATAGGATAGATGTGCTTTCAAATCTTGCACTTACAAAAGAGGACCCGGAAGAAACAATTGCAATATTAAAGGATGCAATTTCAACTGCTCTGGGAGTGGGTGCAAAGAAAAAACTAAGTGATTTATATCAGAAGGTGTCAATCCAGTATGAAAACATCATGGATTACAGGACAGCACTTTCCTATCACAAGAAATTCTTCTTGATAAATCAGGAAATCATGAATTCAAACATTAGAAACAGGCTTGAGATTCTTAATGTTGAAATCAGACATCTTGAAGAAAAAGATAGGCTTGACCAGGTTAAGAGAACTCTAGAAAAGGAGCTTGAGGAAAATAGAAAAGAGCTTGAAGATGTTAGACAATCCAACACCATTCTTGAAAGGGAGGCCTTTGAGGATGAACTTACTGAAATTCCTAATAGGAGAAGTGTAAATCTTCAGCTGAAAAGGTTACTTTCAAACTACAGGGGAAAAAACAGTACAATCGCTGTCTTTATTGTTGATATTGACAATTTCAAGGAATATAACGACTATTGGGGGCACAGTGAAGGAGACCGATGCCTTAAGGAAATTGCCAAAGAGCTCCAGGCCATTTCTCGAAGAAGTGGTGACATGGTTGGAAGGTATGGTGGAGAAGAATTTGTTTACATTTCAAAATCATCCAAATTTGAAGAGGCAGTCAACCTTGGAAATCTTATGCGAAACAGGATCAAGAAATTGAACCTGAAATATGATCACAGCGAAACTAGAAGCCCGGTGAGCATAAGCGTCGGAGGTGTGTTTGGGAAAACTGTAGACTTAAGCGAGTATTCTCAGATTATGGAGATTGCTGACAGAGAATTATACAGGGCAAAATCAGATGGCAGAAACAGGTCTTATGTTGCTTCAGTATAGTTTTGAGAAAGATTGAAATAGAAAATTTTGGATTTTCATATTAAAAAACATTAGGGATTAAGGAGACTATATGGATTATATTATTGATGGTAAGCCAAATGTTAAAAGCATAACAGCAATGGATAATAAAATAGAAAAACTTGGCAAGGATCTCATGGAAAAGGAGAGGCTCTTTCGAACTTTATTTGAGCAGGCGAATCTTGGCATTACAATCGGTCACAACGGAAGCTACATGGAAGAGACTCTGGCAGGTTCACCCACCATCAACAAAAAGTTTCAGGAAATAGTTGGAAGAAGCTATGAAGAGCTTCTGAAGATTGGATGGGAGAACATAACCCATCCAGATGATGTACAGATGGATAGGGAAAATTTCTTGAGGCTATGGAGGGGTGAGATAGACGATTTCCAAATGGAAAAAAGATATATCAAACCAGACGGTAGCCATGTATGGGTGGATATGAAAATTTGCAGACTTATTCTCGATAAGCTGGAGGGTTTCAACTATATTTGTTTTGTGGAGGACATAAGCAAGAGAAAGCAGAATGAACAAAAGCTTATGTACATATACGAACATGACCCGCTTACAGGATTGTATAATAGAAGATATTTCAGTACATACATTGAAGATATGGATACCGTTGAAAACTCAGTGGCTATACTTGCAAACATTAAAAATTTCAGCTTGCTCAATCTTACATATGGTTACGGTTATGCTGAAGAGTTGATACAAAGTATCGGTAAAAGTCTAAGTGAACTTCAGGATTCCCATACCAAGGTATTTCATATATCAATTGATAGATTTATTGTACTTTTGGAGAAAGTTAAAGACAGGGGATACATTGAAAGCATAAGTTGGGAAATTGTAAGTAGGATGGATGAATCTATGCCGATCAATACCATCCATGGATATCTGGGAATCCTTGAGCTTGGTGAAGTAGGCAGGGATGTTGATAGAATTCTGAAGTATAGCTCCATTGCAGCCAAGACTGCCAGTGATAGACAGGAGGGAAGATTTTGCTTGTTTAGCAAGGAAATGGAAAGGAAGATTTTGAGGAGAGAAAGAATACAGGAAAATATTGCAGGCTATGTTGATGGGAGAATATCAAAGGGTTTGTTTATGGAATATCAGCCAATTATTGATGCAAGGACACTGGATGTACACGGCTTTGAGGCTTTGGCAAGATTTAACAGTCCTCAATTAGGTCTTGTTCCTCCAAATGAGTTTATAGAAATCGCAGAGAGCAATAAGCTTATTGTCCCATTGGGAAGAGATATAATGAGGCAATCTTTTTCATTCCTCAATTCTCTTGAAGAAAGGGGATACAACGATATTTTCATATCAATAAACATTTCCATAATTCAACTCCTCAGGGATGATTTCATACCAGACCTGATTCAGGCATCAAGAGAAACGGGCATTAGCTTGGATAAGGTCAACCTGGAGCTTACAGAATCGATTTTCAGCAGCAACATCACAGAGATAAACACTAAGCTAAGTAGACTTAAGCAGTTGGGAATTGAAACGGCCATTGATGATTTTGGAACGGGCTATTCCTCCCTTTCAAGGGAAAGGGACCTTGATATAAGCTGCCTTAAAATAGACAAGGCATTTATTGACAAGCTGGATTCTACAAATGAAGGGGACAGCATAACCAGTGATATCATATCCTTGGCTCATAAATTGGGTCATGTGGTAGTCGCCGAAGGAGTTGAGACTGAAAACCAAATGAACTATCTGATAAAGAACAAATGTGATTATTTTCAAGGTTACTATTTTAGCAAACCTTTATCAGGGGAGAATTCCATAGAGTTTATCAGGAAGCTTCGAAATAATGGAATGTAGATATTTCCCGGTTAAGGGGAGTGGACCTATTCTGAAATATAAATGAGTATTAGTTAGAATAAAAATATAATGGGTAAATATTTTATTGGAGGGCCTGAATATAGTCGGTGGATACCAGTGAAATTACAAATTTGTTGTAATTGAATTGGAAAACCGTTATAATTAGGTCATACACATAAGCTTTACGATTATATTAAGGGGGTAATACGATGAAAAGAATACTGGCAATTGCTTTGGCAATCATGTTGGTAGCAGCAAGTTTGGCAGGATGTTCAACTGGTGGAGATGGCGGAAGCGATGGCTACGAGATAGCCCTTATAACAGACAAGGGTAATATCGATGACAAGTCATTTAACCAGGGTGCTTGGGAAGGTGTGGTTGCTTTTGCAGAAGAAAACAACATTTCACACACTTACATCAAGCCTGAGGAAGCATCAGATGCAGGTTACCTAGCAGCAATCGACCTTGCTGTTCAGGGAGGAGCTGAGATAATAGTAACTCCTGGATTCCTTTTTGAAGTGCCGATATACGAAGCACAGACAGCTTATCCGGATGTGAAGTTCATCCTTTTGGACGGAGCACCACATACCGCTGACTATTCAGTATTTGAAACAAAAGAAAATGTAGCAAGTATATTTTACGCTGAAGAAGAGTCAGGATTCCTTGCAGGCTATGCAGCTGTAATGGACGGAATGACCGATCTTGGATTCATGGGCGGAATGGCGGTTCCTGCTGTTCAGGCATTCGGTTATGGATTCCTTCAGGGTGCTGAGTATGCAGCAAACGAAATGGGGATGGCAGACGGTTCAGTTGAAGTAACATATCACTATACTGGAAACTTTGAAGAGAATGATACCAACAAGGCTACAGCAAGTACGATGTACCAGGAAGGCGTAGAGGTAATCTTCGCTGCTGGTGGAGCAGTTGGTAAGAGTGTTATGTCAGCAGCTTCAGAAGCTGATGCAAAAGTAATAGGTGTTGACGTTGACCAGAGATATGACAGCGAAACAGTTATAACTTCAGCTACAAAGGGACTTGCAGCTTCAGTTATAAGCGTACTTGAGTCAATCTATAATGATACATGGGACACATATTCAGGAACATCAACCTACTTCAACGCTTCCAATGACGGCGTTGGTCTTCCAACCGAGGTTCTTGGAGAAGAGGGTGGAGATGCATTTGACAGATTTGAATCCTTCGACCAGGCAGCATATGATGAAATATTTGCAGAGCTTGCAGCAGGAAACATGGATATCCTTCGTCAAATCGAAGTGGCTGATGCTTCAGGTTATGCAACTGCAGATGAGCTTACAGAAGCTCTTGGCCTTGTAAAGGTATCTGTAACTACAAGATAACAATAATAGCTTCATAACATATTGGCCTTTGCCTTATGGAAGCAAAAGACCAGGGAAAGGCAACTGCCTTTCCCTGGTCTAGTTTTTGAAGATAAATATTTTGAAATAATAAAAGCTGCCACAAATTTACTTCGAATCGGTTAAATTTTGCTCGAAAAAATGGCAGCTTTTATGGTATCATGTTTATATCAGTGGGTATGAAGTAGATAGTATTAAAAAAATAAAAGATAAGAAGAGGTTAACGTGGAAAATTATATTGTTGAAATGCTTAATATTACAAAAGAGTTCCCGGGTATTATTGCAAATGACAATATTACCTTAAAATTGAAAAAAGGAGAAATCCATGCCCTTCTAGGCGAGAACGGAGCTGGGAAATCCACCTTGATGAGCGTGCTTTTTGGACTGTATCAGGCAGAAAAGGGCGAAATCAGAAAAAATGGCAAAAAGGTGACCATAAACAACCCCAATGATGCAAACGCATTGGGAATAGGAATGGTTCACCAGCATTTTAAGCTGGTTGAGGTTTTTACAGTCCTTGAGAATATAATTCTCGGTGTTGAACCTGTGAAAAATGGTTTCCTGGAAATGGAACAGTCCAAGGACAAGATAATGGAGCTCAGTGAGCAGTATGGACTTAAGATAAGCCCAGACTCCCTCATTGAAGACATTTCTGTGGGAATGCAGCAAAGGGTGGAGATTCTCAAGATGCTATATAGGGACAACGAGATCCTTATTTTTGACGAGCCCACAGCTGTGCTAACTCCCCAGGAGATCAAGGAGCTTCTCCAAATAATGAAGGATCTTGCTGCAGAAGGTAAGTCGATTTTGTTTATTACCCATAAGCTAAATGAAATCATGGAGGTTGCGGACAGGTGCACAGTCCTAAGGAAGGGTAAATACATCGGTACAGTTGACGTTGAAAAAACAACAAAGGAAGAGCTTTCAAGAATGATGGTTGGACGTGATGTAAGCTTTTCTGTAGAAAAGGAAGAGAACAAACCAGGAGATGTAATCCTGTCAATTAAGAATATGACTGTGGCATCAAAAACCCATAAGAACAATGCCGTAAAGGATGTATCATTTGATGTAAGAGCTGGAGAAATTGTATGCCTCGCAGGAATTGACGGAAACGGTCAATCTGAATTTGTGTATGGCCTTACTGGACTTGAAAAGTTGGTTTCTGGAGAGATTACACTTCGTGGAAAGGATATCTCAAAAGCCTCCATAAGAGAAAGGTCTGCATCAGGAATGAGCCATATCCCGGAAGACAGACACAAGCATGGTCTAGTGCTGGACTACAAGCTTGAGGAAAACCTAATACTACAAAGATATTGGCAGCCTAAATTCCAGAAGAATCAATTCATCAAGTTTGATGAAATGAGAAATTATGCGGAGGAACTGATAGAAAGATTTGACATACGGAGCAGTCAGGGTCCAACCACCATGACAAGGAGCATGTCCGGGGGAAACCAACAAAAGGCAATAATAGCCCGTGAAATTGACAAGGAGCATGAGTTGCTTGTAGCGGTACAGCCAACAAGGGGACTTGATGTAGGTGCGATCGAGTATATTCACAGTCAGCTAATTGCAAGCAGGGATGCCGGAAAGGCAGTCCTCTTGGTGTCTTTGGAGCTTGATGAGGTAATGAATGTCAGCGATAGGATCCTTGTGATATACGAAGGTGAAATCGTCGGGGAACTTGATCCCAAGGAAACTACCACACAGGAGCTGGGCCTGTACATGGCTGGAGCCAAGAGAAACACTGAAAAGGAGACTGGACATGCAGGGGAATAATAATAATGATAAACCAAAATACAACTTTAAGAGAATAACATCCCATCCAGGCTTCAAATCTCTAGGAGCAGCATTCATGGCAGTTTTTCTAGGATTGGTAGTTGGATTTATAATAATGCTGATTGCAAGTCCAGGTAACGCAGTAGCAGGATTTAGGTTTGTTCTTTTAGGAGGTATGAGAAGACTTGGAGATGTACTCTACTTTGCAACACCTATACTGATGACTGGTTTGGCTGTTGGATTCGCCTTTAAGATGGGCTTGTTCAACATTGGTGCTTCAGGGCAGTATACAATGGGAATGTTCTTTGCCCTTTATGTTGCTTTCATGTGGGACCTGCCTGGAAGCACCCACTGGATAGTGGCAATTCTTGCAGGCTTTCTAGGGGGTATGATCTGGGGATTCATTCCAGGAATATTCAAGGCACTTCTAAATGTAAACGAGGTAATAACATCAATTATGTTCAACTACATTGGTATGTACCTGGTGGACATGTGGATCCAGAATAATGGTGTAATGTATAACTCTTCGATGACAAGAACCAGATACATCGATTCGGGTGTTCAGATACCAGCGCTTGGAATTGCGGGATCAAACGTCAATTTCGGAATCGTTTTTGGAATTTTAATAGCAATAATTTTATACATTGTCCTTGAAAAGACGACCTTTGGATATGAGTTGAAGGCAACCGGACACAACAAGCATGCTGCAGAGTACGCAGGTATGCAGGGCAAGAGAAACATTATCCTTACCATGGTAATTGCTGGAGGGATGGCAGGTCTTGGCGGGGCTTTTGCAATACTGGCACCATCAGCAATAGCAGGCAGCAGTATGACCTATGAACCCATAAACATAATCGCTACAAATGGCTTTACAGGAATTGCTGTTGCACTTCTTGGTAGCGCCCATCCAATAGGTACCATACTGTCGGCAACCTTCATCTCCTATATACAAAGGGGAGGAACCCTGACAAGTCTTGTTGGATTCAAGCCTGAAATTATTGATATCGTAGTTGCTGTAATAATATACTTCTCAGCCTTTGCGATGATAATGAATACGGCAATTGCTAGATTTATAAAGGCTAGACTTGGTAAGGATGAAAATGAACCACTTTTGGAATTGGGTGAGGAGCCTGTTGAGGAAGTGGAGTCACAGATGGAACAAGATACTGAAAAGGAGGCAGAATAATGGATGTTGTATATTATTTGATTCAAAACATGCTTCCTGTAGGTGTACCACTACTTCTAGTTGCCCTTGGGGGTATGTTCAGTGAAAGAAGTGGTGTAATTAACATTGCTCTTGAAGGAATCATGCTCTTTGGGGCATTTTTCGGGGCGTTATTCGTATTGAATGTCCAGGGCACATCAATGGGTCCCCAGACCATACTTCTTATCGGGATGGTGGTTGCAGGTGTTTCTGGGCTTATCTACTCACTTTTACTATCATTCGCATCCATAAACATGAAGGCAAACCAGGTTATTGTTGGAACTGCATTGAACATGCTGATCCCAGCTATCATACTGCTTTTTTCCAAGATGTTTTTCAACAGTGACGGCATTACCACAAACATGAGGTTTTATATAAGGGAAATACCAGTTTTGAGCAGGATTCCAGTAATTGGTCAGATGTTCTTCCAAAGGACCTACCTTACTGTAATAATTGGTTTTATAATTCTTGCCATAGCAGTGGTTCTGCTATATAAGACCCGGTTTGGTCTCAGGCTTCGAGCCTGCGGTGAGCATCCTCATGCAGCTGATTCCGTAGGTATAAACGTATACAAGATGAGATATGCTGGTGTAAGCCTGTCAGGTATTCTGGCAGGAATAGGAGGCTTCTTCTATGCGGTAGGGGTGACTGATGGGAATGTCAGCGGACACACTGGAGTTGCAGGCTTTGGATTCCTTGCTTTGGCTGTTATGATCTTCGGTCAGTGGAAGCCAATAAGAATAATGTTTGCAGCAATGTTCTTCGCATTCCTCAGAACATTGGCATATTCCGTATCCCTTATACCCTTCCTGTTTGACCTTGGTATAAACCAGACCTACTACAGGATATTACCATATCTTGCAACCATGGTAGTTCTTGCTCTTACCTCGAAGAATTCACGGGCACCCAAGGCGGAAGGTATTCCATATGATAAATCGCAACGGTGAAGTTCTTCCTACAATAATCATTCGTCCCTGGTGGAAACACCAGGGACATTATTTTGTTTAGTCCTTTTACCATCAAGAAATAGTAATGTATAATAATCATATAATTGATAACAGAAAGGTTGGAGACTATGATATTTATTGCAGGAGTCTATCCAATACAGAAAAAGCTTGAATATGAAGGTGGTCCTGAGGTATGTAACAGCTGTGGGAGATATGGAAGCTACCAGGTCTATATGGAATACAATACCTTCAGCTTGTTTTTCATACCAATAGTAAAATGGAAGAGAAGGTATTTTGTGGTTACAACCTGCTGTGGTGAAAGATTTCAGTTGGATGCAGAGGTTGGAGAAAGAATTGAACGGGGTGAGAGTATCCGTATAAGGGAAGAGGACCTGACCTACAAAGAAGGCTTTGGAAGTATTAGATACTGCAATGACTGCGGTCAGCCCTTGGATCCAAGCTTTACCTACTGCCCGAACTGTGGTAAAAGGCAGTAATTTCATATTGTGAATTTATTGCTTTACTGATACAATGTGGTAAGAATAATTCTTGGGAGTGATAAAATGGATAGAAGAGAAAGAATTGAAAGTATACTGAAGGACTATGTAGGGACTGTAACCCATACTGGAACAGAGCTTGAAAGGAACAATCAGATATTTTTCAAGAAATGGTTTGAGGAACAGGGATATCTAAGACAGAATCCAGACAATTTCGGATTTCATGATATTGAAGGAGACAATTTTGGAAGGAAGGTTCCCTGGTGTCTATTGAAGGGTGAAGGAAGTGATACAATTATCCTGATTCATCATACAGATATTGTGGATACGGATGCTTACGGTGTTTACAGCGAACTTGCCTACAAGCCTGATGAAATCACACAGCTATTCAGGGAAGGAAAGGTCGAAATTTCCGAAGAGGTAAAGAAGGACCTGGATAGTGGAGATTGGCTGTTTGGAAGAGGCGTTGCTGACATGAAGGGAGGCGCTTCAATTCACCTGGCACTGGTAGAGGAGTACATGAAGGATAAGGACTTCAAGGGAAACATAATACTAATCGGTGTGCCGGATGAAGAAAACCTTTCTGCTGGAATGAGGGGAGCGGTTACGCTTCTTAAAGAGCTTAAGGAAAAGCATACTCTGAATTACGTGCTGCTTCTTAATGTTGAGCCTCATGACAGACACGATCCTCAGGTTCAGACTTTGTATGACGGATCAGTTGGAAAGCTTATGCCTGTAGTTTATGTTAGGGGTGCACTTACACATGTTGGACATATTTTCCAGGGCTTAAACCCAATTAATCTACTGTCTGAAATAGTCAGAAGAACAGAGGTAAACCCGGACTTCCTTGAAAAGGTTGGCAATACTGTAACTCCACCTCCCACTTGGTTATATATGAAGGATGGAAAGAATGTTTATGATGTCAGTCTACCCATGTCAGCTGCAGGATATATGAGTGTCCTGACTCTGGCCAAGCCACCTAAGGACATATTTGAAGCCCTGAGAAAGATATCTGAGGATTCATTTGAGGCTGTGATTGAAGAGCTTAATATGAGCTATTCCAAATATCTCCAGCTGAAAGGTGAAGACCAGAAAAGGCTACCCTGGAAATCAAACGTAAAGCTTTATGGTGAGCTATATGAACAAGCAAGAAGGGATTCAGGAGAAGATTTCCTCAAAGCAATCGAGAAGCATATGGAGGAGACCAAGGAAGGAATCAACAATCAAAGCATAACCCTGATTGATGGTGCCTACGGTATTATAGAAAAGACCATGGAGTATGTAAATGACCTATCTCCAATGATAGTGATTGCACTTGCACCACCATATTATCCAAACGTTAATAATCTGATGATTCCTGAAGGGAAGAGAAGGATTGATTCAGCCTTGGAGGATATGATGAATATGGTTAGGGAAGAATGGAATCAGGATTGCTTCGTTCAGAATTATTTCACTGGTATATCCGACCTATCCTATGGGATGTTTGAGGCTGACAAGGAAAACATTGGTTACATTGAAGATAACATGCTTATGTGGAAGGATGTATACTATATTCCACTTGGCACTATCAAGGAACTTTCCATGCCTGTCCTTAACGTTGGACCATGGGGGAAGGATTACCACAAATATGTTGAGAGGGTATACAAGGTAGATCTTTACGAAAGAACACCTAAGATGGTGGATAAATTAATTAAGTCAATTCTAGTTTAATAGCTACTTGGAGAGCCCTAGGGCTCTTTTTTTTGCCCACTAAAATCACATAAAGAAATAATATCTAAAAATAAGTTAAAAAATATTTCAAAAAGGGGTTGACAAATATCACGTAATGAAATATTCTGTACTTACAGAAAGAAATTAAACATAACCATATAAAACAAACGAGAAAACAAGGAGGAAGAAAAATGAAAAAGATTATGAGTATCATGTTGGCATTGATGTTGGCAATTAGCATCCCGGTATTCGCAGAAGAAGGAACGATAGTTGATATAGCGGTTGGTTCGGAGGACTTCAGCATCCTGGTAGCGGCACTGCAAGAGGCAGAGCTTGTAGGGGCACTACAGGGAGAGGGACCCTTCACAGTGTTTGCACCTACAGATGCTGCCTTTGCAAAGCTACTTGGTGAACTTGGAATAGAGGCAGGAGACCTTCTGGCACATCCACAGCTTTCAGAGGTGCTTCTATACCATGTGGTATCAGGCAAGGTAATGAGCACTGACCTGTCAGATGGAATGATGGCACCAACCCTCAAGGGAGACAACATTGTTGTAGACCTTGACGGCGGAGTAAGAATCAACAGCTCAAATGTCATAACAGCAGACATTGAAGCAAGCAACGGAGTGATTCATGTAATAGACACAGTACTGGTACCTTCAGACTTTGTTCTATCGGCAGAGGAACCAGCTGAAGAAGCACCTGGAACAATAGTTGACCTCGCAGTGGGCTCAGAGGATTTCAGCATCCTTGTTGCAGCACTGCAAGAGGCAGAGCTTGTGGGAGCGCTTCAGGGAGAGGGACCATTCACAGTATTCGCACCAACAAATGAAGCATTTGCAAAATTGCTTGGTCAATTGGGAATAGAGGCAGGAGACCTTTTGGCACACCCACAGCTTTCAGAAGTACTGCTCTACCATGTGGTATCAGGCAAGGTAATGAGCACAGACCTGTCAGACGGAATGATGGCACCAACCCTTAAGGGAGACAACATAACAGTGGACCTTGACGGGGGAGTAAGGATCAACAGCTCAAACGTAATCTCAGCAGACATCGAAGCAAGCAACGGAGTGATCCATGTAATAGACACAGTACTTGTACCTTCAGACTTTGTACTATCAGCAGAAGCACCAGCTGAAGAAGTGCCAGTTATGACAGCACTTCCAGCGACCGGATCAAATGACATGTCACAATTGACACTCTTTGGTGGAATCGGTATGATAGCAGTAGGGATATTTGTGGCATTCAGAAGAAAAATCACCGGATAGACAGGAGGACTGAGATGAGCAATTTTGGAACCAGGTTAAAGGAAGCCAGAAAAAAAACAGGCATAACACAGAAGGACTTGTCCTCAAAGCTTGGGATTGCTCAATCGACAGTTGCAAATTATGAGAACAATACAAGATTCCCTGGGGAGACAATCCTCAGGGAAATCTCTGAGTATCTAAACACAAGCATAGATTACCTTATGGGAGTTGAGGAGACAAGCTATTCTCAAGAGACTGAAGGCCTGGAGCTGACTGATAGGGTACTGGAGAATTTTATCGCCAACCTGATTCAGGGAAAAGGTGAAGAAGCAAAAAAAATCGCAAAAGCCATCCATTCAGGAGGAATGAAACTGACACAAATCATAACGGACCTGTTCATCCCAACCCTGTACAGGCTGGGGCAAATGTGGGAGAGGGACGAGATAACAGTGGCTCAGGAGCATTACTCCACGGGCATAATATCCTCCCTGACCGAGTTTCTCTCGGAGGTCGAACCAACGACCAACACAAAGAGGCATGTGGCCCTTTTCATGACCCCAGGTGATGAGGAACACACCCTGAGTCTAAGGTTTGTATCCCAGTTTTTCAGGGCGGCAGGCTGGAGGATCATATTCATAGGAAGGAGCATTCCCCTGTGGGATTTGAAGCAGGTGATAAAGCAGGGAGAGGTTGATCTTGTGGTCCTTTCAGTATTCTCAACAGGGAGCCTTAACAGTGCTGAATATCTTGTTCAGGCTTTAAGGAATGAAGGTGGAAAACAATCACCAAAGATCCTAATGGGGGGTCGGGGAATAGACACCAGGGAATTGGCTGAAAAGGCTGGAGCTGACATCTATCTTGATAACCTTGAGGACTTGGCGGAAAAGATAATGGAAATTGAAGAGATGATTAAATAGGACAGACTCAAAACTTGAGTCTGTTGTTTCTTTTTCGCTGATTTGCTATTATTGAACTGAAGGTGGTATTTTAGACATCAGAGAAAAGTATGTACAACATATAAAATATCATCTTTTCACATGATGTTCACATGGATATTATAAAATGAACCAAGAGGTGATAATATGTACAGAATCCTTGTTGTTGATGATGAAGAGAAAATCAGAGAGGTCGTCAAGGAATACGGCGAGTTCAATGGCCACAAGGTATATGAGGCTGAGGATGGATTACAGGCTGTGAACATGTGCAGGGAAAATGAGTTCAACATAATAGTAATGGATATAATGATGCCCAGGCTTGATGGGTTTATGGCAGTCAAGGAAATAAGAAAATTTTCCAGCACCCCGGTATTGATGCTTTCTGCAAGAGGAGAGGAATACGACAAGCTATTTGGATTTGAACTTGGGATAGATGATTATGTGACCAAGCCATTTTCCCCGAAGGAGCTGATGGCCAGAATCAACGCCATAATAAGCCGTGACAAGGGAAGAGAAAACAGGGATCTACTACTCTTCAAGGGGATCAAGATAGACCTTGATGGAAGAAATGTACATGTTGATGGCAAGAAGATAGATATGACCCCAAAGGAATATGACCTACTGGTATACATGGCCCAAAACAAGAACAGGGCCTTAACCCGTGAGCAGCTTCTGAGGGACATATGGGGATATGATTTTTATGGTGATGACAGGACCATAGATACGCACATTAAGATGCTTAGAAGCAATCTTGGAGCTTATAGGGACTATGTTGTAACCATAAGGGGATTAGGATACAAATTTGAGCCTGGAAATGAGTGATGGCATGAAAAAAGTATTGGGTGTAAAGTCTCTGAATTTTAAATTATGGACATATTTTATGACCTTTGCCGCAATAATTATGATCATATTGTGGCTACTTCAGATTGTATTCATAAACAGCTTTTACAAGACAATGAAGACTAACGAAATCAAGAAAATTGGGAACCAGCTGGTGGCACTTTACGGGACGGAAGAGTTTGAACAGGAGCTACTGGACAAATCCTTTTCAGAAGGAATAGTCATAAATATCCTTAATCAGGATGGTGGTGTAGTTTACCCGCTGGATATAATGGATTTTATTAGAAGGCCAAGACTTCAGGAGTCTGCATTTTCCCAGTTTCTGAATCAACTTTACATGTCAGAGGACAATTTTACCGTCTACACTAGGAGTCATGAAAGCTTGGATGCTGAGACCATCGTCTATGGTGCTGTTCTTGAAAATAGAGTAGGTCCAAATTATTTTCTATTTATCAATACAATTCTTGAGCCAATTGACTCTACGGTAAATGTATTGAAGAATCAGCTCCTGGTAATAACATTAATTTCGCTTGTTCTTTCAATGGGCCTGTCACTTTTCCTTTCAAATAGACTTTCAGCGCCAATAATAAGCATCACAAGAAGTGCAAAGGGTTTGGGTGAAGGAAGGTATGATGTGGAGTTCAGAAAGGGTGATTATCAGGAGATCGACAATCTTGCCGATACCTTAAGTCAGGCAACCAAGGAGCTTAAGAAAAGTGAAGAGCTGAGGCGGGACTTTATTGCAAATATAACTCATGACCTAAAGACACCTCTTACACTTATAAAATCCTATGGTGAGATGATTAGGGATATATCCGGTGATAATATCCAAAAGAGGGACGAGCATCTGAACACAATAATACAGGAAACGGACAAACTCAGCAGACTAGTTGATGATATGCTGGATCTCACTAAGATCCAATCAGAGCTTAGAGAACTTAAAATGGAGGAGTTTGATCTTCGTAATGAATCCGAACATGTTTTGGAAAGGTTCAGCTATTTTGTGGAGAATGAAGGATTTGAAATTACATTAAGCTCAGAGGGAGAAACTGGACTCATTGGTGATAAGCTGAAGATTTCACAGGCAGTCTACAACCTGGTAAACAATGCCATCAATTACTCACTGGATGATAAAAGGATTGAAATTAAAATGGAAGGTAATCTAGATGAGGTGAAATTTTCAATCAAGGATTATGGCCAGGGAATTCATAAGGAGGAGCAGGATTATATCTGGGAAAGGTACTATCGAGGTGGAAAGAGTCACACCAGGCAGAAGACCGGATCTGGTATTGGTCTGTCACTGGTAAAGACAATTGTTCTTGCCCATAAAGGCCATGTAGGGGTAGAAAGCAGCCCTGGGGAAGGAAGCATCTTCTGGTTTATATTACCAAGAAACCTGAAGGAGTGACCAAGGAGTTCTTGTCTTTTGTGAGAAAATTATGTAAAATAAGATAATAGAATAGATTAAAGAAAGAAGGGATTTTGTGTCAGATTACAAACCAACGAGAGAGGAAGCATACGAGCTGCTAACAAAATATGTTGAAAATGACAGTCAGATCAAGCATGCCCTGGCAGTAGAAGCCACAATGGTACATTTTGCCCAGCTGTTTGATGAGGACCCTGAAAAATGGGGCGTGATAGGTCTTATTCACGACCTTGACTATGACAAGTACCCTGAAGAGCACTGCAAGATTACAGAGCAGATCCTCAAGGAGGAAGGCTGGCCTGAGGATTACATCAGGGGAGTGATGAGCCACGGTTGGAAGCTTTGTACAGATGTAGAGCCAAAGGGAAAAATGGAGAAGGTTATCTATACAATAGATGAGCTTACAGGGCTGGTTGCAGCTACAGCCTTGATGAGACCCAGCAAATCAATAATGGACATGGAAGCCAAGTCAGTGAAGAAGAAGTGGGGCCAGAAGTCCTTTGCTGCAGGTGTAAACAGGGATGTAATCGCTGAGGGTGCAGACATGCTTGGGATGGACATAAAGGAAGTGATCCACGAGACCATAATGGGAATGAGAAAAGTGGCTGATGAAATCGGTCTGAATGGAAACCTTTAATCATATTAAACCAGGAGGGGAAAAGATGACAAAGTATTTCGCTGAACCATTTAAAATCAAGATGGTGGAACCAATCAAGATTTTAACAAGAGAAGAGAGAATCGAAAAAATAAAGGAGGCAAATTACAACGTATTTGCCCTGGACTCAGATGATGTTTACATTGACCTTTTAACTGACAGTGGAACAGGTGCCATGAGCGCTGACCAATGGGCGGGAATCATGGTAGGAGATGAGGCTTATTCCGGATCCAGAAGCTACAAGAATCTTATGGAGTCCGCCAAGGATGTATTTGGGTATAAATATTTCCAACCTGTACATCAGGGTAGAGCTGCAGAGAAGGTTGTTATGCCAATTTTTCTTCAAGATGGTAAAGTTGCCATATCAAATATGCATTTTGATACGACGAGAGCACACGTTGAGCTTGCTGGAGCAAGGGCTATTGACTGTGTAATTCCTGAGGCATTGGACACTGTAAACTTCCACCCATTCAAAGGCAACATGGACAATGTTAAGTTAAGGGAACTGATTGAGGAGAATGGTCCGGAAAACGTTGGCATGGTTATAATAACTGTTACCAACAATAGCGCTGGAGGTCAGCCGGTGTCCATGTCAAACATCAGAGAGACTTCAGAAATCGCAAAATCCTACGGCATTCCAGTTTGCATTGATGCTGCAAGATATGCTGAAAACTCTTACTTTATAAAAATGAGAGAAGAAGGCTACCAGGACAAGTCAATCAAGGAAATTGCCCAGGAAATGTTCAGCTATGCTGATGTGTTTACCATGAGTGCAAAGAAGGATGCAATCATCAACATGGGAGGGCTTATAGGAGTCAAGGATGACCCGGACCTGTATGAAATGGTTAAGGCAAGAACAATACCTTATGAAGGCTTCATATCATATGGAGGACTTTCAGGTAGGGATATAGAAGCAATGGCCATAGGTCTTCAGGAAGGAACAAACGTTGACTTTCTAAGATACAGAATAGGTCAAATGGAATACCTTGCGGGCAAGCTGGATGAGGAAGGCATACCCTACCAGTCACCAGTTGGAGGCCATGCGGTTTTCCTTGATGCAAAGCAGCTGCTGCCACATATTCCATACTACGAGTTCCCAGGACAGGCTCTGGCAATAGAGCTTTATATTGAAGCTGGGATAAGAAGCTGTGACATCGGTTCATACATGATGGGCAATGACCCTGACACAGGAGAACAGATAGAATCACAATTTGAATTTACAAGACTTGCAGTACCAAGAAGGGTTTACACCCAGTCTCACCTTGATGTAATAGTAGAGGCACTAAAGGAAATCAAGGCAAGAAAGGATCAGGTAAAGGGATATGAAATAACCTGGGAGCCCAAGGTCCTTAGACACTTCACTGCAAAGCTTAAGCCACTATAGAAGCAAGACGACAGGAGGGTGAAGACTCTCCTGTCCTATCTATGTAAGGGGGAAAACTCATGAGAAAGGGTTTGATTATAATTATGGTTGCAGCATTATTTATGCTTGGTGGTTGTGGTGAAGGGGGTCTTCCAGAGGAGGCCTACAACCTGGAGGTTGCGGAAGGTGAAATCAAAGGGTCCCTGATGCTCCCTGAGGGAGAAGGACCCTTCAAGGTTGCAATAATCCATCAGGGGTCTGGCCCAACTGATAGGGACGGTAACAGTGCCATAGCAGGGGACAACAATAGTCTTAAGATGGTGGCAGAAGACCTGGCTCAGGCCGGAATTGCATCCCTACGTTTTGACAAGAGGGGAATCGCCAAATCAATGTCCCTGATTGAAAGTGAAGAGGACCTTGTATTTGAAGATTACGTAAATGATATGGTTATGTGGATTGAAAAGGTTGAGCAGGACGAAAGATTCAGCCAAATCTATCTTATTGGTCACAGCGAGGGTGCACTGATCTCAGCTGCCGCTGCGGCCCAGAAGGAAGTTGCAGGCTTTGTATCCCTGGCAGGAGTTGGAGAGAGGGCATCTGATACCCTGAGAAGGCAGCTGTCAGGACAGCCTGAGGAAATAACAGCCATGACCGACCCTATTATAACTGAGCTGGAGCAGGGGAGACTTGTGGAAAACGTGCCTGATGCCCTGCAATCCCTCTTTAGGGATAGCATCCAACCATATCTGATATCCTGGTTCAAGTACGACCCAACGGAAGTATATGGGGAAATCTCTTCACCAATTATGGTTATTCAAGGGGACAATGATGTACAGGTAACAGTGAATGACGCCATGATTCTTTCACAGGCAGCAGGTACAAAGCCAGTCCTCATATCTGGAATGAACCACATACTAAAAGATGCTCCAAGGGATATGGAGGGAAATCTTGAGACCTACAGCGATCCTGACCTTGAGCTCCATCCGGACCTGATGCCAGAAATAATCCAGTTTATCAATGACTAGAAACGGGATAATGTTTAATAGATGATAATGTTTATCAATAACCAGGCTGGGTAGCTATATTAATAGAGAACATTAGATTAATATAGATAAAGGAGAGATTTTATGACTTTCAAACTACCGAGTTTAAGCTATGGTTACGATGCACTTGAGCCTCACATTGATGCAAGG